>NZ_CP149926.1:0-300000 GCF_037949285.1 Thioclava sp. GXIMD4216
GGCCGCACAGGCGGGCCTGCCCGAAACCGATCCGGCCTATCTGCAGGATCTTCTGGCAAGGCTTGCCCCGCTTCTGCCACCTCCGGATACAAAACTTCATCCAGATGTCATTGCCACGTCATCATAATGGTCTAACTTTCGTTCTCCGGCGCAGCGCGCATCCTCCAGACAGGCGGCCCTTCTTCGCGATGAAACTCGACCGCAAGCTCAGCCTGACGGCACCAAACACGTCCGGCAAAACCGCACAGGAAGCCGCGCTCTGCTTTCGTCGCAAGGCGGGGAAAATGCAGGTGCTCCTGATCACCTCGCGCGACACCGGACGCTGGGTGCTCCCCAAGGGATGGCTGATGAAAGACTGCAATCCCGGCGAGACCGCCCTATGCGAGGCGTGGGAAGAGGCCGGGGTCTCGGGCAGCCTCGCGCAGGAGGACAGCATCGGCCATTACACCTACCCGAAGATCTTTCCGGATGGCGCCGCCCGCGACTGCCGCGTGGCGCTTTATGCGATCCATGTCCACGGCCTTGCGCCGAAATTCCCCGAAAAGGGCCAGCGCCGCCGCAAATGGATGACCACCTCCAAGGCGGCCAAATCGGTGCTGGAGCGCGATCTGGCCAAGATCCTGCGCCTGCTTCCCAAGCAGCTTGCGCATCTATAAATCTTGCGTTTACTGCAATCATGCTTAAGTAATGCCGGTCGCGCATGACATCCTGCGGCTTGGCAGAAGACTGCGCCCCCTGCGACCGCGACCGGTTTTGGGGATAATTTGCT
This sequence comes from Thioclava sp. GXIMD4216, assembly GCF_037949285.1. Classification (NCBI taxonomy): domain Bacteria; kingdom Pseudomonadati; phylum Pseudomonadota; class Alphaproteobacteria; order Rhodobacterales; family Paracoccaceae; genus Thioclava; species Thioclava sp. GXIMD4216. The sequence continues at coordinate 770 of NZ_CP149926.1, forward strand.
CTTGGGATAGATCGATGATCCGCTACACGCTGAAATGCGCAAATGGACACCAGTTTGATGGCTGGTTTGCCTCTGGCGAGGCCTTTGACACACAATGTGCCAAAGGGCTGGTTGCCTGCGCGATCTGCGGCTCGAACGCGGTCACGAAATCCCTGATGGCGCCTTCGGTGCAATCCACCCGCAAGGCAGAGCCCTCCCAAGGCGGCGAAAGCCCGCCCGCCCCGCCAGCCCTGACCTCTCCGGCAAACGAGGTCGAGGCCGCAATGGCTAAGCTGCGCGCCCATATCGAGAAAAATTCCGATTATGTCGGCGAGGATTTCGCCCGCGAGGCCCGCGCCATGCATGATGGCGAGGCGCCCGAACGCGCCATCCACGGCGAGGCCAATCTGGAAGAGGCCCGCGCGCTGATGGAAGACGGGATCGGCATCCTGCCCCTGCCCTTCCGCAGCGGGCGCAAAACCAACTAGCCCTCGGCCATCAGCCAATCCCCGAAGCCGCCCAGACGGGCGCTGCTTCTGGACATATAGCGTTCGGCACGCAGCACCGTATCGGACAACACCTCCAGGGCCTCGATCGTCTGTGGCCCATGCCCGATCAGCACGCAATCGGCGGGATGGCTCAATGCGGCCTCATTCAGCTCGGCACGGCTCTGCCGCCCCTCCTGCACCAGACGCTCCATCAGGTTCGGCGCCCAAAGCACCGGCACCTCTGCGGCCCGACAAAGCCAGAAGATCATGTCCTGCAACTCGGTCAGGCGGGCATAGCCCAATTCCTGCGCCAGTTCCGGTCGGGAGATCATCACCCCCACCGTCGTCCGCCCCCCTGCCGCCACGATCAGATCCGGCAGGTTATGCAGGGCCTTCGCGGTTTCGATGCGCAAAATCAGCGCAGGCAGAGCGGCGGCCCCGCCCCGCAACCTGTCAATCGCCCCAAACACCGTTTCCAGATCACTCACGCTCTGCAACGCCACGCTGATATTGTCGGCATATGTCAGGGCCAGATCCAGCACGGCCAGATCGGCCTCTCCAAGCGGCGGAAGGTCCAGCTCCACTCCCGGTACCGCCAGCACCATTCCGGGCTTGAGCCTTGCCCCGCGCGCAGGCGTCGAGGTCACCTCGACACGCGCCACGCCTTTCGACAGGCGGATCACCTGCCCCTGCAGCTTGCCGCCATTGATGCTGAGCGCGGCCCCTTCGGTCAACGCCGCCCATTGCGCAGGCTGGCTTAACGTCATGCGCGGGAAATCCCCTTTGACCAGCTTCGAGACGATCTCGAAGCGGTCCCCGACCCGCAAGCGACCATGCGCACCGATCACCCGCGCCACGGTGCATTGCGGCCCCGGAAGGTCGATCTGCACCGGAATGCGCAGCCCCATATCCTGCGCCAGATTGCGCACCACCTGCGAAAGCCCGACCCAATCTTCGGCCAGCCCTTCGCCGGTATCGATCCGGATCGCATCCGCCCCCGCCCCGATCATGGCCCGCAGATGGCTTTCCGCCGAGCGTGGCGGCGCGTCGGCATCCCGCACGGCCAGACAGCTGATACCGATACTGCCCATGATCCGCGCATGGGTCCCGCTGCGACGCGCACCGAACAGCATCGCGCGCCGCGCCGCCAGCCGCGCAGGCCCTGCGGCAAATATCTCGGTGGGCGGATATTCTGCCGGCCCCTGCCCCGCAATCAGCGACAGCGAGGCCAGCACCGCATCGATCGAGGCCCGCAGATGCGGCTCGGCGCGGTTGAGCGAGGAAATCCCGAACGAGGCAAACGGCGCCTCGAAGGGCGCAAGCTCTCCGGGACCCAAGGAAAGATAATCGGCAAGATTGCGCGCCGAGGGGTAGAATTCGGGCCGCGTGATCCAGCTCTCCCAGAGGTCCATCTGCGCCTGTGCGCGCCGGTCCATCATGGCGCGCAGATCTGCAAGCGATGCCCGCAGCCCCGCAGCCTGTGCGTGACGTTCCCTTGTCTCGCGTTCATGCAAGGTCATGGGCACCTCCTCCCGATGGCTCTGGCCTTGAGTGTCCAGATCTAGCAAAGCCTTTGCGCGCTCGCTACTGGTCTAGAACGACATTCTTATGACAGAAGGATGTAATGACCATATCGCCACTCTTGCGCAGCGATACACGTTGCTTTAACCGGAACCGGAACTCCCGGCGCAGGGACCGGGCAGCGAAGCGAGGGGGAAGATATGCCGCTTCTCGTCATGAAATTCGGCGGCACTTCGGTGGCCGATCTCGACCGCATTGCCAATGCGGCCGCGAAGGTCCAACGCGAAGTGGAGCGGGGCTATGACGTCATCGTGATCGTGTCGGCCATGTCCGGCAAGACCAACGAGCTTGTGGGGTGGGTCGAAAAGACCGCGCCCCTTTACGACGCGCGCGAATATGACGCCGTCGTGGCTTCGGGTGAGAACATCACCGCCGGTCTGATGGCGCTGCGCCTGCAGGAAATGGGCGTGCCCGCCCGTAGCTGGCAGGGCTGGCAGGTGCCGATCAACACGACCTCGGCCCATAGTGCCGCGCGCTTCAAATCGATCCCGCGCGCCAATATCGACGCGAAATTCGCCGAAGGCATGAAGGTCGCCGTAGTCGCTGGCTTCCAGGGCCTCTCGGAAGAGGGTCGAATCACCACGCTGGGCCGTGGCGGGTCCGACACCACGGCCGTGGCCTTTGCGGCGGCCTTTGATGCGGAACGCTGCGACATCTACACCGATGTCGATGGCATCTACACCACCGATCCGCGCGTCTCGGGCAAGGCCCGCAAGCTGGACCGCATCGCCTTCGAGGAAATGCTGGAACTGGCCTCCTTGGGCGCGAAGGTGCTGCAAACCCGCTCGGTCGAGCTGGCAATGCGTTACAATGTGCGCCTGCGGGTGCTGTCCTCCTTCGAGGATACCGACGAAAACTCCGGAACCCTGGTCTGCGGCGAGGAAGAAATCATGGAATCGAAAGTCGTCTCTGGTGTCGCCTTCTCGCGCGACGAGGCAAAAATCACGCTGTTCACCATTCACGACCGTCCGGGCGTGGCGCAGGCCATCTTCGGCCCGCTGGCCGATGCCGGTGTGAATGTCGATATGATCGTGCAGAACATCTCGGAAAAAGATTACGACGAGACCTATGCCGGTGCCGTGACCGACATGACCTTCTCGCTGCCGATCAATCAGGTCGCGCGTGCGCAAAAGGCGATGGAAGAGGCGAAAGCCGAAGGCAAGATCAACTATGACCAGCTGATCATCGATACCGAGGTCGCCAAGGTCTCGGTTGTCGGCATCGGTATGCGCAGCCATGCAGGTGTTGCCGCCAAGATGTTCCAGGCGCTTTCTGCCGAAAACATCAACATCAAGGTCATCTCCACCTCGGAAATCAAAATTTCTGTGCTGATCGACCGGAAATATATGGAACTGGCGGTTCAGGCGCTCCATGATGCGTTTGAACTGGATCAGGAAGGCTGAAGCGCCTTCGCGTCCGGTTTCGGGCGTAAGAGTTGAGCAAAGGATCGGCCTTTTCACATGGCGGAACGCAGTGATAGCGACAGTCGCAATCTGTTGCGCCGTTTGCGCGACGTATTGGCCGAGCCCGGAAATGGTCAGGACAGGCTGGACCGGATCACCTCGCTGATTGCCTCTTCTATGGGCACAGAGGTGTGTTCGATCTACCTGTTCCGCGACCCCGAGACGCTGGAACTTTGCGCAACCGAAGGTTTGAGACCGGAATCCGTCCACCAGACCCGTATGCGTCTTGGCGAGGGGTTGGTGGGCCGCGTGGCCCGTCTGGGCAACCCGATCAACACGCATGACGCCCCCGCCGAACCCGGTTTCCGCTACATGCCCGAAACCGGCGAGGAAATCTATTCGAGCTTCCTTGGTGTTCCGATCCAGCGTGTGGGCGAGAAACTGGGCGTCTTGGTCGTGCAGTCGAAAGAGGCGCGCGATTACAAGGAAGACGACGTCTACGGCCTCGAGGTCGTGGCGATGGTGCTGGCCGAGATGACCGAGCTGGGCGCTTTCGTGGGCGATGGCGAGGGGATCGGCCATAGCCACCGCTTCCCCGTCATGTTCCGCGGATCTTCCGGTCAGGAAGGCGCCTGCGAGGGGCGTGTCTGGCTGCACGAGCCGCGCGTCGTGGTGACCAACCCCGTGGGGGATGACCCCGATCACGAACGCGACAGGCTGCAAAGCGCCGTTGAGGTGCTGCAAGCGCAGGTCAATGACATGATCTCCGGCTCGGTCGACATGGATATGGACCACCGGCAGGTGCTGGAAACCTACCGCATGCTGGCCAATTCGCGCGGCTGGATGCGCCGGATGACCGAGGATATCGCGCTGGGGCTGTCCGCCGAAGCGGCCGTCGAGAAAGAACAGTCGCAAAACCGCGCCCGTCTGGAACAGGCCGGTGATCCCTATCTGCGCGAAAGGCTGTCCGATCTGGACGACCTCTCGAACCGCCTGCTGCGCCTGCTGACGGGACAGGGCGCCAATACCGGTGCCGAACTGCCCGACAACCCCGTGCTGGTGGCCAAGAATATCGGCCCCGCAGAGCTGCTGGATTACGGGCGCAGCCTCAAGGGCGTGGTGCTTGAGGAAGGGTCCGTGGGCAGCCATGCCGCGGTTGTGGCCCGTGCCCTGGCGATTCCGCTGGTGATCCATGCCAAGCGGATCACCACCGAGGCGCTGAATGGCGACCCGATTCTGGTGGATGGCGACCAGGGCGTGGTGCATCTGCGCCCCGAGGACACCGTGGCCAATGCGTTCCGCGACAAGATCGCGATGCAGGCAGAGGCGCAGAAACGCTATGCCGATCTGCGGGATCTGCCTGCCGAGGACCGCAATGGCACGCGCATTTCGCTGGTGATGAATGCGGGCCTTCTGGCCGACCTGCCCTCGCTGCAAAATAGCGGCGCCGAAGGCGTGGGGCTGTTCCGCACCGAGTTGCAGTTTCTTACCCGTTCGCGCGTTCCGCGCCGCGACGAGCTGGCCCAGCTGTACAAGCGGGTGATGGATGCCGCCCAGGGCAAGCCGGTGAAATTCCGCACGCTCGATATCGGCTCGGACAAGGTCCTGCCCTATATGAAGCCGCAGGACGAGCCGAACCCCGCGATGGGCTGGCGCGCGATCCGCGTGGGGCTGGACAAACCCGGCGTGCTGCGGATGCAGCTGCAGGCCCTGATCCGTGCGGCCAATGGCCGCCCGCTGGAGGTGATGTTCCCCTTTATCGCCTGCCCCTCCGAGTTCCATGCCGGTCGCGATGCGCTTTTGCGCCAGCGCGACCGCGAGGCCGCCTTGGGGCGCCCCGTGCCGGAATGCCTGAAAATCGGGGCGATGCTGGAGACGCCGTCATTGGGGTTTGCGCCCGACAGCTTCTACCAGACCTGCGATTTCATCTCGATTGGCGGCAATGATCTCAAGCAGTTCTTCTTTGCCGCCGACCGCGAGAACGAGCGTGTGCGCCGCCGTTACGATACGCTGGATGTCAGCTTCCTAACCTTTCTCGAACGGATCATCGTGCGCTGTCAGGCCACCAATACGGTGCTGAGCTTCTGCGGCGAGGATGCCGGACGCCCTGTCGAGGCGCTGACCTTCGCGGCATTGGGATTGCGGACACTTTCGATGCGTCCGGCCTCTATCGGGCCAATCAAGCACCTGATCCGCCGCGCAGATCTGGCCGAGCTACGCCAGATTGTCCAGCGGGCCCGCAACGAGGGCCAGCAGTCGGTACGCAATGCGGTAACCACCTATCTGGCCCATCTCTAGGCGGGCCTCCGGCAGGACGGCAGCAGGCAGAGGGGCTCTGCCCCTCTTGGGGCCTGACGGCCCCAATTCACCCCGGGATATTTAGGGCAGCTGGAAGATCAGCGTTTGCGTGTGATCCGCGCGACCAGCTCTTCGCGTAGCAGACCTTCATCCATCATCGCCTCGCGGGCGAGACGTTTGAGGCCGAAATGCACCCGAGCGACATCCTGATAATAGCTGGTAAAGGTATAATTGACCGCAGCCCCCGCCACAGCCCCCAGCAGAGGGGCGGCCTGTGCGGCGAGTTTCTGGCCCAGCACTGCCGAGAGGCGGGGCGCGACCTTTGCGATCATGCCCTGCATCGAGGAGCCGGTGAGCGTGACACGGGTGGCGATAAGGCCGATATCGGTGCCGTCATCCTCTTCCAGCGGGCCTGCCGATGCGAAGATACGCAGGCATTCCTGTTTTACCTCGTCGGAGGCCGGATCGAACCCGTGTTCGGCAGCGATGCCCTGAATGGAGCGCAGCAGCATCGTGATGGTCAGCGGCAGTTCGGCTGCAGCCCCGGGCAATCCGGCGAAGCCTCCAGCCGCCCCCATCGCCGTGGTGAGCGCCCTATTGAGCCAGTCGGGTTTGTCCTCGATGACCCCGCGCGAGCGACCTGCCGCAGCCAAGGCTGTCTGGAGCGCCCGCGAGGTGATCCCTTCGAGGCCATTGCGCAGCGGGCTGGGCAATTTTTCCAACAGCGTTTCCGCGGAGCCGCCCAGATAGGATAGCAACTGCATTCCCGGCCCCGAGGCCGAGCGGTAGCGCCGTGCCAGAGCCTCCAGTTCTTGCAGGACGCGATGATCGGTCAGCGGCTCGAAAATCTCGGGGGTTGCGGTCTGTGGCATGGGTATCTCCCTTTGCCTCTAGATATGGAGCGCGGCCTGGGGACTGCAAGGGCCAGCTCAGGCCGCGGGCGGATCCGAGGGGGATTTCTCGACCGGTCCGGTAATGCCCTTCCACGCCCCCGGCACCAGCTCCAGTGCCAGAACGCGGTCGGGATTGGTGGGCGGCGGCATGTCGACCCCGTCGATTTTCCAGAAACCGAAGCGGCGGTAATAGGGTTCGTCCCCGACCAGAAGCACGCGTTCCCAGCCGAGGCGGCGGGCCTCGTTAAGGCTTTCATGCATGAGGATGCCGCCCAATCCTTCGCCCTGACGGGTCGGGTGGACGGCCACCGGTCCCAGCAGCAGGCAGCGTGCGCCGCTGACAAGGATCGGCCAGTAGCGGATGACCGCCGCCAGAATTCCGTCCTGTCGCAGGGTCAGGCAAAGCGGGCGCACCGGCGAGACCCCGTCGCGCAGGCGATAGGAGGAAAGTGCCGTTCGACCGGGGGCGAAACAGAGGTCGTAAAGTGCCTCGACTTCCCACCAGTCCGCATCGGTTTCTTCATCGAGCTGATACATCTGCAATGCCCTGTCCGATCACCCCCGCCGCGTATCGAAAGGCGTGCGGTGGGGCTTTTCTTTCCGCCTAGCACGCGGCACTGTCAGGTTCAAACCATAGGAGGCCCGAGAATGTTTTATCGCCCTGCGGAAGGCCATGATCTTCCGCATGATCCGTTCAACGCGATCATCGCCCCCAGACCGATCGGCTGGATTTCCACCCGCGGAACGATGGGCGACAATCTGGCCCCCTATTCGTTTTTCACGGCAGCGGCCTATGTGCCGCCACAGGTGGTGTTTTCCTCGCAGGGGGCAAAGCCCGACCGCGACGGGACGAAAGACAGTCTGGCGCAAATCCGCGAGACCGGCGTGTTCTGTGTCAATCTGGTCGATCCTGCCCTTGTCGAGGGCATGAATGGCAGTTGCGCCGACTATCCGGCGGGGGTGGACGAGTTCACCGCCTGCGGTGTGGACAAGGCCGAATGTTGCGAAATCGACTGCCCCCGTGTGGCTCTGGCCCCTGCGGCACTGGAATGTCGTCTGGTGCAGGAGATCCCGCTTCTGGGAGCCAGAAACACGCTGGTCCATGCCGAGGTGATCGGCATCCATCTTCGGGAGGACTGCCTGCACGAGGGCTTGTACCGCCCGCCGGGATGGGTCAGCCGTCTGGGCTACCGCGGCACCTATGCCACGGTGACCGACACATGGGAACTGCTACGCCCGAAACTGGACTGAGGGGAAACATATGGACAAGGTGATCGGGGTCATTGGCGGGTCGGGGCTTTATGACATTGCCGGATTGGAAGACCGTCAATGGCAGAGCATGGACACGCCTTTTGGTACCCCCTCGGACGCGCTGCTGACCGGATGGCTGGACGGGGTGAAGATGGTGTTCCTGCCCCGCCACGGGCGTGGCCATCGGCATTTGCCAAGCACGGTGAATTACCGCGCGAATATTGCCGCGATGAAGATGATGGGCGTGACCGATCTGGTGGCGATGTCTGCGGTCGGCTCGTTGAAAGAAGCCTATGCGCCGGGCGACTTTCTGGTTGTGGACCAATATATCGACCGCACCTTCGCGCGCGAGAAGAGCTTTTTCGGCACGGGGCTTGTGGGGCATGTGCCCTTTGCGCATCCGACCTGTCCGCGCCTGTCGGAGATCTGCCTTACGGCGGGGCAGGAGGTCGGCGGCACCCTGCATATGGGCGGCACCTATGTGGCGATGGAGGGGCCGCAATTTTCCACGCTGGCCGAAAGCCGCCTGTATCGCAGCTGGGGCGCGGATGTGATCGGCATGACCGGCATGCCAGAGGCAAAGCTGGCCCGCGAGGCCGAGATCTGCTATGCCTGTGTGGCGATGATCACCGATTACGACTGCTGGCATCCGGACCATGACGCGGTGGATGTGGCGCAGGTGGTGGCCACAGCGCATGCCAATGCCGAACGGGCACGCGCTCTGGTCGCGGCCCTGCCCGCCCGCCTGAAAGGGCCGCAAACGGATTGCGCTTCGGGCTGCAACCGTGCATTGGACGGGGCGATCATGACGGCCCCCGACCGTCGCGACCCCGAGATGATAGAGAAACTGACATGCGTGGCCGGTCGGGTCCTGTGACCGCCCGCGCAGCGCCCGCAGGGAGACAGCCATGAAAACCGTCAAGGATTACATCCGCACCATCGCCGATTTCCCGCATGAGGGGATCCTGTTCCGCGATGTCACCACCCTTTTTGCCGACCCGCGCGGCTTCCGCATGGCCATCGACCAGCTTCTGCACCCTTGGGCGGGCCAACCCATCGACAAGGTGGTGGGGCTTGAGGCGCGCGGCTTCATTCTGGGCGGGGCGATTGCGCATCAGCTATCGAAAGGCTTTGTGCCGATCCGCAAGAAAGGCAAGCTGCCGGGCCAGACGATCAGCCAAGCCTACAAGCTGGAATATGGCGAGGCGATCATGGAAATGCACGAAGACGCCATCCAGCCGGGCGAGCGTGTGTTGATCGTCGATGACCTTCTGGCGACGGGCGGCACCTGCGAAGCCGGACTCAAGCTGGTCGAGAAACTGGGCGGCAAGATTGTCGGCTGCTCGTTCATCGTGGACCTGCCCGAACTGGGCGGGCGCAAGAAGCTGGAAGCGATGGGCCAGAACGTTCAGGTGCTCTGCGAGTTCGAGGGGCTCTGACACCTGCGCCCTTTCGGACCAGCCCCTTTCGTAGCCGGTCCGAAGCCCTCCTGCCCGAGCGCCCATATGGGCCACAGGGATGACACCGGAACGCAAACAAAGCCTTATGGACAGATGCCATACCGGACACAACAAACAATAGAACCCTGCGCCGCTGCCGGATATCCGCTAACCTTTTGGCAGGATTCCATATGCTAGAACCAAGGCGCAGACTGGTTCTGCTGCTTGCAAACACGTGAACCGTTGCACAGCGCCTCGCCTCCACCCCAAGGGCGAGGCGCTTTCTTTTGGCCGTGCCTCAGTTGGCGGGTAGCACCGCACCGGGATTCATGATGCCCTTCGGGTCCAGCGCCGCTTTGACCGCGCGCATCACAGCCAGCTTGCCCGCATCGCCATAACGTTCCAGATCGCCGGTTTTGATCCGCCCGATCCCGTGCTCGGCAGAAACCGAGCCGCCGAAGCGGTTGACCACCTCGTAGACGCAATCCTTTACCGCCGTTTTCATGCTCTCGTAATCGGCGCGGGTTTTCCCCGCCGCCGGAAACGCGTTGTAATGCAGGTTACCATCACCCACATGGCCAAAGCAGTTCACACGGACATCGCCCAATTCGGCCAGAGCCTCGCCCGCCGCCTTGATAAAGGCCGGAAGCGAGGGCAGCGGCACCGAGACATCATGGCTGGAGATCGAGCCGATGCGCTTGTTCGCCTCGGGGATATTCTCGCGCAGCGCCCACATATCCATACGTTGCTGGCCCGATTGCGCGATCACCCCGTCGCTGACCAGATCGCCTGCCGCCTCGAACAGCCCCGCAAGCGCCTCTTCGGCCTCCATCCCCGCAGGCAGCCCGATCTCGCAGAGCACCATCCAGTGGGGGGCCTCGGGGAACGGCATATGAACCTCGGGGCCGACCTGCGCCAGAAATTCCAGCCCCTGCCGCCCGATTAGTTCAAAGGCAGAGACACAGCCCGCCATCCGCGCCTCGGCCAGTTCCAGAAGCTCCAAAGCGGCCTCGGGGCTGGGCACCACGAAAAACGCGGTGCCGACCTCGGAGGGGCGCGGGAACAGACGCAGGCTGGCCGCGGTGATCACCCCCAGACTGCCTTCCGAGCCGATCATCAGATCCTTGATGTCATAGCCCGTGTTGTCCTTGCGCAGACGCTTCAGGCCAGACACGATGGTGCCATCGGCCAGCACGGCCTCGACCCCCAGACAGAGTTCACGCGTATTGCCATAGCGCAGCACATTGACCCCGCCCGCATTGGTCGCCAGACAGCCGCCGATACGGGCCGTCCCCTGCGAGGCCAGCGACAGCGGGAACAGGCGCCCGCGCTCTTCGGCCGCGTCCTGCACCTGCGCCAGCGTCAGCCCTGCCTCGACGATCATCGTATGGGCATCGGCATCGCGGATACGGGTCATCTTTTCAAGGCTGAGGATCAGCGGGCGGGTCTCTCCGGGCATGATCTGACCTGACACCAGCCCCGTGCCACCGCCATAAGGCACCACCGGCACCCCCTCTTGATGGCAGAGTTTCAAGATCTGCGAGACAGCTTCGGTGCTTTCGGGACGCGCCAGAAGACCGCCCTGCCCGAACCAGCGTCCGCGAGGTTCTTCCAGATAGCGCGGTTCGGCCTCGGATAGCGCAAGATCCGGCAGCAGGTCGGACAGCTCTTGGCGGAAGGCATCATCGGCAGAACGCATGGAATTTCCTTTATAGAATGTCAGCCTACATCCGTGCGGCCCCGACGGTCGGGCCGCAGGTTGGAATAGAGCACATGATTGCGCCAGCGCCCGTTGATTTGCAAATAGGCCTGCGCCACACCTTCATATTTGAAACCGGATTTTTCCAGCACCCCGCGCGAGGCTGCATTTTCCGGCAGACAGGCCGCCTCGATCCGGCTGAGGTCAAGGATGGCGAAGGCATAATCGACCACACCATTGATCGCTTCGCGCATATAGCCTTGGCGGGCATAGCGTTCGCCCACCCAATAGCCGATGGTCCCCGACTGCGCGGGGCCACGGCGGATATTGTCCAAGGTGATCGCCCCCACCACTCGGCTATTATCGCGACGGATGAGGAAGAAGGGCAAGGCGGTGCCTGCGGCCTCCGCCCGCGCCGACCAATAGACCCGATTGGCAAAGGCCTTGCGCGAAAGATGGTCCTGCGACCATAGCGGCTCCCATTGGGTCAGGAAGTCGCGGCTTTCCTCGCGCAGGCTGGCCCAGTCGCGATAGTCGGAATGTTGCGGCAGGCGAAGCGTCAGCCGATCGGTTTCCACCTTCGGTTTCCGGCGACGCGTCAGCATCAGGCAGCAAGCCTCCGCCGCAGTTCCTCCAGATCGGGCGCGCGATCCACCGGACCGTAAAGCGCAAGCGCGGAATTGGGCGCGTCAATCAGCTTGCCGGCATAGGCACGCACGGCGTCCACCGTGACGCCATCGATACGGGCCGCTGTTTCTTCGAGGTCCGGCACGCGGCCCCAGACTGCGAGATTTCGCGCCATACGTTCGGCACGGCTGGAGGGGCTTTCCAGCCCCATCAGCATCCCCGCCTTGATCTGGGCACGCGCACGGGCGATCTCGACTTCCGACATATCCTCGGCGGCGCGTTTGAGCTCATCCACCGTCAGTGTGGAGAGTTGCGCGACCTCTTCGGCCGACGTGCCCGCATAGATCGTCATCATGCCCGTGTCCTCATAGGCACCGGCCTGAGAGAAGATCGTGTAGCACAGGCCCTTCTCTTCACGGATCTTCTGGAACAAGCGCGAGGACATGCCACCACCAAGCGCCGTCGCATAGACCTGCGCTGCGTAAAGATCGGTCGAGCGGTAGCTCGGACCTTCAAAGGCCAGCGCGAAATGCGCCTGTTCGAGATCTTTCGACTTGCGGTATTCGGCGCCCTTCCAGCTTGCGGGCTGGATCAGCGCATTCTTGCGCGGAACCATATGGCCGAAGATCGTCTCGGCCTGTTTGACGATAGCGTCATGATCCACATCGCCTGCAGCCGAAAGGATCATCTGGCCGGGGCCGTAATGCTCGGCGACAAAGCCAGCAAGGTCGCTTTGCCCGAAGTTTGCGACCTTCTCTGCCGGACCAAGGATGGTGCGACCGATGGCCTGATCAGGATAGGCGGCCTCTTGCAGCCAGTCGAAGATGATATCATCGGGCGTGTCCAGCGACTGTCCGATCTCTTGCAGGATCACGCCGCGCTCGACCTCGATCTCGCGCTGATCAAAGACGGGGTTCATCAGGATATCCCCGATGACATCCAGTGCCAGCGGCACATCATTGCCCAGAACGCGCGCGTAATAGGCGGTCACCTCGCGCGAGGTATAGGCGTTGATATAGCCGCCCACATCTTCGATCGCTTCGGCAATCTGCAAGGCCGACCGCGAGGTCGTGCCCTTGAATGCCATATGTTCAAGGAAGTGCGCAATGCCATTCTGTTCGGGCCGCTCATGGCGCCCGCCCGCATTGACCCAGATGCCGATGGCCGCCGATGCCATCGAGGGCATCCGCTCGGTCACGACACGCAGGCCGTTGGAAAGAGTCGAGGTCTGGATCATGCGCGGCGCTCTTTACGGATCAGGGCCTCAAGTTCGGCCAGATCATTGGGGACGCGGGTCACGCGCTCTTCGCGGTCGAACAGATCGGCCATACGCGGCGGAAGATCGGGATGCACCCCAGACGCCTCATTCACAGCGGCGGGGAATTTGGCCGGATGCGCGGTGGCCAGCGTGATCATAGGCGTTGCCGGATCACGGGTGATCGCATCATTGGCCACACCCACGCCCACGGCGGAATGCGGGCACAGCAGCTCGCCCGTGGTTTTCAGCGTCTTGGCAATAATCTCCAGCGTGCGGCCCTCACCGACCGAGCCGCTGTCGTAATGTTCCAGCAGAGCCCCCATCGCGTTTTTCGACACGGTGAAGGAGCCTTGGGTCTTCAGTTCGTCCATCAACGCGCTGACGGCGGCGCCGTCACGGCCATAGGCCCAGAACAGCGCACGCTCGAAGTTCGACGACACCTCGATATCCATCGACGGGCTCATCGAGGGTTTCACACCACGTTTGGTGTAATCGCCTGCCTTGATGCAGCGGTCGAGAATATCGTTCTGGTTGGTCGCGATCACCAGACGGTCGATCGGCAGCCCCATTTCCTTGGCAAGGAAGCCCGCGAAAATATCACCGAAATTGCCGGTCGGCACGGTGAAGGACACCTTGCGATGCGGCGCCCCCACAGCCACGGCCGAGGTGAAATAATAGACGATCTGCGCCAGAACACGGGCGAAGTTGATCGAATTCACACCCGCCAGACCGACTTCATCGCGGAAGGTGAAATCGTTGAACATATCCTTCAGCTTGGCTTGGCAATCGTCAAAATCACCTTCAAGCGCCAGCGCATGGACATTGCCTTCGATGGGCGTGGTCATCTGGCGGCGCTGCACCTCGGACACGCGGCCATGCGGGAAGAGGATGAAGACATCCACATTCTCCAGCCCGCGGAAGGCCTCGATCGCGGCCGAACCGGTATCACCCGAGGTTGCGCCCACGATAGTGACCTTGCGGTTCTGTTTCGCCAGCTCGATCTGGAACAGCTGGCCGATCACCTGCATCGCGAAATCCTTGAACGCGAGCGTCGGGCCGTGGAACAGTTCCAAGAGGAAATGGTTCGGCGCCAGCTGTTTGAGCGGCGCGCGAGCCACATGGCCGAAACCGGCATAGGCGCGGGTGATGGCCCCCTTCAGCTCTTCGTCGGAGAAGGTCTCGGCGGTGAAGGGCTTCATCACGCGGAAGGCGACTTCCTCATAAGACAGACCGGCCATCGCGGCGATCTCGTCTGTGGTGAATTGCGGCACCGTCTCGGGCACATAGAGCCCGCCGTCGCGGGCCAGACCCGTCAACATTGCTTCGCCAAAGCTCAGAGCCGGGGCCTGTCCCCGGGTCGAAATATAACGCATGGTCGGTCCTTCGGTTCGTCGGGGTCTGATACGCCAATGCCGGGGCGGTGTCATCCCTGACAACGCATCTCCCCCAGAAATCGGCATAACCTGCGGCAGAAAAGCCCGAAGGTCTAGCGTGTCTGGGCAGAGATGGGGGCGTTTGCGGCCTCTGTCTGGGCGGAAAGCTTGACCACGGTCAGCCCGAAGACAAGCAGGCAGAACACGGCCAATGTCAGCCCCAGCCCCTTATTGCGCGACGCACGGGCCAGATGCATAGGATAGATGCGACGGCTCATGACCACAGGAAGCCCAGATCGAAGCTCTGCGCGAAGCTGGCATAGGCGGGCCAAAGATGCAGCGCCTTTTCCACCAAGAGCGCCCCGAAATGCAGCGCCAGATACAGCAGCGAGAAATAGAAGTAGCGTTTTTCAAAACGGTATTTCTCGGCCTCGGCAGTCTCTTCGGCACGGCGCCAGATCACCCAGCCGCCGTGGATGAAGACCGCATTCAGCACCAGCGCCGTGGCCAGATAGACCGGCCCGCCAATCGAGGTCACGCCCAGCCCGATGGCCACCGGCGCAAGGATCAGCGCATAGGCAAGGATATGGCGGCGGGTCACCTTGCGACCATGTGTCACGGTCAGCATCGGCACTTTCGCCGCCGAATAGTCGCTTTTCATGAACAGCGCGAGCGCCCAGAAATGCGGCGGCGTCCACAGGAAGATCAGCAGGAACATCGCCACTGATTCGACAGAAACGCCCCCTGTAGCCACAGCCCAGCCGATCATGGGCGGGAAGGCCCCTGCCGCCCCGCCGATCACGATATTCTGCGGCGTCGAGCGTTTCAGCCACATCGTATAGACGATGACATAGAAGAAGATCGTGAAGGCCAGAAACAGCCCCGAAAACACATTCGAGGCCAGCGCCAGCATGACACAGGAGATCACCGAAAGCGCCAGACCGAAGCCCAAAGCCTCGGTTTCGCTGAGACGGCCTGCGGGAATCGGGCGGCTTTGGGTGCGCTTCATGATGCGGTCGATATCGGCATCATACCACATGTTCAGCGCCCCCGAGGCACCACCCCCCAAGGCGATGAAAAGAATGGATATAAATCCAACCAGAGGGTGCACCGGCACGGGTGCCACAACCAGCCCCACGAAGGCGGTAAAGACAACCAAAGACATCACACGCGGCTTTAGCAGCGCCACGAAATCGTTGAACTGCGCATCTTGGCCTTGCGGTTTCACATAGCTGATATCGCTCATACGTGCCTTCCGGTTCGTCTTTCCTGAAACTGTGCGCCGCAGCCTCTGGCATGGCCCCGCCGTGCAGCTATTGTCGTTGTCCAGCCCTATCCGCAGATCCCCTGCCGCGCCCAGACACCTCGCCGGCACAAAGAGCCGGAAAATAGCGGGACGGATCTGCCTGATCCGGCTGAAACAGCGCCTGATTAGCCGCAAGCGGATCACAGGTCTACCGGCCGGATACACCTAATATTGATACTGCGCCATATCTTTACATTTTCCCAGCGCGGTCCGCATCGCCCGCCGCGCCGGAATTTGCACGCGGATCGCACAGGAATTGCCGACAAAACTTGTATCAGCGCGCATGACAGGACATATCCGTTGGGAAGAACCGCGACCATAGGCGCGCAACGAAGGAAGGACACCGGATGAGCGATACCCGCTTCGCCCCTTTTGAGACCCAGCTGGATGAAGAGCGCGCCCTTGCTGTTTTGCGTGAGGCGACCTCTGGGGCCGATGATGGCGAGCTGTTCCTTGAGCGCCGCCGCTCCGAGGCGCTGGTCTTCGATGATGGCCGCGTGAAGAATGCCAGCTATGACGCCGCCGAGGGCTTTGGTCTGCGGGCCGTGCGCGGCGAGGTTTCGGGCTATGCGCATTCCACCGAGCTGACCGAAAGCGCGCTGAAACGCGCCGCCGAGACCGCCCGTCTGGCCGTGGGGGCCGGAGGCGGCACGATGGCGCCCCCGCCACAGGGCACCAATCTGCGGCTCTATTCCGACACCGACCCGATGAGCGATGCCACTTTTGCCACCAAGATCGACATCCTCAAGGAGATCGACGCTTTCGCCCGCGATCTGGACAAACGCGTGGTGCAGGTTTCGGCCTCGATGGCGGCCTCTTTGCAAGAGGTCTTCATCCTGCGACCCGAAGGCGGGCTGGTCTCTGACATCCGCCCGATGGCGCGGATCAATGTGTCGGTCATCGTCGAGGAAAACGGTCGCCGCGAGTCGGGCAGTCATGGTGGCGGTGGCCGCTATGGTCTGGCAGGGCTGATCACCCCCGACACATGGCAGCCCGCCGTGCGCGAGGCGCTGCGGATCGCGCTGGTCAATCTGCGCGCCGAGGCCGCGCCTGCGGGGCAGATGGATGTGGTGCTTGGTCCGGGCTGGCCGGGGGTGCTGCTGCATGAGGCGGTGGGCCACGGGCTGGAGGGCGACTTCAACCGTAAGAAATCCTCGGCCTTTGCGGGGCTGATGGGGCAACAGGTGGCCGCCAAGGGCGTGACCGTGCTGGATGATGGCACCATCCCCGACCGTCGCGGGTCGATCACCATTGACGACGAGGGCACGCCTTCGGGGCGCAATGTGCTGATCGAGGACGGGATTCTGGTAGGCTATATGCAGGACCGCCAGAACGCGCGGCTGATGGGGGTCACCCCCACCGGCAACGGCCGCCGCGAGAGTTTTGCCCATTGCCCGATGCCGCGTATGACCAACACCTATATGATGGGCGGCGAGGCTGATCCGGCCTCCATTCTGGCCGATCTGAAAGATGGCATCTATGCCGTGGGCTTCGGAGGCGGTCAGGTGGATATCACCAACGGCAAATTCGTCTTCAACTGCACCGAGGCCTACCGCGTGAAAAACGGCGTTGTGGGGGCTCCGGTGAAAGGGGCCACGCTGGTGGGCGATGGACCGACCGCGATGCGTCAGATTCGTGCCATTGGCAATGATATGGCCCTTGATCCGGGAATCGGAAATTGCGGCAAACAGGGGCAATGGGTACCCGTGGGTGTTGGCCAGCCCAGCCTGATGATTGGCGGGCTGACGGTGGGCGGCTCTGCTGCCTGAGCGCCTTTTGCGAACCAACCCTTTATGAAACCTAGAAAATCCGCCCCTTGGGGCGGTTTTTCTATCAAGAGATCAAATAAATTTTTAGCAAAATTTTCGCAGCGCAGCGTTTGGTAACCATTCGTTAATCTTAATCTCGCAATTTGGTCTTGCGATTGAGGCGGAGGACCGGATGAAAACAGGCTTGTTTTCTTACCCCACCCCCTTCACCCCACCCACCACGGAAGAAAATGAACTGCTGGTTCTCCGTCTCTTTCGCTCTCGTCGTGTCGGGGCCACGACCTTTCACCGGATCATTACGGAACACGGATCGGCGACGGCAGCACTTGCGGCCCTGCCCGAGATCGCCCGCGCTGCCGGTGTGCCGGACTATTCCCCCTGTAACGAGGCGACCGCGCTGGCCGAAATGAAGGCGGGCCGCAAGGCAGGCGCGCGGCTTTTGGTGTTTGGTGGGCCCGATTACCCGCAGGCCCTGCTGGATCTGCCCGACGCGCCCCCCGTGCTTTGGGCTCTGGGCGATACCAGCCTTCTCCAACGCCCCGCTCTGGCCTTTGTGGGCGCGCGTAGCGCCTCGTCTCTGGGGCGGCGCATGGCGGCAGGGCTTGCGCAGGAGGCCGGAGAGGCAGGCTATGTGATTGTCTCGGGGCTTGCCCGCGGGATTGATGCCGAGGCGCATCAGGCCGCGCTTCCCACGGGCACCATTGGCGTGCAAGGGGGCGGGATCGATGTGATCTACCCCAAGGAAAACGCAGGACTGCATGACACCTTGTCGCGACAGGGCCTGCGGCTTTCCGAAAACCCGCCCGGAATGCAGCCGCAGGCGCGCCATTTTCCGCAGCGCAACCGCATTATCTCGGGGCTGGCACGGGCGACGATCGTGATCGAGGCCGCCGCGAAATCGGGCAGCCTGCTGACAGCGCGTAACGCGCTGGACCAGGGGCGCGAGGTCATGGCCGTTCCGGGCCACCCGATGGACGGGCGGGTGGGTGGCTGCAACCTGCTGATCCGCGACGGCGCGACCCTGATCCGCGATTTTGCCGATATTGCCGAGGCTTTGGGCCCTGCCCCGCCACAGCCGTCGCACACGCCCCCCCTGCCACAAAGCGCCGTGCCGGATGATCTTGCGCAAGCCCTTCTGGAGCTTCTGGGGCCCAGCCCTGTTCTGGAAGACCATGTGATCCGCGATCTGCAAACCGATGCGGCCACATTCGCCCAGCTTCTGACCGATCTGGAACTGGAAGGTATGGTCTTGCGCCACCCCGGAAGCCGGATCAGCCTTGCATGAGCCCCTGCCGGAAAAGGCCATAAAACCGGAAGATCAGGCTTTACATTGACATTCCCCGAATAAACCCCACATCTTCCGCCCGACTCAAGAATAGCTCTACCTGCGAGGTCCACATGGCGGTTGTCGTCGTCGAATCACCAGCCAAGGCCAAGACAATTAACAAATATCTTGGTTCCGATTACACCGTCCTCGCCTCTTTCGGGCATGTTCGCGACCTGCCTCCGAAAGATGGTTCGGTCGATCCCGAGCATGATTTCGACATGAAATGGGAGATTGCGTCCGATTCGAAAAAGCACATCAAGGCGATCACCGATGCGCTGAAAGATGATGACACATTGATCCTTGCGACTGACCCTGATCGCGAGGGGGAAGCGATTTCGTGGCACCTTGAACAGGCGCTGGAAAAGAAGCTCAAGGGAAAGAATGTCAGCCGCGTGACCTTCAACGCGATCACCAAGAATGCGATCTTGGAGGCGATGAAATCCCCGCGTCAGGTGGATACCGCCCTGGTCGAGGCCTATCTGGCGCGGCGCGCGCTGGACTATCTGGTGGGCTTCAACCTCTCGCCCGTGCTCTGGCGCAAGCTACCCGGTGCCAAATCGGCGGGACGTGTGCAATCGGTCTGTCTGCGGCTGATCGTCGAGCGCGAGATGGAGATCGAGGCCTTCAACCCGCGTGAATACTGGTCGGTCGTGGCCCAGATGGAGACCCCGCGTGGCCAGACTTTTGAAGCCCGTCTGACGATGCTGGGCGGCAAGAAGCTGGATAAATACGACCTCGCCAATCAGACCGATGCCGAGATGGCCGTTCAGGCGGTGTCTTCCCGCGCACTGATGGTCAATTCGGTCGAGGCCAAACCTGCCAGCCGCAACCCCTATGCGCCCTTCATGACCTCGACCCTGCAGCAGGAAGCCTCGCGCAAATTCGGCATGGGCGCCAAGGCCACGATGTCGGCGGCGCAGCGGCTTTATGAGGCAGGCTATATCACCTATATGCGGACCGATGGCATCGATATGGCCCCCGAAGCCGTGATGCAGGCCCGCGACGCGATCAAGACGAAATTCGGCGAAAGTTACGTCCCCAAATCGCCGCGCATGTATAAGAACAAGGCCAAGAACGCGCAGGAGGCCCACGAATGTATCCGCCCGACGGATATGTTTGTCTCGCCCGACAAGCTGAAGGTGTCCGCCGATGACCAGCGCAAGATCTATGATCTGATCTGGAAGCGCACCATTGCCAGCCAGATGGAAGCCGCGCGGTTTGAACGCACCACCGTTCTGATTGGCTCGAAAGACGAACAGGTCGAGCTGCGCGCGACCGGCTCGGTTGTCACCTTTGACGGCTTCCTGAAGGTCTATGACCAGGGCCGCGATGATGACGATGACGAGGATAGCAACCGCCTGCCGCAGGTCATGCAGGGCGAGGCCCTGAAGCTGGCGCCTGCCTATGAAGAGGCCTTCAGCAAGGCGCAGGGCGAGGACACGCTGGTCGAGGATGACAAGCCCGGCATCCGTCGCTGCCCCGCCGCTGTCATGAGCGAGAATGCCGCGATCCTCGGCGCCCAGCACCATACCCAGCCCCCCGCCCGCTATACGGAAGCGACGCTGGTCAAACGGATGGAAGAACTCGGCATCGGGCGGCCCTCGACCTATGCATCTATCGTCACGACCATTCAGGACCGTGGCTATGTGCGCAAGGACAAGAACCGCCTGTTCCCCGAGGATAAGGGCCGTCTGGTCACGGTCTTCCTTGAGAATTACTTCCGCCGCTATGTGGAATATGACTTCACGGCGGGGCTGGAAAACCAGCTGGATGATGTCTCGGCGGGGGAGCGCGATTATAAGGAAGTGCTCTCGCGCTTCTGGCGGGATTTCTCGGCCGCGCTTGAGGAAACCTCGGAACTGCGCATCACCGAGGTGCTTGACAAAATCGACGAGGTTCTGGCCCCCCATATCTACCCACCCCGCGAGGACGGGTCGAACCCGCGCATCTGCCCCGTCTGTGGCAATGGCCAGCTGCATCTGAAGACCGCCCGCTCGGGTGGCGCCTTTATCGGTTGCGGCAATTACCCCGAATGCCGCTATACCCGCCCTCTGTCTGCCCCCGATGGGGATGACGCGGCGCAGGCGCTGGACGGCAAGCTGTTGGGCTATGACGAGGGGATGCAGGTGACGCTGCGCGTGGGGCGCTTTGGCCCCTATGTGCAGAAGGGCGAGGTCACCGAGGATGTGCCGAAACCGCCGCGCGCCTCGATCCCGAAGACATGGTCACTGGAAGATCTCGACCTTGAGAAGGCGGTGCTTTTGCTGAACCTGCCCCGCGAGATCGGCCCCCACCCCGAAGATGGCGAGATGATCGAATCCGCCATCGGTCGGTTCGGCCCCTATGTGAAGCACCTCAAGACCTATGCGAATCTGCCCTCGGTCGAGGATGTGTTCACTGTGGGGATGAACCACGCGGTGGAACTGCTGGCGCAGAAGGCGGCGCGCGGTGGCCGTGGCGCTGCCGCCAAACCGCTGAAGGAGTTGGGCGAGCACCCCGATGGCGGCGCGGTCTCGGTGATGCCCGGACGCTATGGGCCTTATGTGAAATGGGAAAAGGTCAATGCGACGATTCCCAAAGAGGTCGAGCCCGAGCAGGTGACCATGGAGCAAGCGGTGGAATGGCTGGCCGAGAAGGCCGCCAAATCGCCGAAGAAGAAAGCCGCGGCGAAAAAGCCTGCCGCCAAGAAAACCGCCGCCAAAAAGCCTGCGGCCAAGAAGGCCCCCGCCAAAAAGGCGGCCACCCCGAAAACCGCAGCGAAAAAGCCTGCGGCCAAGAAAGCGGCCCCCAAGAAGACCGCCGCTCCGGAAACCGATCAGGATGACGGCGCGGGGACCGAAGACTAAGACAGAAAGGCAGGCGCGCAAGTGGCCTGCCTTTTTTACGCCCTGCTTACCCTGCGCCGCAGCGCAGCATTGACTTGCTCTGAACGATAGCGCCTTATTGGCTGAAACACTTGGAGGAGTATTCATGCAGAAGATTTACGGCTCCGCGACCGAGGCTCTGGACGGGCTTTTGTCGGACGGCATGCTGATCGCCGCAGGAGGCTTCGGCCTTTGCGGCATCCCCGAGCTTCTGATCGACGCGATTGTCAAAAGCGGGGTCAAGGATCTGACGGTTGCGTCCAATAACGCGGGCGTCGACGGCTTTGGTCTGGGCAAACTGCTGGAGACCCGCCAGATCAAGAAGATGATGTCCTCCTATGTCGGCGAGAATGCCGAATTCATGCGGCAGTATCTCTCGGGCGAGCTTGAGCTGGAATTCAATCCGCAGGGCACGCTGGCCGAGCGTATGCGTGCAGGCGGCGCGGGCATCCCCGGGTTCTACACCAAGACCGGCGTTGGCACGCAGGTGGCCGAGGGCAAGGAGGTCAAGCAGTTCAAGGGCGAGGATTACATTCTGGAGGAAGGCATCTTTGCCGATCTGGCCATTGTGAAAGCCTGGAAAGCCGATGAAACCGGCAATGCGATTTTCCGCAAGACCGCGCGCAACTTCAACCCTCCGGCGGCGATGTGCGGCAAGGTCTGCGTGATGGAGGTCGAGGAGATCGTGCCTGTCGGGACGCTTGACCCCGATCATATCCACCTGCCCGGCATCTATGTGCACCGCCTGATTCAGGGCCAGCACGAGAAGCGCATCGAAAAAGTCACCACCCGCCCGAAGGAGGCCTGATCCATGTCTGATGTGAAAAAGGGTTGGGACCGCAACCAGATGGCGGCGCGCGCGGCAAAAGAGCTTGAGGATGGCACCTATGTGAACCTCGGGATCGGCATTCCGACGCTTGTGCCCAATTTCATCCCCGAGGGCGTGAATGTGACGCTGCAATCGGAAAACGGCATGTTGGGCATGGGTCCCTTCCCCTATGAGGGCGAGGAAGACCCCGATCTGATCAATGCGGGCAAGCAGACCATTACCGAAGTCCCCAATACCGCCTATTTCGACAGTGCCACCAGTTTCGGCATGATCCGCGGCGGCAAGATTGCAGCGGCGATCCTGGGCGCGATGGAAGTTGCCGAAAACGGCGATCTGGCGAATTGGATGATCCCCGGCAAGCTGGTGAAAGGCATGGGCGGCGCGATGGATCTGGTTGCGGGCGTGAAGAAGGTCGTTGTGGTGATGGACCACCAGAACAAGGCGGGCGAGTCGAAGGTGCTCAAGGCCTGCACCCTGCCGCTGACCGGCACCGGCGTTGTGGATCGTATCATCACGAATCTGGGCGTTCTGGATGTGGTCGAAGGCGGCCTGAAGCTTGTGGAGCTGGCCGATGGCATCAGCGAAGAAGAGCTTCGCGCCGCAACCGAAGCGACGCTGGTCAACTAAGCCCATCCAACAGCCAAAGCGAAGGGGCGGAATTTCCGCCCTTTTTTCATGGGCAACGCCCCATTGGCCCGAACAATTTCAGCCCGATTCCGGTATTCGACACGAATTTGGAAACGATGCCTTATTCTTGCCTCAATTAGCCTTCAGTTTGCCTTTATCGGCGCAGCGCTTGATCCTGTGGCAGCGGGTGAAGCCAAGAACGCCATTAAAAACGAGCAGATAACAACAAGACTGAGGCAAGCAGACCCGTCAACATATCGTCTTCCGCATCACCCCAACACACCTCGGGTGACGACATGGCACGGGATCGACATACAGGCCCTCATTCACGCATCGTCCGGCGGCCCGACCGCATGAGGATGCATGACAGATCAAAAAGGCATCCGCTGGCAGGCGGGTGCCTTTTCTTCATTGGGCATGGAATCGGGGGGGCTGGACGTCAGCCACGATCGGCAAAAACACAGCCATCTGTCACCAGCTCGGGCGGCGTCAGGCACAGCCCGCGCGCCACCGACCATGCGGCCAGCACCTTGGGCACATAATCGCGGGTTTCGGCAAAGGGCGGCACGCCATTATTGCGTTTCACCGCGTTTTCCCCCGCATTATAGGCCGCGATCACCATCAGCGGATCACGGTCGAACTCGGTCATCAGCCAATCCAGATAGGCCACGCCGCCTTTGATATTCTGGGCCGGATCCTTGCTGTCCTCCACATCGAAACGCTCCGCTGTGGCGGGAATCAGCTGCATCAGCCCCACCGCCCCCGCATGGGACACCGCATCATGACGTCCGGCAGATTCCGTCGAGATCATCGCCAGCACCAAAGCAGGGGAAACCTGTGTGCCAATCGTCGCCGCCAGAATCTGCGAGCCATGCCGGTCGGCAATGGCTTTCAGATCGGCCAGCCGCGGTGCGCGTACCGATTTGCCCCCCGGCCCTTGCGACAGCGCCGCGATCGCGGCGTCAAAACGGCCCGCCCGATCTCCCAGACCGGGCGAGACCCGATCCCAGTACCAGGTGTAGCTGGAACTGGCAGCAGGTGCGCTTGCCGATTTCGGCATCACCGGCGTGAAGGGCATAGCCGCCCGCGCAGCCAGTGCTGCGCGCTGCTCATCGGGGTTGATCTGGATATTGATACGCTTTTTCGTCCCCGGCGCGGGCGGCGTCACTGTTTTCGGCGAATAACGGTTCACCGTCGGGGCCTGATGCTGCATGGCCATTGTGCGCACGGTGGGCGTCGTGATCACCGATTGCGCCCAAGTCATCGGCGCGGCGGCCATCACAAGGGCCATGCCAGCGCCCAGACGGACGGTCTGTCTTACTTTCATAAGCTCATCCTGCTCGAACCGGGGCTCCGCCCTCTGTATGTCATAAATCCCGAATCCCGCCGCAAGCGCCAGCGATTCGCCTTGATGTCCGCGTCAGAGGCCCGTTTTCATACGAAACCGTTGCCGCAATCCCCCGCCAGGACCGGATTCGCGCGCGCATGAAGGCGCGTCTGCACATATTGGCCACCGATCACTCGCCCCAAAGTGGCAAGCGCCCCGTGAAAGGTCAATAAAAGCTAAAGATTCTGCTCTTGGTCGCTGAAAGGCCGACAAGCTGCCCCATTCTAGCCACGAACCAACGACAAATTCTCCTCATGCCGCGGGGCATAGGGACAAGGGTGAATGACCAGAACCGCGGAAAGAGTGAGAGTTTAACACTGGAGAGCTGCCATGAAACTGTTTCGTCTGACCAAGAAATTCCGCAACGAAGAAGACGGCGCTGTGACCGTTGACTGGGTTGTGCTGACCGCCGCCATCGTAGGCCTCGGCGTTGCTGTTGTGACCATTGTGGGCAAGAATATGATTTCTGCAGCAGGCAAGGTTGATGCAACCTCGCAGGTGACCAAAGGCCTTACCCTGTTCGATAGCTCGGCTTCGACCTCGGGCACGACCGGCACCGATGGCTAATAGAAGCGGCTAAAACGCTTGGTGACTGTCTATTCGCCGAAAGCCGCCTTCGGGGCGGCTTTCGCATGCCAACACCTCACGTCCAGAGAAAGCTCTATTGCTGTTCAGGTATGCATATGAGGATACATGTAAAATGACTGCGCGTTCCACCATGCCGTCTTGTAAAAATTCGGATCAGACCACATCGGTCCTACAAAAGCTCCGGCTGTTTCGCAAAAGCGAAAACGGCGCAGTATCGACCGAATGGATCGTGCTCACCGCCGTTGTTGCCGCCCTCGCACTCGCCGTGACTAAGGTCATTGGCGCAGGTGCCCTATCCGCCTCCACAAAAATCGCAGACTATCTCGAATCCGTCGAGATTCAGGACGATTTTTAACCCGAAACTAGGGTTTCACGCCGCAAAGTACTCTCAGAAAGGGAAACACGATGCGTCTCATCTTTGGACTGGTCTTTATTCTGGGCGTCGCACTGGCCGGCATGGCCGTGTATATGACCCAAGGCAAGATTGCCGAATTTCAGGCCCAGCGTGATTACCTGCTGAAGGAGCGGCAGTCCATGACGCAGATGGCCAATATGGTCGTGGTGAAACATGCCCTGAAATATGGGGAACGTTTCACGCAGGCCGATCTCGAGGTCATCAAGGTCCAGCAGGGCAAGCTGCCCGAAGGCGCGTTCTCGGCCATTAGCGCGGCTCAGGGAGACGAGGCCACAAAAGCAGCCTTCCTTGACGGAGAAACCCGCCCCCGCGCGGCCCTACGGTCGTACGAGGCCAACGAGCCCTTGCTTGCATCAAAGATCACCAAACCCGGCATCGATGCCGGCATTACGGCCCGACTGGCGGCAGATATGCGGGCTTTCACCATCGGAGTGAACGCCGCATCCGGCGTGTCCGGTTTCCTGCGCCCGGGCGACCACGTGGATGTCTACTGGTATGGTCGCATCAACAATCGTGATGTGACCAAGCTGATCCAGACCAATCTCAAGCTGATCGCGGTCGATCAGAACGCCGATGCCGATCGCGTCGCCGAGGCCGTGATTGCACGCACTGTCACCGCAGAGGTCAGCCCCGAACAGGTGGCGGCCCTGACCCTTGCGCAAAGCACGGGACAGATCATGCTGGCACTGGTGGGAAATACGCTTGATACCAGCGCAATGGGCCCGATCGAGATTGATCGCGACCAGCTTCTTGGCACCCCCGAAGTTGCCGCAGCCCCTGCCCCCAAAGTCTGCACGATCAAAACCCGCAAAGGTTCCGAAGTGATCGAAACTCCGATCCCCTGCACCAATTAAGCCACCCCCAACCCGGCAACAGATGGACGGTAAAACCTGCATGTGACCTCAACGGCACAAACCGCAAGGGCGGTTATAAGCAAATTATTGCCAAATGTCCCTGTTTCGGTCATGCTCCTTTGAACGCAGTTAATGATCGCCAAGCGGACGCCAGAGCCGTAAGATTTACGATGTGATCGGAGAGGCAGGATCACAATGACCCTAAAGACTTTCTTCACGGCAGGGCTTTTGGCTTTGTCTTGCGGCCTCGGCGTGGTTTGCGCCGCCAATGCCGAAACATTGCGCGTTATGTCCGGTGCTTCATCCGCACCGCTGGCCGTGCCGATGAACCGTGCTGTGGTGGTGGAGAGCGACCAGCCTTTCACCGAATTATCCATCGCCAATCCCGGTATTGCCGATATCACCACGCTGTCCGACCGCACGATCTATGTACTGGGCAAGCTTCCCGGGCGCACGACAATGACCATTCTGGGCGCGGATGGTAAACTCATCTCGAATGTCGAGGTGCAGGTCACACCGGATATCGCCGAGTTCAAGGAGCGGCTGAAACAGATCCTGCCCGGCGAGAATATCGAAGTCCGCACGGCCAATGATGGTATCGTGCTCTCGGGCACCGTCTCTTCGACCGGCAAGCTGGATCGGGCGCTGGATCTGGCCAACCGCTATGCACCCGACCGCGTGTCAAACCTGATGACCGTAGGCGGCACCCAGCAGGTGATGCTGCAGGTCCGCTTTGCCGAAATGCAGCGTTCGGTGGCAAAAAACCTGAATGCTTCCATTGGCTTGGGCCTAACCCGTGGCAATGCCAGCACCTCTTTGACCAATGCGACCAATAGTGGTGAAGGCGGGCAGTTCGGGCTCAGCCTGACCCGTGGCACCTTCGAAATGAACGTGCTGCTTGAGGCGCTGGAATCCAAGGGCGTCGTGCGCACATTGGCCGAACCGAACCTGACCGCCTTGTCCGGACAGGAAGCGCATTTCCTTGCCGGTGGCGAATACCCGATTCCGGTGGTCGACGATGATGGCATCGCTATCGAATACAAGCCCTTCGGCGTCGAGCTGACCTTTATTCCCCGCGTCATCGATGACGGTGTCATCAATCTGGAAATGAAGGCTGCGGTATCGGCCATCGATACCAGCGTGACGATGGAATCGGGCGGCTTCTCGGTGAATGCCTTCAAGCGGCGCGAAACCTCTACGACAGTCGAGATGCGGGACGGAGAAAGCTTCTCTATCGCGGGTATTTTGCAAGATGATTTCAACGGGTTGAACGATCAGGTGCCGTGGCTGGGCGACGTGCCGGTTCTGGGCGCGCTGTTCCGTTCAAGCGAATACGAGCGCAAGCAATCCGAACTGGTGATCATCGTCACCCCGCATCTTGTCACGCCGACCAAAGGCATGGCCTATGCCCTGCCGACGGATCGGGTGAAGCTCCCCTCGGAATCGGATATGTTCCTCTTTGGCAAGACCACGGGGCGTCCGGTCAGCGGGGCTGCCGCCGAAGTCGCCAAGCAGGATTATTCCGGCTCTTACGGTTATATGATGGAATAACAGATGCACGGTTCGGCTTTCACACTTACGCTTTGCGCAGCGGCGCTGACCCTTGCGGGATGCAGCCAGGAGATCGGCAACTCTCTGGGAAGTACCGGTTACGGGTCCGCCACGGCGCACAACCTTCAGGTTATGACCAATCCTCAGGATTTTGCGGTCAACCTGAACAGCAAGTTCAATGCCAGCGTCCCCACCACGATCAACTTCGCCTTCAATTCGGCCGTGCTGACACCGGAAGCCCGTGCGATTCTGGCCCAGCAGGCCAAGTTTATCCGCCAGTTCCCCGAGGTGCGCTTCCGTGTCTATGGTCACACCGACCTTGTCGGATCGAACGCCTATAACAAGGCACTTGGTCTGCGACGCGCGAAAGCTGCGGTCAACTACCTGACATCGCAAGGGATTTCCAGATCAAGACTGGAAGCCATCGTAAGCTATGGCAAAACACAGCCGCTGGTTCTGACCAATGCCCCGAACGAACAGAACCGCCGCACCGTCACCGAAGTCTCGGGCTTTGTGGAAAGCAATCCGATGGTGATGAACGGGAAATACGCGCAGATCGTTTTCCGTGATTACGTGACAAGCGCGCAGCCCCCCACACAACTTACGGGCGGTGAGTCTACATCGGTCGGAACGGTCACCGGCGCGAAATAAGAAGCATAGTTACGAATGTCTTGCAGCAGGTGGTCCGTGGAAACAAGGGCCGCCTGTTATCATGATCGTCGCCTATATCCCCACAATTGAAACAGTCTGGCCGCAATCTTGCCAAGATTCGGCATGATCTTGAGCCAAAGCGAGGCCCCTGCGACCGAGTCGCGGCGGGTCACCCTATGGTCACTCCGAGGACCGAAAACGGAAGGGACGTCAGGCAGATGAGTGCAGCACCTATACTAAGCCCGGAGCCGGCGCCGCTGGTGGCCTGCACCGTGTCGCGTGATGTGTCGAACTTCAATCTGCTGATCGAGGATATGGAAGCCGAACTTGGCGAAAGCTGGGGCGATCTCGGCTTTGATGACACGCTTTTGTTTCTCAACCAGCCCGATGCCGAAACGCTGGAATTTCTGGCGATTGCCGTGGACGAGGATGACGAGATCAATCTTGACCGCATCACGCGCATCATCACGACCGCCAAGGAAAAAGGGCTGCGGATCATTCTGATCGCCGAAGAGCTTTCGCCGATCGCGCTGCACCAACTGCTGCGTCTGGGGGCGGATGATTTCGTCCCCTATCCCCTGCCCGAAGGCGCGCTGCACGAGGCCATCCACCGGCTGGGCCATGCCCAGGATACCGTCGAGGATTTCGCCCCCGCCCAGCCACGCAAAACCAGTCAGGATCGCAACGGCGCGGTGTTGGCCGTTCATGGCATGGCAGGCGGCGTAGGCGCATCGACCTTTGCCGTCAATCTGGCATGGGAGCTGGCCTGCAATCCCGGCGCAAGCGGCAAGAAACGCACCGCGCTCCCCGAAGCGCCGCGTGTCTGCGTGATCGATCTGGATCTGCAATACGGCACGATTTCCACCTATCTGGACCTGCCGCGCCGCGAGATCATTTTCGACACGCTCAGCAACACCGCGCAGATGGATGCCGAGCTGTTCCATCAGGCGCTTCAGGTTTATCAGGACAAGCTGCATGTGTTCACGGCCCCTGCGGACATGCTGCCGCTGGATCTGCCGAGCACCGAGGACATCTCGCGGCTGATCAAGATGGCACAGAGCCAGTTCGACTTCGTGATCATCGACATGCCGTCAACCGTCGTGCAATGGACCGAAACGGTGCTGTCGGCCTCCGATCTGTATTTCGCCATGCTGGAACTGGATATGCGCTCGGCCCAGAACCTGCTGCGGATGATCCGTGCGCTTCAGGCCGAGGATCTGCCGGTCGAGAAGCTGCGCTACGTGTTGAACCGCGCACCGAAATTCACCGATCTGGCCGGCAAGTCGCGCGTCAAACGTCTGGCCGAAAGCCTTGATATCACGATCGAGCTGCACTTGCCTGATGGGGGCCGCGCCATCACGCAGGCCAATGATCACGGCCAGCCCCTTGCCGAAACGGCCGCCAAAGCGCCGTTACGGCGCGAATATCAGAAGCTGGCGCGCAGCGTCTACGACCGTAACCACGCTGCGAAGGCTGCACAGGGCTGATCCCGGACGGGATCGGAAAGGACAGATATGTTCTCGCGTTACAAAAAGCCAACCGCCCAGCCTGCCCCGCCCCCCGCCGCTGCGGTCGACAAGGCCCCGACGGTCGAACCCGTGGTGGAGAAAGCCCCGCTGGTCACCCGCCGCATAGCGCCCGCAGCGCCCGCGCAGGCAGAGCCGCAGGACAAGGACCGCCGTCGTCGCCAGAAGCTGGGCGAACTGAAAACCGAAATCCATACCCGCCTGCTCGAAGACCTCAATCTGGCGGCGCTGGAAACGGCGCGCGAATCCGATCTGCGCTCGGAAATTTCCGCGATCGGGTCCGAAGTCCTGCAAGATGCCGGTATCGCCCTGACCGCAAGCGAGCGCACGACACTGATCGGCGAGCTTTATGACGAGGTGATGGGGCTTGGACCTC
Source organism: Thioclava sp. GXIMD4216 (assembly GCF_037949285.1). NCBI lineage: Bacteria > Pseudomonadati > Pseudomonadota > Alphaproteobacteria > Rhodobacterales > Paracoccaceae > Thioclava > Thioclava sp. GXIMD4216. The sequence goes on from NZ_CP149926.1 coordinate 31,129, forward strand.
TCGAACCGCTACTCAAAGACGAGACGGTGTCCGATATTCTGGTCAATGGCCCGCAACAGGTTTTTGTGGAACGCGGAGGCAAGCTGGAGCTGACCGACACCGTTTTCAAGGACGAACGCCACCTGATGCGGATCATCGACAAGATCGTGTCGGCCGTGGGGCGCCGTGTCGATGAATCCAACCCCTATGTCGATGCGCGTCTGGCCGATGGGTCGCGCTTCAACGCGATGGTGCCGCCGATTGCGGTGGATGGCTCGCTGGTTTCCATCCGGAAATTCAAGAAAGACAAGCTGGGCATTGACGATCTGGTCGGGTTCGGCGCCTTTACCGAGGAGATGGCCGCCTATCTGCAGGCCGCCGTCTCGACACGGCTGAACGTCATCGTCTCGGGCGGGACCGGCTCGGGCAAGACCACCACGCTCAATGCGCTGTCGTCTTTCATCGACAATTCCGAGCGTATCCTGACCATCGAGGATACCGCCGAACTCCAGCTGCAACAGACCCATGTGGGCCGGATGGAAAGCCGCCCGCCCAATGTCGAAGGGCGTGGGGCGGTGACGCCGCGCGACTGTCTGAAGAACGCGCTCCGGATGCGCCCCGACCGGATCATCGTGGGCGAGACCCGCGGCGAGGAGGTCATCGACATGCTGCAGGCGATGAACACCGGCCATGACGGGTCCATGACCACGATCCACGCGAACTCGGCCCGCGATGCGATGTCGCGGCTGGAGAACATGATCGCGATGGCAGGGATCGAGATGCCGATCAAGGCGATGCGCGCCCAGATCGCCTCGGCTGTGAACCTTGTGGTGCAGGCCTCGCGTCTGCAGGACGGCTCGCGCCGGATGACCTCGATCTCGGAGATCACCGGCATGGAGGGCGATGTGATCTCGATGCAGGAACTGTTCCGCTACGAGCGCCTCGGCCTGACACCGGAGGGCAAGATCATCGGGCGGTTCACCGCAACGGGCGTGCGGTCGCATTTCTCCGACCGGTTCCGCCAATGGGGCTATGACCTGCCTGCCTCGATCTATGAACCCGTGGAGGGCTGAGCATGGGCGCGATTTCCACCGTTGCCATCTATGCGGTGATCTTCATCGCGGTGCTCTTGCTGGTCGAGGGCATCTATCTGCTGGTCTTCGGCAAGTCGATCTCGCTGTCGCGGCGCGTCAACCGCCGCATCGATATGCTGGAAAAGGGCGGTCGCCGCGAAGAAGTGCTGGAACAGCTGCGCAAAGAGGTGACGCAGCACGAGAAGGGGCGCAACATCCCCTTCTATTCGCTGCTGGCCGACAAGGCGCAAAAGGCCAATATCGCCTTCAGCCCGCAGGCGCTGATGGGGGTCATGGCGGCCATGAGCCTTGTGGTCTTTGCGGGCCTCTCGGTCGGGCTGACGGTGGACCTGCCTACACGTCTGCTGCTTTCGGTGGCGATGGGGTGCGGTGCGGTGTTCCTGTGGGTCTCTGGCAAGGCGAAGAAACGCATGGCTCTGGCCGAAGAACAACTTTCGGATGCCATCGAACTGATGGTGCGCAGCCTGCGGGTGGGGCATCCGCTTTCCTCGGCCATCCAAGCCGTGGCCAAAGAAATCCCCGACCCGCTGGGCACCGAATTCGGGATGATCGCGGACGAGGCCGCCTATGGCCGCCCCGTGGCCGATGCCCTGCGCGATCTGGCCCAGCGGCTGGACATGCAGGATCTGCGCTTCCTCGCCGTGGCGGTATCGATCCAGCAGCAATCGGGCGGCAACCTTGCCGAGGTGCTCGACGGGCTGTCCAAAGTGATCCGCGCAAGGTTCCGTCTGTTCCGTCGCGTGAAAGCCATTACCGCCGAGCCGAAATGGTCGGGCATGTTCCTCTCGGGCTTTCCGCTGGTGGTGCTGGCGGGCATCCTGATCGTCTCGCCCACCTATTACGACAAGGTCAAGGATTCCGATATGTTCCTGCCTCTGGCCATTGCCGTCTTCGTCCTGCTGGGCATGAATGTACTGTTCATGCGCATCATGACCAATATCAAAGTCTAAGCCCCGCTTTTCAAAGAGACCCCCATGAGCGCGCTCTCCCAATTCCTGACCCAATCCCTTGGCCCGCTAGGACCGATGATCGCGCTTCTGGTGCTGGCGGGCGGGCTGATCCTTGCCACCCTGCCCTTTCTGCTCAAACGGCGCAGCGATCCGCTGGACAAGATCGCCCAACAGCGGCGCAATTCGCAGCCGGTAACGGCCACAAGAAGCCCCGCAAAACTGCGCGAAGGCAGCGGCAATGACGCGCTGGAACGGTTTGCCGGTTTTCTGGAACCGCAAAACGAAAAGGAAATGTCGGCCGCCAAGAAATGGTTGCAAAGCGCGGGCTATCGCGGCCCGAATGCCGTGCGCAGCTTCCACGCAACCCAAGCCTCGGCGGCGATTGGCGGGCTTGCGCTGGGGGCGCTGATCACGGTCTATCTCACCCTCACCAATACCGACCCGCTGGAACCTGCGGCGATGATCGGCCTGATCATGGGACCGGGCGTTGTGGGATATTTTGGTCCGAAACAATGGGTCAACAGCCGTGTCGCAGCCCGCACCGCCGAATTGCAGAACGGCTTTCCCGATGCGCTGGACATGCTGCTGGTCTGTGTCGAGGCCGGACAGTCGCTCAATCAGGGCATCATCCGCGTGGCCCGCGAACTGGCCACCTCCTGCCCCGCCATTTCCGAGGAATTCGGTCTGATCGCCTACGAGATCAAGGCGGGCAAGGACAAAGCCACCGTGATGCGCAATTTCGGGGAACGCTCGGGCGTGAGCGACATCCAGAGCTTCGCCACCGTCATGATCCAGTCGCAGACATTCGGCACCTCTATCGCCGAAGCCCTGCGCATCTATGCCGCCGATATGCGCGACAAACGGATCATGCGCGCCGAGGAAGCGGCCAACAAGATCCCGACAAAAATGACCTTGGGCACAATGGCGTTCACCGTGCCGCCGCTTCTCATCATCCTTGTTGGGCCTTCGGTCTATGATATGATAAACAGCTTCAGCAACTTCTGACGCTCTAGAGCCCGATGCCCGCCACCCGACGCCTGATTGCCCTTGCCTGTCTGTCTGCCGCGCTCGCGGGCTGCGTGCCGCTGCCCTTCGGCACCTCGCAATCGCCCTATGCACCGGGCTATGCGGATGGCGACGGGGTGGACGGGCTGATCGTCGGGCATCGCCTGATGGCAGCGGGCGAATATGATCTGGCGCTCAAGGCCTATTACCGCGCGATGGCCGAACACGGGGCCACAGTGGACACGCTGTCGGCCATCGGTTCGGCCAATCTCAAACTCGGGCGCTTGGGACAGGCGGAACAGATCCTGCGCCGTGCCACCGAAAAAGACGCGAAATTCGTGCCCGCCTGGAACAATCTGGGCGTCGTGCTGATGGAAGAGGGCAAGGTCGCCGAGGCCGCGCGGACCTTCCGCATCGCCTATGGTCTTGATAATGGCGAATCTGACGCGATCCGAGAAAACCTTATGCGCGCGCTCGCAAAAATCGACAAACCGGTATATGATTCTCCGCAAGAACAGACATTCAAGCTGGTGCGGCGCGGGCATGGTGAATACCTGCTGCTGACCAAGCATTGAGGCCGAGCGAGAGGACGCAACACCATGCGCCAGATTATCGTGATGACCGCCCTGCTGGGAGGCGCGCTGATGCTCGCCGCCTGCGGTGCCAGCGACAGTGCCAAGGAGGCCGAGGCCTTCAAGACCGTCAATGCGATCGACGAAACGAACCTGTCGGATATCATGCTGACTGTCAGCGACCCGAAGGAGGCTGTGAAATATTTCCAGCGCTCTGCCAACGAAAACCCCGACCGGATCGACCTCAAGCGGGGGCTGGCGAAGTCTCTGGTGCGGGCCAAACAGCATGATCAGGCCGTGAAGGTCTGGCAGGCGGTGCTGGCCATGCCCGGTGCCACGGATGCCGACAAGGTCGGTCTTGCCGATGCCCAGATCCGCAGCAATGACTGGGCGGGCGCGAAGGCCACGCTCAACACGGTGCCGCCCACCTACGAGACCTATGACCGCTACCGGCTGGAAGCGATGGTGGCCGATAGCGGCAAGCAGTGGAAAAAGGCCGATAGTTTCTATGATACGGCTGTCGGGCTGACAACCCGCCCCGCCGGTGTGCTGAACAACTGGGGCTTCTCGAAACTGACCCGTGGCGATGCCAAATCCGCCGAAAAGCTTTTTGCTGAAGCGCTGACCTATGACCCGTCCAGCTTCACCACCAAGAACAACCTCGTTCTGGCCCGTGCCGCGCAACGCAAATATGACCTGCCGGTGGTCGACATGACCCAGACCGAGCGGGCCCAGTTGCTGTATACGGCGGCGCTTTCGGCCATCAAGCAGGGCGATGTGAATACCGGACGCAGCCTCCTGCAGGAGGCTGTTGACACCAACCCCCAATATTTCGAAGAAGCCGCCCGTGCCTTGGCCGCGCTTGACGCCAATAAGGTCAAGGCCTGACATGTTTGCCGCGCCCCCGTTTGCAGCAGCCTGCCTTTTCCTGCTGGCGATGACACCGGTCTGCCTCTGGGTGGCCGCCACCGACCTGCGGGACATGAAAATCCGCAATGTCGCGGTCTATACCACGGCGGGGATCTTTGTTTTTCTGGGGCTGGCGGTGCTGCCTCCCGAGGTCTGGGCATGGCGGTGGGTCAATTTTGCCGTGGTCTTGGCCATCGGTTTCGCGCTTTTTGCCTTTGCAGGCTTTGGCGCGGGGGACGTGAAATTCGTGTCGGTCGCCGCGCTCTTTGTCTCGCATGAGCCGGGGCAGATCTCGCTGGCGATGATCTGCCTCTCGGTCGGTTTGCTGGCGGGGCTGGGGTTGCATCAACTGCTCAAACGCCTGCCCGCCTTGACCCGTGCGACCTCCGGCTGGCGCAGCTGGACTGCCAAACGCACCCCCGCTGGCGTCGGGCTGGCGCTGGCCCTCTGGATCTATCTGGCCCTTGCCGTTCTGGCGGCGGCATAAGACCACCCCACGCCCGCATTTTTCCCGAATTCGGCCATAATGCGGCGTCACCTTCGGCCCAGACGTATCTGTATGTCTGTCGTTCCGGTGACCATGTGTGAGGAAAAGGTTTCTGCCATGAATATGATGCTCCGCCCGATTACGGCCCCGCAGACACCGCGCAGCCTGTCGGAGACGGGGCTTAGCCTTGTGATGATGCGCGACCTTCTTCTGAAGACGATGTTCCGCACCAATCAGACCACATTGACCGCATTGGGCGCCCTGATGTGCCTGCCAACCACCTTGCTGCAAGAGCTGATCGATCTGGCCCGCGAGCAGCGCCTTGTCGAGGCGATGGGAACGCTGCATGCCAATTCCGGCAACGAGATGGCCTTCCAGCTTTCGGATGCCGGTCGCGCCCGCGCGCTGGACGCGCTGGCGCAGTCGGAATATTACGGCGCGCTTCCCGTGCCGCTGGTGCAGTATCGCGAGCAGGTCAAACGCCAGTCCATCCGCAATATCCAACTGACCCGCGAGGCGCTGTTGCAGGCGATGGGGCACCTTGTCCTGCCGCCGGATCTGATCGACCAGCTAGGGCCTGCGGTCGGCTCGGGGCGCTCGATCCTGATGTATGGCCCGCCCGGCAACGGGAAGTCCTCGATTTCCAACGGGATCCGCGACGCGCTCGGCGACCAGATCTATATCCCCCGCGCCATTGAATATTCGGGGCAGATCATCACCGTCTTCGACCCCATCATCCATACCGAGGCCCCGATCCCCGAAGAAGACCCGACAGCGCTGCGCCGCGCAGGGCCACGTTTTGACCGCCGCTATGTGCTCTGCGCACGCCCGACCGTCATCACAGGGGGCGAATTGACGCTGGATATGCTAGATCTCAAATTCAACCCGACGGCGCGCACCTATACCGCGCCCCTCCAGTTGAAAGCCTCGGGCGGTGTCTTCATCGTCGACGACCTTGGCCGCCAGTCCGAGCCACCACAGAAGCTGGTCAACCGCTGGATCGTGCCGCTTGAGGAAAGCCGTGATATCCTCGCGCTGCAATCGGGCGAGAAATTCGAGGTGCCTTTCGATACATTGGCGATTTTCTCCACCAACTTCCACCCCAATGCCATCTTCGACAAGGCTGCGTTGCGGCGTATCTTCTTCAAGATCAAGATCGACGGCCCCAATCAGCGGGATTTCCTCAAGATCTTCAAACTCGTCGCGAATAAACGCCAGATGCCGTTGAACGAAGCTGCCCTGCTCCATCTGCTGAAGGTGAAATACCCCAGTATCAACAATATCTACGCGAATTATCAGCCGATCTTCCTGATCGACCAGATGATCGAGATCTGTAAATTCGAAGGCCTTCCGCGGCAGATGTCGCCCGAGCTGATCGACCGCGCATGGGCCAATATGTTCGTGCGTGACGAAGAGATCCTACATTAGGACACACGCATCTGCGGCGACGGCTCTACGGGCGGCAGGGGCAGGTCGAAAAGACCGGCATCCTCGACATCGGACAGATAGGTGCGCGACACCGGCACCACAGCCCCGTTGCGCAGGGTCAGCTTTGCCTTGGAGGTCATTTTGCGGGCCTCTGTCACCGCATCTTCGGCCACCCAATGCGACCGGTGCACCTGCAGCCCTTCCACACCGTCCAGTTCGGTTATGGCGTCAGCCAGCCGGATCAAAACCTGATGCGACCCCTGCGAGGTGGTGACATGCACATAATGGTCGCGGCTTTGCAGATGCCAGATATCGCCATGATATTCCTCCGGCAACCGCTCCAGCAGGCGTGGGCGGTGGGCAGGCTGCGGCCTCGGAGCCGGTGCAAATGGCACAGTGGCATGTTCGGCAGGCAGAATATCGGACGGGCCGGTTTGCGGCGGGCGGACGTTTACCGGCTGACACCGTATCTGCGCAGGTGCCCCCCCGACAGAAGGCAGATCTTCAGGGGAGAGATCGCCCTGCGATGACGGCAGATCTGCCTGCTCTTGTTCTTGCTCTTGCTCTTGCGGGTAGAACACGCGCCGTAATGTGACACAAAAGAATGTCATCGCAAAATTATAGGCCCCGAGTTCCAGCAGGCTGGGCAGGTTTGCACGCGCCGTATCCGCGAAATAGGACAGCAGCGCCAGATAGGGAAACGCCATGATGACGCCAACGCTGACCGATTCCAGCAGCACATAACGCCAGAACTGCCGGATCCCCAGAACCGTCTCGTAAAGCAGCCGGAACCCGCAGCCGATCAGAATACCGAAGGCCCAGAGCGACGGCCAGTAGACCAGCCTTTCACCGAAAGTCAGCCATTCGAATGTGCCAAACGGCCCGCCCAATATCCCGAACACCGACGCGGCGCCCCAAGTCAGAAGCAGCGTCGGCACGCTCAGTGAACGAAGATAGGTGCTCCACATCGTAAGGGACCTCTTGCTTGGCGTGCCCTGTCCCATCCGCTAAAGCGAATGCCTTTGTCATGAGCCCAGAGTAATTCCTGTTCTGCGCTCCAGAATAAACAAAAATAATTGCACCTTTGCGAACGTCGCAAAAACGAGACAAACGCCGGGGGTATTTTCCGGCGTTTGTCAAAGGTTCAATTTACGGTTGATTCGACCCCTGCCCCTTGGCGGCTCAGGCCGTCAGCCCCTCCGGTTCGGGCAGGTTATTGGCGCGGGCGCAGGCGGTCAGGGTATTGGCCAGCAGGCAGGCGATGGTCATCGGCCCAACCCCTCCGGGAACCGGCGTGATGGCCCCTGCCACCTCTGCCGCCGATGCAAAGTCGACATCCCCGACCAGGCGGTGCTTGCCCTCGCCCTTTTCGGGGGCCGGAATGCGGTTGATACCAACGTCAATCACCGTGGCACCCGGTTTGACCCAATCGCCCTTGATCATTTCAGGACGGCCGACAGCGGCCACCAGAATGTCCGCGCGGCGGCAGATCTCTTCGATATCCTTAGTGCGCGAATGCGCCACCGTCACCGTGCAGCTATCGCGCAGCAGAAGCTGAGCCATCGGCTTGCCCACGATATTCGACCGCCCCACCACAACGGCATTCAGCCCCGAAAGCGCGCCATGATGATCGCGTAGCATCATCAGACAGCCCAGCGGCGTGCAGGGCACCATGGATTTCTGCCCCGTCGCCAGAAGCCCGACATTGGAGATATGGAAGCCGTCGACATCCTTGGCCGGATCGATCGAATTGATGACCAGATCCTCGTTGAGATGTTTGGGCAGCGGCAGCTGGACCAGAATACCATGCACGGCAGGATCGGCATTGAGACGCGCGATTAGCTCCAGCAATTCCCCCTCGGAGGTCTCGGCAGGCAGCTTGTGCTCGTAGGAATTCATGCCGACCTCGACAGTCTGCTTGCCCTTGTTGCGCACATAGACTTCCGATGCGGGGTCTTCCCCCACCAGCACCACAGCCAGACCGGGCGTAATACCGTGATCGGCTTTCAGGCGGCTGACCTGAGCGGCCACCTTCTCGCGCACCGAGGCCGCGAAGGCCTTGCCGTCAATGATCGTCGCAGTCATTCAAAGTCTCCCGTGCCAAGAACACGCTCTTCGCGCTGGATCGACGCCTCGATCATGATGCGATAAAGCTGCTCGAAAAGTTCAACATCGCCGTTACATTGCGCGGCATGCGCTTTGACCTTGGCGACAACATCCTCGACCCGCTCTTCGATCCGTGCCGGCATATCCTCTTCCGGCTTCAGATCGATTGCGCGATCAATCAATGTCAGACGATAGGCAAGATGCTCGACAATCTGGCGGTCGAGCCAGTCGATCTGCTCGCGCAGCTCTTTCATCGAGGGAATGGTCTTCGGATCTTTCATAGGACAATCCACTGCTTATCTATCCGGCGGCACAAAGATTGACGCCGCTTACATTGATGGCGCTACCTATTACATCCCCAGCACAGGCGGACAAGCCCGCGATCGACAGGTCATGTCGATATTGCGCCCTTGCCCCATGAAAGATCGCGATAAAGGCCTGATCCTACCAATCGTGCTGAAGTTTCGACCATGCGCGTTGGTCCGGCACCCAAAGCTGCAAGCTCTGCCCCAGTGCCAGCCGTCCCGGACGCTGCACCCAGGCCGTCACACCGCGCCGCCCCGTGGCCGCAGGCTTATAGGCCTTGCCCTTCTCGGGATGCACCGCCTCGATGATGGTGCCGGGCAGCACGCAGGGCCGGTTCTCCATATCCACCACCAGCGCCACACCCTCTTCGCTTTGCAGACGTGACGATGGCGGAATATGGGAAAAATCCGGCAACCCGCGCAGCACGACCGACGCCCCCACCCATTCGGGACGCAGCTCGGGAATGCGCATGGCAAACGCGGTCTCGGCCATTTCCTCGGCAGAAAGCAGCGTCATCTGGCGGGTATTGGCGATAATCGTGCCCTTGGCAAATTGCGCACTGACCCGCGAGCAGGCAGGCCGTGTGCGACCGCGATGGGCCTCCCCCAGCGGGCCGTCGAAATCCAGTTCAAGCTCGGTCCGCGCCACCGACTCCATCTGCCCCTCGGGCACGACCCCAAGCCAGACAATCTCGGCACGATACCCCGTCGGCTTCAAGGCGGGCATGAATAATCCTGTCAAATCACCGCAAGCACGCAGCAGACCCATGCTTGGACCGCATAGCGGAAAGGTCAAGATCCGTCGTTACGTTCGCAGCTTTGCCCTGACACGAAGAGTCCGGGCGATACCTTGGCCGCCACATCCGGCCCCTTTGCAAAAAAGGCCGCCCCGAAGGACGGCCTTTTGTAAAATCTCCCGAAGGCATCACGCTTTGGGATCGGTCTCGCCCGTCTCCGGAGCGGTCTCGCCGGAGGTCTCGGGCTTGGTCTTGGAGATCGAGTTGACGGTCGGCAGGCCGCCCAAGGGGGTATCATCGTCCCCGCCCAGCGTCTCGCCCCGGATGACCTTCTTGATTTCCTCGCCGGTGAGGGTCTCGTATTCCAAGAGGCCCTGCGCAAGACGTTCCCATTCCTCTTCGCGCTCGTTGATGATGCGGACCGCTTCGCGATAGCCCTCCTCGATCAACTCGCGCACCTCGTCCTCGATCAGCTGTTTGGTCGCGGTCGAGACAGAGAAGCCTGCGGTATTGCCGGAATAGCCCTCATGCGCTTCGGAATAGTCGATATTGCCGACCTTGTCGGACATGCCCCAGCGCATCACCATCGCCCGTGCAATGGCCGATGCCTGCTGGATATCGCCGGCAGGACCGTTCGACACATGGTCGGGGCCCCATTTCTTGATCTCGGCCGCCTTGCCCGCCATCGTCATGGCGATCTTCTGCTTGGCCTCGTCCTTATGGTAGTTCAGCTTGTCCATCTCGGGCAGCGAGACCACCATACCAAGGGCCTGACCGCGCGGAATGATCGTGGCCTTATAGACCGGATCGCATTTGGGCAGCGCAAGGCCGACAATCGCGTGACCGGCTTCGTGATAGGCGGTCATTTCCTTCTGCTCGGGCGTCAGCACCATCGAGCGGCGCTCGACCCCCAGCATGACCTTATCCTTGGCCTGCTCGAAATCTTCCATGGTGACGAAACGACGCCCCACACGCGCGGCCATCAGCGCCGCCTCGTTGACGAGGTTCATCAGATCCGCCCCCGAGAAGCCCGGCGTGCCGCGCGCGATGGTGCGCAGATCGACATCGGGACCAACAGGCACCTTGCGGGCATGGACAGTCAGGATCTTCTCACGGCCCTTGATATCGGGATTCGGCACATGGATCTGGCGGTCGAAACGGCCCGGACGCAGGAGCGCGGGGTCCAGCACGTCGCGGCGGTTGGTCGCGGCAACGATAATGATGCCCTCATTCGCCTCGAAGCCGTCCATCTCGACCAGCAGCTGGTTGAGGGTCTGTTCACGCTCGTCATTGCCGCCGCCGATGCCGACACCACGGGCGCGGCCCACAGCGTCGATCTCGTCGATGAAGACGATACAGGGCGCGTTCTTCTTGGCTTGTTCGAACATGTCACGGACGCGGCTTGCACCGACACCCACGAACATTTCCACAAAGTCAGAGCCCGAGATGGTGAAGAAGGGCACGCCCGCCTCGCCCGCAATCGCACGCGCCAGAAGCGTCTTACCGGTGCCCGGAGGGCCAACCAGCAGCGCGCCTTTCGGGATCTTGCCGCCAAGGCGGCTGAATTTCTGCGGGTTGCGCAGGAATTCCACGATTTCTTCCAGCTCTTCCTTGGCCTCGTCGATGCCTGCGACATCATCAAAGGTCACGCGGCCCTGCTTTTCGGTCAAGAGCTTGGCTTTCGATTTGCCAAAGCCCATCGCGCCGCCTTTGCCGCCGCCCTGCATCCGGTTCATGAAGAAGATCCAGATACCGATCAGCACGAGGAAGGGCAGCCAGACGCCCAAGAGCGACATGAAGCCCGACTGCTCCTGCTTCACCACCTTGACCTGCACCCCTTGCGAGATCAGACGCTCGGCGATCGGATCGGTCAGAGGTTTGACGGTGGAATAAGTCGACGTGCCGTCTTTGAGCTGATAGCGCACATCCTCCCCATCGATCTGAACATTGCTGACATTGCCCTTATCGACTGCCGTAATAAATTCGGAATAGTCGACTTGCTGCGAATTCATCGCGTTCTGTCCATCCCCAAACAGGTTGAACAGGGCGAGGATCAGCACGAACAGCACGGCCCAAAAGGCTAGATTGCGCGCATTACCCAAGGAAAAACCTCCAATTCATTTTGACATCCTTGCGACGCCCGGATGAGCGGGCAGGAAGCCGTTGATCTGAAAATAGGGATTTAGGCTCAGGGTTCAACGGGTGAATAGCATTGAGCGGGTGAACGGGGTCGCAATTTCTGCATTCCAGCCATTCGGAAGCCCTGCCAAGGGCGCCGCAAGCAGTGTCGGACCGTCCCAAACCGCCGGACTCGCCAGAAGCGAGGCCCGTGGCATCCCTGCCGCGCGCCAGTCGGGGCATTGCGCAAGCCCTGCCTTTCCCAAAGCGGCGATGGTCAGCCCCCTGCAGGCGTAAGCCCCCGTCTCTCCCTGTGCCTCTGGCCCATCACGCCCGACGCGCCAGCGGTCCCATTGCGTGATCTGCGCCGATGACACAGCCACAACCTGTTGCGCCACCGCCGCCAGTTCGCGGGTAAAGCGCACGGTGCCACCCTTCTGACTGCGCTGCACACCGGCCAGCGTTCTGGTCTGGGCGAGATCGCGGCAGAAGGTCTCCAGCTTGGGGCCCCGCGGCGCATAGGCCCCGCCCCCGATCCAGCCGAGAATCACCGCGAAGAGACGGCGGCGGAATTCGCCCTGCACTTCGTCCTCCAGCCCTTCGAGACTGACCACCACATCGCCACGGTCGATCTGCACATGGCGCGCGACCATCGCGGCCAAAGCGGTCGACAGGGCCTCTTCGGCGCGGGCCAGATGCGCAACCGTCTGGCAGATCTCCTTCGGCGTAATCCCGAGCGCCGCCAGATGCGGGGCCGCTTGGCGCACCTTCACGCGGTCATATTTCGGGTTGTCGTTTGACGGGTCCTCGGCCCATTGCGCACCGATCCCGCGCAGATAGGCGCGCAGGTCTTCACGCCCGAGATCCAGCAAGGGACGGTGCCACGTGACGCCGTTCTCGACCCAAGCCTGACGCATGCCCGACAGCCCCTGCACCCCCGAGGCCCGTGCAAGGCGCATGAAAAAGGTTTCCATCTGGTCATCGGCGGTATGGGCCATCGCGATATGGGAGACCCCCTGCTGGCGTGCCCAAGCCCCCATCAGTTCCATCCGCGCCCGCCGCGCGAGATCCATCAGATTGCCCCCCGACGGCGCCTGCCAGCGTAGGGTCCAATGCGGCAGGCCAAGGCTTCGGGCCACCTGCCCCACCATGCGCGCCTCATCGGCCGCCTCGGGACGCAGCCCGTGATCGACGGTCACCACCGCCAGATCCAGCCGCCCCGCCAGCAGATGCAGCATCGCCATCGAATCACCGCCCCCCGAAACCGCCAGCCCCACGCGGTGGCCCTGCATGGCCGCCACAAACGCCTCGGGCACGGGCGGCCCGAATGGCAAACTGCCGCGACAGGGCGCGGCAGTCGGGGTCTTGTCATGATCGGACACGCAAGGGCCTCACATACAGCCGAGCTTCGACATCTCCGCGCGGGCCTCGGACACGGCCTGCGCCTGCGGATAGCGTTGCCCCACCTGTCCCAAGGCCGTGCAGGCTTCGCTGCGCTGGCCAAGCTGACCCAGAGCCCAGCCCAGCTTCGTCAGGCTTTCCGGTGCCTTATCCCCGTCAGGATAGGTCGAGAAAGCGTTCAGCCAGGCCCTTGCCGCCCCTGCGGTATCGCCGGATTTCTGCAAGGCCTCGCCCTGATAATAGAGCGCGTCGTCGCTTAGTGGGCCACCCGTGTAGGATTGGGCAAAGGCCGCAAGCTCTTTCGCGGCGCGAGGAAAGTCACCCTGATCGAGCACCCCCTTGGCCCGATCGAAGTCCGACTGTTCATTCATCGCCAGATCGGCACTGGACTGGCCGGACCCGTTCGAGGACGCTGCCGGCGTCGGAGCCGCTGCAGCACTGCTATCTGCCCCGCCCAAAGGCGCGGTTTTACCAATCGAGGAGATGTCGCAACCCTGCTCCATCTCGCAGACACGGAATTCCAGATCCCCGATCCGGTTGGTGCCATCACTGACCACCCGATTGATCTTGTTCTGCAATTCTTCGGTCTGCGAGGTCAGCCGCGACAGCGACGCCTCCATCGTATCCATCCGTGCAAGCGCCGAGGCTCCGCCCGCCGCCTGAAGTCCCGAAGAGCCGGAGGACACCAGCTCCTGACGCAGGCCTTGCACCTGCGCCGAGAGCTGCGCCAGTTCCGAGCGGATATCGGCCAAAGACTGCTGGTCCTGCGCGAAGGCGGGCAGGCCCGCCATCATTGCCAAACCACAGACCGCCCCCTTCAGCGCACGCATCATCAGGAACCCGCGCCTTGTGCGATCACCGTCACGGCGCGACGGTTCTGCTGGTAGCATTCCGGTGCCGAGCAGACCGCGATCGGGCGCTCTTTACCATAGGACACGGTGCGCAGACGGTTGCCGCTGACACCTTGGCTGATCAGGAAGGCCTGTGCCGCGCTTGCACGGCGTGCCCCCAGCGCAAGGTTGTATTCGCGCGTGCCCTGTTCGTCGGCATGGCCTTCGATCACGGCAGTGTAATTCGGGTGGGCATTCAGCCATTGCGCCTGTTGGGTCAGGATCTGGGTGGCTTCGGGCGACAGGGTCGACTGGTCGACCATGAAATGCACCATGTCACCGATTTTCTTCTGGAAATAGGCGGGCGAGTTGGGGTCGTTGATATCGCCTTGGCTGACCGAGCCGTCCCCATAGCCGCTGCCATAGGCACCGCCCGGATCATTCACGCCCGAGCCATCGCCGAAGCGGTCGGGATTGTTACACGCGGCAAGGCCCAATGCGCTCAGCAGCAGGGCGGCTTTGAATGCGGTTTTCATAGATCGTTCCATCATATCAGGTGCTCGTCATGAGCAGGGTAACAGTATTCTTCGGGCTTGGAAATGTCACTGCAGAAGCGGTGACCACGTCACATCAGAGGCCGCGCCGGGCGTCGGCACCTGCTTCAGGTTGCGGCCGGAAATATCCACCGACCACAGGCTTGCACCGCCGTTCGCGCCGGGGCTTTCGCGGGTGAACATGATCACACGGCCATTGGGCGACCAAGTCGGACCCTCGTCAAGGAAGGAAGCGGTCAGCAGGCGTTCTTCCGAACCATCGGTGCGCATGACGCCAATATGGAAGCGCCCCGCATGCTGCTTGGTGAAGGCGATCATATCGCCGCGCGGCGACCAGACCGGCGTCGAATAGCGCCCTTCGCCAAAGGAAATACGGGTGGGTTCGCCGCCGCTTGCGCTCATGACATAAAGCTGCTGCGTGCCGGAGCGGTCGGATTCGAACACGATCTTCGACCCGTCAGGGCTGTAAGAGGGCGCGGTCTCGATGGCGGGGCTATTGGTCAGGCGCTGCGGTGCGCCGCCATTGATGCCCATCCGGTAAAGGTCGGTATTGCCGCCCTGCTCCATCGAATAGAGGATCGAGCCGCCATCGGGCGAGAAGCGCGGCGAGAAGGTCATCGTGCCGGGGGTCTCGGGCAGAAGCTGCGAACTGACATTGCCCACATTCATCATCTTGATCCGCGGGAAGCCGGTTTCAAACGTGGTATAGATCAGCTTGGACCCGTCCGCCGAGAAGCGCGGCGCCAGAACGATGGTGCTGGAATCGGTGAGATAATTCACGTTCGCGCCATCATAATCCATGATCGCCAGACGTTTCTGACGGGCGTTTTTCGGGCCACTTTCGGACACGAAGGCCACACGGCTGTCGAAATAGCCACCCTCGCCGGTGATGCGCGAATAGATGGTATCGGCCACCTTATGCGCCAGACGCCGCCAGCTTTGCGGGCTGGCCGCCAGTTGCTGGCCCTCCCCCATCTCGGCCCCCGAATAGATATCGAAAAGACGGAATTTCACGACTGCCTTGCCGCCCTGCATCGAGACAGCCCCCACAATCAGCGCCTGCGCGTTGATCGCGGTCCAGTCGGAATAGTTCACCTGCGTGCCGAAGCTGGAGAAGCGCTGGATATGGGCGTTTTGCGGGATCTCGCGGAACAGGCCCGTGCCGGTCAGATCCGAACGGATCACGCTAGAGATATCCTGCGCAATCTTCGAGGCATCGCCGGTTTCGGCGATGAAGGTCGGCATGGCAAAGGGCAGCGGCTCGATCACACCATCGGTAATCTCGACATGCAGAGGTTCGCCATCCTGCGCCATCGCCGGAGCCGCAACCAGCCCCGCCGTCATCACACTTGCGGCGGCCACTCCGGCCAACATCATACGCAGCATCGAAACACTCCTTGTCTGGTCCGTTCCCGTCTGGTCAGAACGGGCAGGTTTTGTCGGTTGTAGCGCGGAATGGACGCAGGGCGCATCACATCCGCACGACATTTCGCGATGATCGGACGATTTCCTTGAAAACCGCATCAACGCATCCTCATGCTATCGGGGTTGAAATCCATCTCGATGGTTTTCCAGCGCCCGTATTTTTCCGCCGGAAGCGGGAAGCCATCCGAGCCACAGCGCACGATCGCGCGGCGTGCCGCCTCGAAGGCCTGCTTGGCAGCCGCATCCGACCCGCCCGACGACCCGATCATCTTGATCGTCGAAATGATCGGCGTGCCGTTCTGGTTCATCTGCACCGAAACCGTCACCGTGGTGCGCAGCGCCTCCGAGGACAGCGCGCCCACGTTCCAGCATTGCTTCACATCGACAACCAGCGCCTCTTTCTCGCCGCGGGTGATCGGGGGGCCCATCGGCGCATTGCCGGTGCCGCCCGTGCCCTCACCGCCCAGAGCCTGCGCAAGCGCATCCTGCACCGCCTTCTCGGTATTGGGCGAAGGGGCTGCGGGTTTCGCAGCAGCAGGTTTTTCGGTCTTCTTATCGGCGGGTTTGGCCGCAGGCTTGTCCGCCTTTTTCTCGACCGGCTTGGCCGCAGGCTTGTCGGCCGGTTTCTCGGCTTTCTTCTCGACCGGCTTCGGCGTGTCGGCTTTGGGCGTGTCAGCCGCTGCGGTTTCCACCGGCTTCGGCTCTTCTTTCTTCGGCGGAGCGGGCTTCGTACGCGGCTTGGGGCTGACCGGCGGAGCCGATGTCTTGGCCTCTTCCACCGGCTTCGAGGCTTCGGTCTCGATCTCGGTGCCCGCCTCCTCGGGGGCCGCGGCCTCCTGCGCCTCTTCCTTCGGCTCTTCAGGCTTCGGCGCCTCGGCCTCTTGCGTGGCCTCCTTCGGCACCTCGGCCACCTTGGCTTCGGGCGCGGGGGTGGGCAGCGGATCGGGGGCCACACGCCGCGCGGGCTTGGGCACCGGACGCGGGCTGAATTCGGGGGTCGAGGTGTCTTGCGGCACTTCGACGTCCGGCATCATCGAGGGCGGGACTTCCGTCACCTCTGTCGGCTCGGCAGGTGTATGGACCTCCGACAGATCGGGCTTGGCTTCGGGCTTGGCAACCGGCTCGGCCAGAGCCTCCTGCGGGGCCGGATCGGGGGCCTCGTCGGGGGCAGGCACATCCTCTGCCGGAGAGCTGTCCTGCTGCGGGGCGGCAATCGCTTCGGGCGCGGTGTCCTGCACCTCGCCCGCTTTGGGAGCTGCCGCCTGCATCGCTTGGAATTCGGCATCCGAGATCACCGAAACCTGCGTCATCTGTATCGGCTCGACCGGATCGCGTTTGATCAGGAGATCCCCCACGACAGCCCAGAGGATGATCCCCGCATGGACCACCCCTGACACCCAAGTGCCGATCTTATCTGCCCGTTCCATCCGCATAAAGTTGCGTGCCTTGCGCTTACTGTTTCGCCGGTCCCGTCAGCGACGGACCACCGGATTCGGTCACCAGAGTGATATTGTTGAAGCCCGCGCCATTCAGGGCGCCCATGACTTCGACCACACGGGCATAGTTGATACCGCCATCGGCGCGCAGGTAGATCTTGTTGCTGTCCCGCTCGGCGGCGATCGCCTGCAAACGGCCCACAAGCTCGTCTTCCGGCACGGTCGAGTTCATCAGCGACACCGTGCCATCAAGCTGCAGCGAAATGGTCAGCGGCTCTTCCTGTTCGGTCGGCACCGCCTTGGCCGAGGTCTTCGGCAATTCCAGCGGCACACCCACGGTCATCATCGGCGCGGCCACCATGAAGATGACCAGCAGCACCATCATCACATCGACCATCGGCGTGACGTTGATCTCGGCCATCGCCTGATGCTTGCCGCGCCCGCGCCGCCCTCTCCGGCTAGAATTTTTCATCACACCGCCGCTCATGGATCAGGCGTCCAGCTGGCGCGACAGGATGGTGGAGAACTCGTCGGAAAACGCCTCGTAGCCGCCAACGATACGGTCGGCATCGCCCGAAAGCTTGTTGTAGAAGATCACGGCAGGAATCGCCGCAAGCAGACCGAGGGCCGTGGCCACCAGTGCCTCGGAGATACCGGGAGCCACGACGGCCAGCGAGGTGTTCTGCGAAATCGCGATTTCCTCGAACGCCACCTTGATCCCCCAGACCGTCCCGAACAGCCCCACGAAGGGCGCGGTGGAACCGACCGTGGCAAGGAAGGGCAGCCCGTTGTTGAGCTTCTCGCTTTCCTTGGTGATCGCCACATCCATCGAACGCTCGATCCGCGACTGCGCACCGGCGATCAGATTGCCGTCCTGACGGTGGCTGCGACGCCATTCCAGCATACCGGCGGCAAAGATCTTCTCGCTCGCGCCATCGGGGCGGGTGCCGATCTGCTCGAACAGCTCGTCCAGCGGCTCGCCCGACCAGAAGGCCTGATCGAAAGTCTCGGCCTCGCGGCGGGCCGCGCGGAACGAGATGAATTTACGGATGATGATCGCCCAGGACCAGAAGCTGGACAGCATCAGCAGGATCACCACGAGTTTTACGGTTAGGGAGGCACGGGCAAAAAGGGCAAGCAGCGAGAAATCCATCTGCTGCGCCGCGCCAAGCACGTCTGTTTCCATCAGTCTACTGCTCGTCAAATAGGGGCCGCGTTTGTCGCGGGTTGATTGGCAGCGATTTTAGCGCACATAAAGGGGCTACGCCATAACATCTACGTCACCTAGGGCCAAATTGCGCACCTAATGCAGGCTCGGAGCCAACTTCCGGCGTATTTCGGCAGATATCCGCTGCGCCGCCCCTGCCTCGTTCAGGCATACAAGGGTGACCTGCGCGGCAAAAAGCACCTCTCCCGCGCGTTTGACCTCCTGCGCAAGCTGGATCCGCGCGCCTGTTTCGGCCAGCAGCGTGGTCGAGACAACCAACTCGTCATCATATCGGGCAGGCTTGAGATACTCGGCCTCGACACGGCGCACGGCGAACACCGTGCCGGTCTCCGCCTTCATCCGCGCCTGATCCACACCAAGCGACCGGACCCATTCGCTGCGCCCGCGCTCGATGAATTTCAGGTAGTTGGCATAATAGACGATCCCCGCCAGATCGGTATCTTCGTAATAGACGCGGATCGGAAATTCAAAAGCCATCTCAAGACCTTACTTATGAATCCGTTAGTTTTTCGGGGCCAGTTTCGCCTCGGCCATATCCTGCACCATGCGGGCGCTGGCGGCCTCGGCTTTCTCGCGCATCAGATTGGCACGGGCAAAAAGGCGCAGCGCATGGGCGGCCTCGTCGGCCACGGGCGGCATGACCGGATCATAGCTGGCGGCAATCAGCGCCGCCACCTCGGGGCGCAGCACAGCGGCCCCGCGCGCCAGCCCCAGCGGAGACTGCGCGGCCCATGCCTCGCTTCCCCATGCGAGAATCATCTGCACCGCCTGCCCCAGCGCGATCGTCTCGGCAGGCACCTCGGCCATAGCCTCATCCATCCGCACGAAACTGAAACAGGCCCGAATGGCCCCCTGATCATCGAAGCGGAAGGTGCGGTAATGGGTTGCCCCCGCATCATCCAGACGCACAACCAGATCCTGCAGACCCGGCAGCATATGATCGAGGTTCGGAACCTCCAGAAGTTCCTGCCAGTCACGGAAGAAGAAGATCATCAGATTGGCCCCGAGCTCCGGATCGGTCTCGGCCAGCTTATGGCCCGACAGCGCCACGACCGCCTCCAAAGCGCCTTTCATGATCTGCAGCGTCTCTTCCTGCACGCCGAAGACGATCGGCACGATCGGCCTGCCCCAGCGCGCGAAATGGTAATGCCCATCCGCGCGGGTAAACAGGGCGGTGATCTCTTCGGGCGTCAGGCTACAGGCTTCGGTCATGGTGGTCCTCGTCTCTTGCTCGCGATCATAGGGCGTCGCGCGGGCGAGCAAAAGGCGTCATTCGCCCCTGTCGCCCAACGCAGCCCCTATGGCTAGAAACCGGCATGGGTTTCCAGAAAGGCCAGTTCGGGCTTGGTGCTTTCGCGCTTGAGCGCGGCATTGCGATGCGGAAACCGGCCAAAACGCGCAATGATGTCGCGATGGGCTTCGGCAAAGCGCTGCCCTTCCGCATTCTGCGCCGCCGTATAAAGCGCGAGCGCGCGGTCCTGATCGGCCAGTTCCTCGGAATGCATGAAGGGCAGGTAGAAAAAGGCAGCCGCTGCCGGATCCACCTCTTTCGCGACAGCCGCATCGAAGCCTTGCGACAGCGCCGCATCCGCCACCGCCCGCGCCTTGGCATCGCTGGCAAAGGCATGGCCGGTCCCGCGGAACATGTTGCGCGGAAACTGGTCGAGCAAGATCACCAGTGCCAGCGCCGACTGCGCGGCCTGCTGCCAATCCGCCAGCGCGCCCTGCGCCGCATCGGCCTGCAAGGCGGAGAAACGGTCGCGGATTTCGCCGTCGAACCGCTCGTCTTTGACAAACCATTTCTCGCGATTTTCCGGTGCGAACCAGAATTCCAGAACATCCTGCGCGCGTGATGGTGCCATGTTGGCCTCCTTTGGCTACGGGTGGAGCCTATAGATAGGCCGAAGCGACGACAGCCCCAATACAAGGCGCAAAAAATAACGGGCACCGCGACGGGTGCCCGTTGGACGCTCCTGCCCGAAACCGGCTCAGGCGTTCTTTTCGGCCTGTAGACCTTTGACGATGGAATAGCACATCACCAGCAGAACCACGGTAAAGGGCAGCCCTGTCGAGATCACCATGGATTGCAGGGCCGAAAGCCCGCCCCCAAGCAGCAGCACAATCGCGACCACGCCCTCGAAGGTCGCCCAGAACACCCGCTGCGGAACGGGGGCATTGACCTTGCCACCTGCGGTGATGGTGTCGATCACCAGCGAGCCCGAATCCGAGGAGGTCACGAAGAACACGATCACAAGGATCACCCCCACAACCGAGGTGATCTGCGACAGCGGCAGCGCCTCCAGCACGCGGAACAGTTTCACCGAGATATCGGCATCCACGGCGGCCTGATAGCCGTCCTGAATGACCTGCTGCAACGCGACGCCCCCGAAGATCGACATCCAGACCACACAGGCCAGCGACGGGATCAGCAGCACACAGACCACGAATTCGCGCACCGTCCGCCCGCGCGAGACACGCGCGATGAACATACCCACAAACGGCGACCAGCTGATCCACCATGCCCAGTAATACGAGGTCCAGCCCTGCACGAAGCGGGTATCTTCACGCCCGAACGGGTTCGACAGCGCCGGAAGTTCGGTCAGGTAGGCACCAAGACCGGTGCCGATATCGCCCAGAAGGGTCAGCGTCGGGCCGGTGAACAGCACGAAAAGCAACAGAACCAGCGCGAGGATCATGTTGATTTCCGACAGTTTCTGCACGCCCCCTTCCAGCCCGCGCAGCACCGAGACAAGCGCCACAGCGGTAATACAGATGATCAGGATCACCTGCACCGTCGTCGAGATCGGAATGCCCAGCACGGCATGCAGACCGGCATTGGCCTGCGTGGCCCCCAGCCCTAGTGAGGTTGCCAGACCGAAGAGCGTGGCAAAGACCGCCAGAATATCGATGATATGGCCCGGCCAGCCCCAGATCCGCTCGCCCAGGATCGGATAGAAGGCCGAACGGATCGTCAGCGGCAGCCCCTTGTTATAGGAGAACAGCGCCAGAGCGAGCGCCAGCACCGCGTAGATGGCCCAAGGATGCAGGGCCCAATGGTAGATGGTCGCGGCCATGCCCAGCTTGAAGGCGGCCTCGGTATCGCCTTGCGCCCCGCCCAGCGGTGCGCCAGCCGCCCCTGCGAACGAGGTCGAGAAATGGGTCAGCGGCTCCCCCACGCCATAGAACATCAGACCGATGCCCATACCGGCGGCAAACAGCATCGCAAACCATGCCGGATAGCCGAAGTCGGGAGTCGCTTCCGACCCGCCCAACCGCACCTTGCCCCAAGGCGAGACAATCAGGAACAGACTGAACAGCACGAAAATGTCGCCCGCTGACAGGAAGAACCAGTCGAACCCGCCCGTGACCGACGAAAAGAGCCAGCTGAACAGGGACTGGGCCGTCTGGGGGAAGACCAGCGTAAACAGCACGAATAACACGACAGCCACAGCAGAGATGGCGAAGACCGGATTGTGGATATCGAAATCCAGTCTGCCGACACTGCCTTCGATATTATCCTGTCCGACGGAATAGTCGGTGTCGATCGGGGCGGCGTCGCCCTCGGGGGCGGGCACGCCCAAATCCTCGTCCTGATCGATTGTCTCTGCCATGCAGCGTCTCCTGTCCTGTTTCCTTTGTCGCTCCGGCGCGGTCAGTTGCGGACCTGCCCCCAAGACCCCGAGGCCGGATCGGGTGCGCGGGCCCCCAGATACGACGAGAGCGCAATGCCGTGCGTGTGCGGCTTTGCGTGTAAAGGCCAAGATGACAGCCCGACGCGACCCGTAAGTGCCAAAAGCGACGCGAAGTGTCGCTTATGAGACATTGCGTCCCAAAACTCCACCACTGAAACAAGCAAAAATCCGCCGGGTTCCCGGCGGAGGACAGAAATATGCGGATTCTATCGGAAAAGCGGCGTGTCAGCGGCTTCGCAGGGGCACCACTTGCTGCACGATCCCGACGAAGAGCAGATAGAGCGAACTGAGGATCAGCCCGAAATGCACCCATGCAGGCGAATGGAAATTGGTCCATGCCGCAATGGCCGCGAAGACCACCCAGGCCAGCGCGATCGGCAATGACAGCGCGCGCCAACGCTCTGTCCTGACCGGATGGATGAATTTCAACGGCAGGAACATCGCCACCGTACAGATCAGCACCAGCACCAGAATAACCGGCGGGGTCGGTGCCACAGCAAACACGACCAGCGCCACCATATTCCAGCAGCCCGGAAAGCCGGAAAAGGAATTATCTTTGGTTTTCATGCGTGTATCCGAAAAGTACACAACGCTGAAATAGGTGATAGCCACCACCACAAGCCAGCCCGGCCACCCCGGAAGCAGGTCGGATTTGAACAGCGCATAGGCGGGAATGAAGACATAGGTCAGATAGTCGATGATCAGATCCATCAGGACCCCGTCATAGACCGGCGCGTTCCGTTTGACATCATAGCGCCGCGCAAGGGGGCCGTCGATGCCATCCACAACAAGCGCCACGACCAGCCACAAGAACATGACGCTCCAGTTTCGCTCGACGGCTGCATCAAGAGCCAGAAGCGAAAAGACCGCTCCGGTTGCAGTGAGAAAGTGAACGGAGAGAGCTTTGGTGCGTAACATCATAATTCGGGTCATGCCGCAAACGCCCCGTTCGATCAAGCAAAGACATAGAAACCCAAGTCTCTTCCTGAAACTGTGGCGCAATCGCGCCGACCGTCACGCCAGCGGATAAAGAAGGGCGGCAGGGCCGCCCTTCCCGTTCAAGCCATGTCTATCGGGCCAGACCTCAGCCCTGCGACACGTCTCCCAGCGTTTCTGCCAGAAGTTGCTCGAACTGCTGAACACGACGCATGTCATCCTGCACATCCGCCGTCTCGGCATCCTCATTGGCTGACTCTGCCAGAGATTCGACCAAAGATTGCGCAGTCGAAACGCCGTCTTCATCATCGGAAGGTGGCGGGCCCGGTGGTGGGCCCATCATGCTGGCAACGCTGCTTGTGCTCTCTTCGGTTCCCGAAACGGTCTCGCCACTGATCGAGGCATCATAGGCCGCCTGCTCCATGGTCGACAGCTCGCCATCGCCATCAAGATCGAAGACCTCTTCGTCGCTGGTCAGCGTGGTGGAGCTTGTCGTGGAGGACGAGGACGAGGACGAGGTCTCGCTCGTATCGCCAAACAGGGAAACAAAGAGGGATTCGGTATCAGCGCCACTGCCAGACGAGGCGGGAGGCGCCGGAGGAGGAGCCGCAGAAGCCTGCGTTTCCTCTACGGTTGTGCTATCGTCGTCTTCCGTTGTCGTCGTGCCGGCCTGTAAAACCTGCAAACTCGACGCAACGCCTACACTACCGGCAAGGGTTGATACGTCCATAATGCGTTCCTTTCTGAACATGAAACGTATCCTAGGTCTGCGCCCGCAAAATGAATGAAACCTTTCCAGAACATGGTTAACCCATCGACTTTCCTGATCGGAAGCCGGTTTACAATTAAAACTTGACCTAACGATAACGGAAGACCGCCCAAACAGCGCGTTCCTATCAGCGCCTCGGATGGGCGGCGCGGTAGACCTCCATCAGGCGCGCCTGATCAACAGCGGTATAGACCTGCGTGGTGGCAAGGCTGGCATGACCCAGCAGCTCCTGAATGGCCCGCAGATCGCCCCCCGCACTCAGCAGATGGGTGGCGAAACTGTGCCGCATGGCATGTGGCGTCGCCGTTGCAGGCAAGCCCAAGGCCATCCGCGCCTGCTCCATCGCCTTGGCAATCAGCCGTCCGTTCAGCGCTCCGCCCCGCTTCCCGCGGAAAAGGGGCAGATCGGCCGCGACCGGATAGGGACAGAGCCGCAGATAGCTTTCCACCGCCGCGCGGGCAGCAGGCAAAAGCGGCACCATCCGTTCCTTGCGCCCCTTCCCCATAATCCGCAGACTATCGCCCAAAGGCAGATCGGCCCCGGTCAGCGACAGCGCCTCGGAGATCCGCAGACCACAGCCATAGAGCAGGGTCAGCACGGCAACATCGCGCGCGGCCACCCACGGGTCCTGCGCCTGAAGATCCACCTGCGCGATCATCGCGACCGCCGCATCCTCGGCCAAGGGGCGCGGCAATTTGCGCTGGAACCGTGGCGGACGCACCGAAAGCGGTGCCGTCGCATCGAACCCCTCGCGATCGGACAGCCAGCGGACAAAGCTTTTGACCGAAGACAGCGCCCGCGCCAGCGAGCGTGCCGACAGCCCCCGCCCCCGCTCATGCGCCATCCATGCGCGCATATCGGCCGTGCTCAGCCGTGCAAGACGTGCCACCCCGAGCGACTCGCCCTGATGGACATGCAGAAAGGTCAAAAACCCCCGCAGATCACTGCCATACGCGAGAATCGTCTGCTCTGATGCGCCCTCAAGCCCGCGCAAATGCGCAAGCCAGCGCTGCATCGCATCCCGCAGGGCGTCCGACATTCCAAGCATTTCCTACCCCAGAAACCGTTGCATCATACGTTCGAAAACGGCACCGAAAAACCCAAGAAGCTCTGTCCCCTGTGACAGCCTGAACCGCTGGGGATCGACAGATCCCAGCACCAGCATGGCCGGCAACCGCCCCCTGCCCAGATCCAGCGCGATCACCGCCTCCGAGAGGATCTCCCCGACCCTGCCCGATCCACAGGCATGAACAGGGCTTCCCGCCGGAACGACCCTGCGCAGCACGACACGCTCGGGCACAGCCATTCCTGCGGCGCGCATATATTCACCGGCAAAGCCCGGTTCGGCCAGACACAGGACATTCCCCAGATGCCGTAACGCCGGATCAGCCTCGGAGTGATGGGTTTCCAGCACCAGCCGGAGGGTGTCGACCTCCAGAATCTCTGTCACCTCGCCCTGCAGCGCCTCCAGAAACCCGCGAAAACCGGAGGGCTCCGGATGGGAGGGGACCCGATCGAACGGCCCCAGAAGCGCCAGCACCGCACGATGCACCTGAGTGGTGCCGGCAAGGTTGTCATAGGCGGCAGCGATGACCGAGCGATGGGTATCCTCGAGCCGGTCGAGCCGCATCTCGAGCCGCCGCAGCGCCACCGATCGCAGGTCGACAACCCTATCATCCCGCGCGGCTCCGCCCGCCCCGACAAGCACCTGCATCACGGCGGGATCATCCAGAACAAGGTCTGGCTCGGACAGAATTTTCTCGCGTAGAATTTGCGCCAAACCGGCCTGTGTCATCGCAAGCATCCCCAGATTTCAAGACCTTAGGCGAATATATCAAGTTCTTGCTATTTTCCCAAGGGGGCCGTGCAAGACTGTTTCAGGAATATTATCATATATCACCAAAATTGGTTATTTAACCCGAATCCAGAACGGCAAATGATATTTTGGGGTTACTCTCTTCCAAATAACGAGTTACATAAAACAATCATGCTTAGTTATTCTATTGCAGATATCCGGCTCCGCTTGCAGGAGCAGCTTCGGCGGATCGGGGTTTCCATGCGGCAGGCCTCTATCAGGGCTGGAAAATCCCCGGGATATCTCCATTCCGTGCTCAAGGATGGAAACGATCCGACCATCAGCAGCCTAACCGAAATCTGCCACACCAACGGGCTGAACCTGCCTTATATACTGTTCGGTGTGCATATCGATGACGAGGCGGAAACGCTGCTGCGTCTGGCCCAGACACATCCGAACCGCCGTCACGCGCTGATGACATTGCTGGGCGACCCCGCCTTGCCGCAGGATCTGGCCTGAAACCGCCCGAAACTCCGCCCCTGTTCCGGTCTTTCGCACATACCGGCGCAGGAAAAAGGGGCCTTCCGGCCCCCTTCCCACCGATCTTCCTCTTGGAGGATCAGATGATTTTCTGGCCGGTTTTCGCCCAGTCCGCCATAAACTGCTCGAGCCCTTTATCGGTCAGAGGATGCTTGACCATCCCCTTGATCACGGCCGGCGGCGCGGTGATCACATCGGCCCCGATTTTCGCACAATCGGTGATATGGTTGACCGAACGGATCGAGGCCGCGAGGATCTCGGTCTTGAACTCGTAATTGTCATAGACGGTGCGGATGTCTTCGATCAGCTCCAGACCATCAAGGTTGATGTCGTCCAGACGCCCGATGAAGGGCGAGATGAAGGTCGCGCCCGCTTTGGCGGCAAGGATCGCCTGTGCCGCAGTAAAGCACAGCGTGACATTGACCATATGTCCTTCGGATGCGAAAGCCTTACACGCGGTCAGACCGTCCCAGGTCAGCGGAACCTTGATCGCGATATTGGGGGCAATCTTGGCAAGTTTCAGACCTTCTTCGATCATGTCCTTGGCTTCGGTGGCGACCACCTCTGCCGAGACCGGACCGGTGACCATGTCGCAGATCTCTTTGGTCACTTCGAGGATATCGCGCCCCGATTTCATGATCAGCGAGGGGTTGGTGGTCACGCCATCGACCATGCCGAGGTCGTTGAGTTCCTTGATGGCGGCCACATCGGCCGTATCGACGAAGAATTTCATGAGTTTCCTCCAGATGGGCAGGTGCGGCACTGATAGCGCAAAACCTCTGGCCGCGAAAGGGTGGTTGTCGCGCATTCGGGGGGCTCTGCCCCCCTTGGCCTGCGGCCAATTCCCCCCGGGATATTTGGGGCAGCTGGAAAGGGGGGCCGCATGAGCGGGCAGGACTGGTTTACGGACGGGGCACGGGTCTCGGTTCTGACGGCGGAGCCGGTCGGGCGGCCACTGGATTATCTGGCGCCTGAAGGGGGCTGTTGGGCGGGCGCCTTTGTCATGGTGCCTTTGGGGCCGCGCAAGGTCTTGGGCGTTGTCTGGGGGGCGGGCGATGGGGATTTTGCCGCGGCCAAGTTGCGGCGCGTTTTACAGGTGATGGATGTGCAGCCGATGAAGGCAGAGATGCGGCAGTTCCTGATGAGGATGGCTGCCTATACGATGACGCCCCTGCCGCAGGTTTTGCGGCTGGCCACCCGTGCGCCGGGGCTGTTTGACGCGCCGGGGCTGCGCAAGATCTACCGTCTTGGGGCGGGCGAGCCGTCGCGGATGACCGATGCGCGGGCGCGGGTGTTAGAGGTTTTGCGCGACCATGGCGGGGCGGGCTTTCAGTTGGGAGAACTGGCCGCTTTGGCGGGGGTGACGACATCCGTGGTGAAAGGGATGCTGACCTCTGGCGCGGTGGTGGAGGCGGATGTGCCGCGCGATGCGCCCTTTGCGCGGCTTGATCCGTCCTTGCCGGGAAAGGTGCTATCCGAGGCGCAAAGGGCCGCTGTGGCACGGCTGGAGGATGGGTCTGGTGGGTTTGCGCCGGTTTTGCTGAAGGGTGTGACGGGCTCGGGCAAGACGGAAGTTTATCTGGAAGCGGTGGCCGATTGTCTGCGGCAGGGGCGGCAGGCTTTGGTGCTTTTGCCAGAGATTGCCTTGTCATCGGAGTTTCTCGCCCGGGTGGAGGCGCGGTTTGGCGCGAAACCGGGCGAGTGGCATTCGGGCGTGACCCAGACCGAGCGGCGACGGTTGTGGAAGGCCACGGCCTCGGGCGAGGTGCAGATGGTGGCGGGGGCGCGTTCGGCGCTATTTCTGCCCTTCCGCGACTTGGGGCTGATCGTGGTGGATGAGGAGCATGACACCTCCTACAAGCAGGAGGAGGGTGTGTTGTATAACGCCCGCGATATGGCGGTATTGCGGGCATCCCTGTGTGGGGCGCAGGTGGTGCTGGCTTCGGCCACGCCATCGCTCGAGACCTGGGCCAATGCCGAGAGCGGCAAATATGCGCGGGTCGATCTGGGCGCGCGGTTTGGCGCCTCCAAGCTGCCCGAGATGCGGCCCATCGACATGCGCAACGAGAGCATCGAGAGCCAGCACTGGATCGGCCCGACGTTGGTGGGCGCGGTGATCGAGCGGGTGCGCCGTGGCGAGCAGGCGATGCTGTTTCTCAACCGTCGCGGCTATGCGCCGGTGACGATCTGTCGGGCCTGCGGGCATCAGATCGGCTGTGACCATTGCGATGCGCGGATGGTGGAGCATCGTTTCATGAAGCAGCTGGTCTGCCATCAATGCGGCGAGACGAAACCGATCCCCACGCAATGTCCTAATTGCAAGGTCGAGGGCAAGCTGGCGCCCGTTGGCCCCGGTGTCGAGCGTCTGGCCGAGGAGGTGCGCGAGCGTTTCCCCGACAGCCGGATGGCAGTGCTTTCGTCTGATCTCTTCACCACCGCGCGGGCGCTGAAGGAGGCGATTTCTGATATTGCCAATGGCGGGGCGGATATCATCATCGGCACGCAGATCGTGGCCAAGGGGCATAACTTCCCGAAGCTGTCGCTGGTGGGGGTGATTGATGCCGATCTGGGGCTGCAGGGGTCCGACCTGCGCGCCGCCGAGCGGACTTTCCAGCTGATGCGGCAGGTGGCGGGCCGTGCGGGCCGCGCCGAGACCGAGGGGCTGGCGCTTTTGCAGACCTATCAGCCCGAGCATCCGGTGATCCGTGCGATTCTGGGCGGCGATGAGGAAGCCTTCTGGCGCGCCGAGGCCGCCCAGCGTCAGGCGCAGCATGTGCCGCCCTATGGGCGGATGGCGGGGATCATCCTCTCGGGACCGGATCTGAAGCCGCTGTTTGACATTGGCGAGGCGCTTTCGCGCCAGTCGGGGCCTTTGCGCGAGATCGAGGCCACCGTCTATGGCCCTGCCCCCGCCCCTGTGGCACGCGTGCGCGGACGGCACCGCGTGCGGCTGCTGGTGAAGGCCGACAAGCGGGCACCTTTGCAAGCGGCCCTTGCGCGTTGGGTGGCACAGGTGCGCCTGCCCAATAATGTGCGCCTTGCGATCGACATCGACCCGCAAAGCTTCATGTGACGCAGAGTTTCATGTGAAACGGTCCCTTAGCGCCCGCGCGCCTCGGCCAGCAGGCGATAGCTGTCTTCCGGCCCCTTCGGCACGATACGCGGCGGGTTAAGCCGTTTGATCGCGTAATAGCCCGCCTTGATGTGATCCAGATCGACCGTACCGGCCACGCCCGGCTGGTTCAGCATCCGCACCATATGGGCGTAAAGCGCAGGGTAGTCGCGCAGCATCTTCAGGTTGGTCTTGAAGAGCCCGTGATAGGCCACGTCAAAGCGGATCGAGGTGACGAAGATCCGGATATCGGTCTCGGTCAGGCGGTCGCCGTGAAACCACGGGCGGCCATCCGACAACACGGCTTCCATCCGGTCCATCTCGGAGAAAACACCGGCCACGGCCTCGTCATAGGCCGCCTGAGAGCTGGCAAACCCCGCCTTATAGACCCCGTTATTATAGGCGTCATAAATGCGGGCAGATGCCTTGGAGATCTCTGTCTCAAGATCCTCGGGGCGCAGGCACGGGGTCTCGGGGGCAAGCCCTTCGAAGGCTGCGTCGAACATACGGACGATATCGGCGCTCTCGTTATTCACGAGGCTATCGGTCTTCATGTCCCACAGCACCGGAACCGTCGCGCGGCCTGAGTAATGCGGATCGGCGCGGGTGTAGAGCTCGTGCAGATAGCTCGCGCCATGCAGCGGATCGGCCTCCGCCCGCTGGAAGCCGCCAAATTCCCAGCCCTGATCGCCCAAGCGCGGATTGACGACAGTCACCTCGATGAACGCCTCCAGCTTCTTGAGCTTACGGGCCATCAATGTGCGCGAGGCCCAGGGGCAGATATAGGCCACATACAGACGGTAGCGCCCGGCTTCGGCCTTATAGCCGCCCTGCCCCGTGGGACCGGCCGACCCGTCCGGCGTGATCCAGTTGCGAAACCCCGAGACCTGTCGCACGAAGCGTCCCTTATCATCGGATTTCTGCACCGGCTGCCAGTCTTCGGTCCATGTGCCATCAACGAGCATTGGCCATCTCCTTGGCTTTCAGTGTCACCGGCAGCCCCCAAGGGTCCACCAGTGTGGCAGCACCGCCCAGCGCTGCCAGGGCTTTGGCCTCACCGCGCAGGGTCAGCCCTGACAGGCCGGTGGCGGGGCGCGAAACGGCCCCTGCGCCCCGCGAATTCCAGATGTTGGTGGCGATATGGTGGTGATAGCCGCCCCAACCGAAGAACTTCGCTCCCGGATAGTCGTTCATCACCGAAAGCCCCAAACGCTCGCCATAGAAATCCATCGCGGGCACAAGCCCACCCACCTGCAGATGCACATGGCCAATGGTCATCCCCTTGGGGGCGCCAAACCATTTGCCCGAACGCTGGTTGTGCAGATCCTGCAGATCCAGCGGCTCGGTCACCATATGGATCTGGTCTCCCATGCGGATCCACTGATCTCGCGGGCGGTCGACATAGACCTCGACGCCATTGCCCTCGGGATCGGCCAGATAGATCGCCTCGGACACCGAATGGTCGGATGCGCCCTGCAAAGGTGCCCGACGCGCCACCGCATTATCCAGCCAATCGGCAAGCGCACGGCGCGAGGGCATCAGGAAGGCCGTGTGGAACAGCCCCGCCTCGCGGTGGCTGGCCTTGCGGGCCGCACGATCCGCCCGCAACTCGACCAGCACGCGCCCATCCGCGCCATAGCGGGCCACCGTGCCATCCGATGACAGACGCGCCAGACCCAGCACGTTTTCATAGAATGCGCCCACGGATTTCAGGTCGTGGACCGTGAGGGTGACATGGCCGACCTCGATCGGTGCGTCACTCGTTGCCATTTCAAACCTCCTGCCACCCGAGTGGCGTTATAGCTTGCGGGGAAAGCGCCCCCGCAGTCCAAGCTATCAGCGACGGAACAGGCGATGCGTCGGGAACAAGGCAGCCGCGCCATCCCCCAGCAGGGCCATCATGCCCATGACGGCGGCCCACATTACCGGATATTCCCAGCCGCCACCGGCATTGGAGAAGGTGAAGCCATTGGCGATATGGGCGGCCATCGCAGCCCCCAGAAGCAGCGGCACGAAGAGCGCCGAAACGAGACGCGGCAACAGGCCGAAAATCAGGGCCAGACCACCAAAGAACTCCGCCGTCATGGTCAGCAGACCTACCCAGCCCGGCAGGCCGAGGCTCTGGAAGTAGCCGGCGGTGCCTGCGGGGGTGAAGATGAAATATTTGATCAGCCCGTGGGTCACGAACAAAGCCCCCGTCGTCAGGCGAAGCCCCAGAATGCCCAGCGGAGCAAGGCGGCTGGTGGTGTCAGGCTTGGCCGGAGCGGCTGCGTTATCGAGTGCGATATGTGCCATTGTCTTCTCTCCATCATCCGGCAGATCCGCCGGAAGTATTGCGGGCCTTCCGTGCTGGCCCTTTCGATGAAGACACTATGACGTCGATCATTTGCCAATAAAATGATCTATAAAAGGAAACACTATCGCTATTATGTTCTTAAACAACTCCGTTTGATCGCAGCCAGCATCCTTTTGCGGATCAGACCGCTGACCGGCCGGATCAGATACCAATAGGGCGTCAACCGCACCTTGGCCGCACCATCCAGACAGTAGATACGCGTGCGGGTGGTCAGGCGGGGGCGATTGTCGCCCTCAACATGGAAATGCATCACCAGCTTGACAGAACCGGCCCGGTCATAGGCGTGAAGGGCGGCCAGATCGGGCAGCGGGTCCTGACCGTAGCGCGCCTGCCAGAACCGTCCGACCATCCCGAAAACCGCCTCGTCGGGGCCCTGAGCCAAGGGCGTGAAATGCGTCAGATCGAACGGCTTTTGCGCCACGGGCTTGCCCCGCAGGCGCCCGAACAGCCGTGCGGGCAACTCCCTGAGGGTGATGGCCCCACGAATGAAACCGTCCTGTCGGGGATCATAGGCCAGCGCCTCTGCCAGTATCCGCTCGGCAGGGGCCGGAATGGAAACCGAATGGGTTTCCTGAAAATGGAACTCGGGAAGAATGTCATCGATAATCATATGAATCTCCGCTGCGGATTGTATGTTACAATCCACAACGGAACACCGGATTCAAGCGGCGGTTACACCTCGATCGAGCCCACCGAGCCACCATCGACCCGCCAGTTCGCTCCGGTGACAAAGCTCGCCCTTTCCGAGCACAGAAGCGCGATCACGGGAGCGACCTCTTCGGGCTTACCGCGACGCCCCAGCTTCAGGAAGGGACGTTCTTCCTTCAGGAAGCTCTGGATCGCCTCGTCCTTCGACACGCCAAGCTCTTTCGAACGTTTCTCCATCATCCCGTCGGTCATCGGGGTTTCGATGAAAGCAGGGGCCACACAATTCGCCATCACCCCCTTGGAGGAATGCGCCAGCGCAATGGATTTCGAGAAGCTCAGCAGCGCCGATTTCGCACAGTTATAAACGGTTTCATCCGCATAGGGCTGGGCGACATTCTCCGAGGTCACAAAGACCATCCGTCCCCAACCGCCCCTGATCATCGCGGGCCCGATATGGCGGGCCAGACGCACGGCAGACAGGAAGTCGATATTCAGCGCTTCGGCCCAATCCTCTTCCGTCATCTGTAACGGATCGCCCTTGGCCCCCGTCACACCGGTCGCATGAACCCAGATGTCGAAATCGGTGCCGATTGTGTCGATCAGCGTGTCCACCCCTTCGGGTGTCGAAAGATCGGCAGCCACGGCCTTCGCCCCCAGCGGCTCGGCCACGGCATCAAGCTTTTTCTGATCGAGATCGGTCAGGACAAGATCGACCTTTTCCTCGGCCAGAAGCTTGGCGGTCTCGTGCCCCATGCCCCCCGATGCTCCGGTAATCAGCGCGCGCCGTCCCCTGATGTGCAGATCCATGTGCAATTCTCCTGATTGAATGCTGTCGACGGGCCAACGCCCCCGCCCCCGCCCGCTGTTCCAAGAGAGCCGATCACGCGCCCGCGAGGCCGCCCGCAAGAATACGTAGCGAGGGCGCGTAGCAATGACCTCGAAAACAAGGCTTGCGAAAGAGGCGAAGATTTTCTATATGCCCCCTTGAGAGGTTGGCGCGGGCGAGCGCCTCGCCAACCCGGTCAGGTCCGGAAGGAAGCAGCCGCAACGAGCCCCGCTTGGGTCGCTGTCCAGCCTCTCACCTCTTCCCCCACAGCTTCAGTTTCTCTTCAGGTCCATCACCGAAGGTGCCGCCAGATGTCGGCGGCGCAAGGATCAGCTGATATTTGCGTGAAGGCGCAAATTTATCAGACAGAATATAGCCCGTCCGCCGTTGAAGCATAACAAGACGAATAAGTTAGTGGACCGGGCCGTATGACGCAAAGACTGAAAATCACTCGCGCGAAGCTGATATCTCTTGCAGGTATCCTCCTGATCGCGGCAGGCGTTTTTGCGTGGTTCCACAGCCATAGCAATGCCGCTCAGGAGAGCGAGGTGCAGACCGTGACCGTCGCGCGCGCCAATGTGCAGAAGACGGTTCTGGCGACGGGGCTTATCGAAGCGGATGATCTGGTTTCGGTCGGGGCGCGGACCTCGGGGCAGATCGAGACGCTGGCGGTGGAGATCGGCGATACGGTCAAGTCCGGTGATCTGATCGCCCAGATCGACAGTCTCGAACAGCAGAACACGGTGGCGCAGGCCAAGGCCGATCTGGACGAGATCGATGCAGAGATCACCTCGAAGGAAGCCGAGATCAAGGTGGCGCAACTGGATGTCACGCGCCAGACGGGGCTGAATTCGCAAAAGCTCTCGGCCACCTCCGATCTGGAAACCGCGCAGGCCACGCTGGATATGGCCAAGGCGGGGCTGGTCTCGTTGCAGGCACAACGCGCCCGTGCGGTGATCGAGGTCTCCTCTGCCGAACTGGATCTGGACCGTACCAAGATCACCGCGCCGATTGACGGAACGGTGGTCGCCATCGTCAATGGCGAGGGCACCACGGTGAATGCCAGTCAGGATGCGCCGACAATCGTCAAGCTGGCCAAGCTCGACAAGATGCAGATCAAGGCCGAGATCTCCGAAGCCGATGTGATCAATGTCAAAGCGGGCCAGAAGGTCGAGTTCTCGCTGCTGGGCGATCCGGACAAAACCTATTCGGCCACGCTCGACAAGGTCGAACCGGCCCCCTCGTCGATCGAGGATGACGACGATATCGATACCGATAGCGCGATCTATTACGATGCCCTTTTCACCGTCGACAATCCCGACGGTCTGCTGCGGATCGGCATGTCGGCCAATGTCACGATCATCATTGACGAAGCCGATGACGCGCTGACCCTGCCGGTTTCCGCCCTGCCGCCAAAAGGGCCGGATGGCAAATACCGCGTGCAGGTCATTGGCGCGAATGACAAGCACGAGATGCGCGCGATCACGGTCGGGCTGGAGAACTCGACCACGGCGGCCATCACCGACGGCCTCTCCGAAGGTGACAAGGTCGTGCAGATGACCGCGCCCACCGGCCCGCCCCCTTCGGACAATTCGCAGCGGCGCGGCGGTCCTGGCGGTGGCCCGCCGATGATGGGCATGTGAGGCACAGACCATGGCATTGATCGAAATTTCCAATATCCGCCGCGCCTTCGCGGCAGGCGATCAGGAAGTGACCGTTCTGCATGATATCGACCTCAGCATCGAGGCGGGCGAAATGGTGGCGATCATCGGGCAGTCCGGCTCGGGGAAATCGACCCTGATGAACATTCTGGGCTGCCTCGACCGTCCGAATGGCGGCAGCTACCGGTTTGACGGTGCCGAAGTCGGCCAGATGTCGGATGAGGAACTGGCCGAACTTCGCCGCGCGCATTTCGGCTTCATCTTCCAGCGCTACCAGTTGATGCCCGAACTGGATGCCGTGGAAAATGCCGAGATCCCTGCTGTTTACCGTGGCATGTCACGTGGCGCACGGCGCCAGCGGGCACAGGATCTGCTGACACGGCTGGGGCTTGGCGACAGGCTCGGCAACCGCCCCGGCGCACTGTCGGGCGGGCAGCAACAACGGGTCTCGGTGGCCCGCGCCCTGATGAATGGCGGCGAGGTGATCCTTGCTGACGAACCGACCGGCGCCCTGGACAGCCAGTCCGGCAAGGACCTGATGGCGCTCTTGCAGGAACTGCATGCCGAGGGTCATACCGTCATCATCGTGACCCACGATCCCGAAATCGCGGCCCAGACCGAGCGGGTGATCGAAATCCGTGACGGGTGCATCATCGACGACACCCGCAAGGCCCCGCTGCGCCAAAGCACAAGGATGACACCGCCGCATGAGGGCGCAGGCGGCATCAGCGTCTGGCTCGACCGGCTGCGCGAGGCCGCCCGCATGGCGATGAAATCCATCGCCGCCCATAAGCTGCGGTCCTTCCTGACCATGCTGGGCATCATCATCGGCATCACCTCGGTGGTCTCGGTGGTGGCTTTGGGCAATGGCTCGCAACAGAAGGTGCTGGAAAACATCGCCTCTATCGGCACCTCGACCATCTCGATCCGTCCGGGCACGGGCTTTGGCGACAGGCGTGCCAATCGGGTGGAAACACTGGTGGGCGGCGATGCCACGGCGCTGGAAAGCCTGTCGCTGGCACAAAGCGTATCGCCGGAAGTTTCGGAAACGGCCAATGTCCTGCATGGCAATGTGACGGCCTCCGCCTCGGTCAACGGGGTAACGGCGGGCTATTTCGACTTGGGCGCCTATAAGGTGACCAAGGGGGCGGTGTTTGACGAAAGCGATGTCACCAACCGCACGCAGGTCGCGGTGCTGGACACGGACGCCGCCGAGACCTTCTTTGGCACCGACAACCCCATCGGCCAGCGCGTGCTGATCGGGCGCATCCCGCTGCAGGTGATCGGTGTGGTGGAAAGTTCGGGCGCAAGTTTCGGACCGCAATCGATCAAGATTTTCACCCCCTACACCACAATGATGGTGCGGGTGACCGGCGCCGACACGGTGGATTCGATCACCGTTCAGGTCAATGACGGCTACGATATGGATCAGGCCGAAACCGAGATCAGCAACCTTCTGGAACAGCGCCACGGCACGGTGGACTTCTTCCTGACCAACTCGGACACGATCCGCGAAACGATCCAGTCCACCTCGAAGACGCTGACCTATCTGATCTCGGCCATCGCGGTGATCTCGCTGATCGTGGGCGGGATCGGGGTGATGAACATCATGCTGGTCTCGGTCACCGAGCGCACCAAGGAGATCGGCATCCGTAAAGCGGTGGGCGCGCGACGGTCCGATATTACCGCGCAATTCTTGATCGAAGCGGTGATGGTCTGCATATTAGGCGGGGCGCTGGGGGTCGGGCTGGCCTTTGCCATTGGCGAAGTTATCGGCATTCTCTCACCCAGCACGCGGCTGGTCTATTCGGGCACGACCATTGCTGCGGCCTTCACCTCGGCCACGCTGATCGGGATCATCTTCGGCTACCTGCCTGCCCGCTCGGCCTCGCGGCTGGATCCGGTGGTGGCGCTTGCCCGAGAGTGAGTGATCACACCTTGCCCGCGGGCGGCCCAATCCCTAGATTGGCGCCAACCAAAGGAGAGGCCATGACAGACGCGATGGGAACCGACGCCCCCGAGAAAGGCGGCTATCAGGTTCTGGCCCGCAAATACCGCCCCGCCACCTTTGCCGATCTGATCGGTCAGGAGGCGATGGTGCGCACCCTCAAGAATGCCTTTGCGGCGGACCGGATCGCGCATGCTTTCGTCATGACGGGCATCCGGGGTGTGGGCAAAACCACCACCGCGCGGATCATCGCCAAGGGGCTCAACTGTATCGGGCCGGATGGCAAGGGCGGCCCTACGACCGAGCCTTGCGGGGTCTGCGAGCATTGCCGCGCCATCGCGGAAGGCCGCCATGTCGATGTGATGGAGATGGACGCAGCGTCCCGCACCGGCGTCGATGATATCCGCGAGATCATCGAAAGCGTCCATTACCGCGCGGCCTCGGCCCGCTACAAAGTCTATATCATCGACGAAGTCCACATGCTGTCCACCAATGCCTTCAACGCGCTGTTGAAGACGCTGGAAGAGCCGCCCGCGCATGTGAAATTCATCTTTGCCACCACCGAGATCCGCAAGGTTCCGGTGACGGTGCTCTCGCGCTGCCAGCGGTTTGACCTGCGCCGGATCGAGCCGGAGGTGATGATCGACTATCTCTCCAAGGTCGCGGCCAAGGAGAACGCCCAGATCAATGCCGATGCGCTGGCGCTGATTGCGCGGGCGGCAGAGGGCTCGGCGCGGGATGCGATGTCGCTGATGGATCAGGCCATCTCGCATGGGGCGGGCGAGACCACCGCCGATCAGGTCCGTGCGATGCTGGGTCTGGCCGACCGTGGTCGCGTGCTTGATCTGTTCGACATGATCCTGAAAGGCGATGCCGCAGGCGCGCTGACCGAGATCGCGGGCCAATATGCCGATGGTGCCGACCCGATGGCCATTCTGCGCGATCTGGCCGAGATCACCCATTGGGTCTCGGTCATCAAGATCACGCCGGATGCCGCCGAAGACCCGACCATCCCGCCGGACGAGCGCGACCGCGGCATGGGCATGGCCGAGAAGATCCCGATGCGGGTGCTGACCCGCCTGTGGCAGATGCTGCTGAAGGCCATCGAAGAGGTCTCTTCCGCGCCCAATGCCATGATGGCCGCCGAGATGGCGGTGATCCGTGTGACCCATGTGGCCGACCTCCCCGACCCCGAGGCGCTTTTGCGCCGCATTCAGGATGGGCCGGGTGTGACCCCGCCCAGCGGTGGCGGCGGTGCGCCTGCGGGTGGCCCCTCTGGCAGCACGGGCGGTATGGGTGGCCCTGCCCCCGCGGCAGGCCCCGTGCATGGCCCCATCATGTCGGGCGAGGGTCAGGTCATGGCGATCGACCCCTATGCCACCACGATGCGCGCGCGCTTTGGTCAGCCCATCGTCGCGGCGGGCAATCTGGCCGTGGCTCAGCAGCCCTCGGCAGAAGAGGCGCTGGCGCGGTTTGACAGCTTCGAGAAGGTCGTGGACCTCATCCGCCGGATGCGCGACATGACGCTTTTGCTGGATGTCGAAACCGGGCTGCGCCTTGTGCGCTACCGTCCCGGCCTAATCGAGTTCCAGCCCGCCGAGCGTGCTCCGAAATCGCTGGCCGCCCATCTGGCGCAGCGGCTTCAGAACTGGACGGGTCAGCGCTGGGGCGTTTCGGTCGTCAATGAGGGCGGCGGGGAAACCATCGCCGAGATGCGCGACGCCGACCGGCGCATCGCCGAGAAGGCCGCAATGGATAACCCCCTTGTGCAGGCGATCTTTGCCGCATTCGAGGGCGTGAAATTCGAGAAAATCATCTCGTCGGAAGAAATCGCGCAGGAGATGGAAGACACCGTCCTGCACGAGGTCGAAGACGAATGGGACCCTTTCGAGGATCATTGATCCCCGAGATCACTTCAGGAGATTACCCTATGTTCAAAGGTTTGGGCGGTCTTGGCGATATGGCCAAGATGATGAAACAGGCGAAGGAAATGCAGGAACGCGTTCAGGGCCTGCAAGAAGAGATGCAGAAGATCGAGGTCACCGGCGAATCCGGCATGGGTCTGGTGAAGGCGCGTGCGGCGGTCTCGGGCGATCTGCTGGGGCTGGATATCGACCCCTCGATCCTTGTGGCCTCGGAGAAAGAGGTCGTCGAAGATCTGATCCTTGCCGCGATCAAGGATGCGCAATCGCGCGCCAAGGCCCGCGCTCAGGAAGAGCAGAAGAA
This sequence comes from Thioclava sp. GXIMD4216, assembly GCF_037949285.1. NCBI lineage: Bacteria > Pseudomonadati > Pseudomonadota > Alphaproteobacteria > Rhodobacterales > Paracoccaceae > Thioclava > Thioclava sp. GXIMD4216. The sequence continues at coordinate 70,202 of NZ_CP149926.1, forward strand.
GATGCTGCAGGATATGGGTCTACCGGCCGATATGAACCTGCCGATCTGACCTGATGGCCGGACCCCGCGACGAAATCGAGGCGCTGATTGCGCTGATGTCCCGCCTGCCGGGGTTGGGGCCACGCTCTGCGCGGCGTGCGGTGCTGCATATGCTCACGCGGCGCGAGGGGCTGATGGCCCCTCTGGCGCGCGCGATGGGCGAGGTGGCCGCCCATGCCCGCGAATGCTCTGTCTGCGGCAATATCGGAACGGCCGAGATCTGCGAGATCTGCGCCGACCCCCGCCGCGCCACGGGCGAGATCTGCGTCGTGGAAAGCGTGGCCGATCTTTGGGCGATGGAACGCGGTCAGGCCTTCAAGGGCCGCTATCATGTGCTGGGCGGCACGCTTTCGGCGCTGGATAGTATCGGCCCCGAAGAATTGGGCATCCCCAAGCTGATCGACCGCACTGGCGCCGAGGGTGTGACCGAGGTGATCTTGGCGCTCAATGCCACGATCGAGGGGCAGACCACCGCCCATTACATCGCCGAGGCGCTTGAGGCGCAGGAGATCAACGTCAGTACTCTGGCCCAAGGGGTGCCGATTGGCGGCGAGCTTGACTACCTTGACGATGGCACCATCGGCGCGGCCCTGCGCGCGCGGCGGAAGTTCTAGATGCCGGTCTCGCCCGATATCGAGCTGTTCCTGCGCGAACAGCTTGAGGGCCGCGTGCATACGAAGCGGATGTTTGGCGGCTATGGCGTCTATACGGATGTGAAATGCGTGGCGTTTTTGCTCAATGACGCGCTGTTCCTGCGCCCGCTGCCTGAAATCCGCGCCTATATCGAGGGCACGGGGCATGATCTTGTCATGGATGGCCCGGTGAAAGGCGCGAAAAGCTATTACCGGATCGACCCCGACCTATGGGAGGATGGCGACTGGCTGATGGGGCTGATCCGCACCGCCCATGAGGTGATCCCCGCCCCCAAACCCAAGGCGAAACCCAAGGCGAAACCCAAGAAGACGCGCCGCGAATCAGGCAAGGATTGAACCGCCCCGCATTCCCGCGTATCACCGGAGCTGCCCCCAACCGCCACAAGAGGTGAAGATGAACCGGCTCTATCACATGACGCTATCGCCCTATTGCCGCAAGGTGCGCCTGACGCTTGCGGAAAAGCGCATGGAGGTCGAGCTGGTCGAAGAGCGCTATTGGGAGAAATCGCCCGAATTCATGCGCCGCAACCCTGCTGGCAAAGTGCCGATCCTGCGCTATGAGGGCATGCTGATGACCGAGAGTCAGGCCATCTGCGAGTTCCTTGACGAAATCGCCCCCGAGCCGCGCCTGCTGCCGCAAGACCCGATGGGGCGCTATGAAGTGCGCCGGTTGTGCAGTTGGTTCGACGACAAGTTCAACGAAGAGGTCAGCGGGCCGATCATGAACGAGCGCGTCTGGAAGAAGGTCCGCAAGGAAGGCTATCCCGACAGCCGCACGGTCAAGGGGGGCTTGGCCGCGATCAAATATCATATCGATTACATGGACTGGCTTCTGAATGAGCGCCGCTGGCTGGCTGGCGACATGATGTCTCTGGCCGATTTCACCGCCGCCGCCCATCTGAGCTGTCTGGACTATATCTCGGATGTAGATTGGAACCGCTCGCGCAATGTGAAGGACTGGTACGCGAAGATCAAATCGCGCCCTGCCTTCCGCTCGCTTCTGGCCGATCAGCTTCCGGGGATGCGGCCCAGCCCGCAATATGCCGAGCTTGACTTCTGATCCTCTCGTTGCCCTCAAGGCGCGCCTGAACGCACAGGCGCTGGCCGAGGGGTTTTCCAAGATGGGCGTCACCCGCCCCGACGCCATCCCCGAGGCCATGAGCCGTCTGCGCGCCTTTGTCGAGGCGGGCTATCACGGCGATATGGGCTGGATGGAAGAGCGGATGCAGTGGCGCGGCGCCCCCGATGCGCTTTGGCCAGAGGCGCGGTCGGTCATCATGCTGGCCGAGACCTACACCCCCGATCACGACCCGCTAGAGGTTCTGAACCACCCCGAACAGGGCGGGATTTCCGTCTATGCGCAGGGCAAGGATTACCATGATCTGGTGAAAAAGCGGCTCAAGCGCTTGGGGCGCTGGCTGATGGACGAGGCGGCAAAGCAGGGCATCGACCCGCAGATCAAGGTCTTCGTCGATACGGCTCCTGTGATGGAGAAACCGCTTGCGCAGGCGGCGGGTCTGGGCTGGCAGGGCAAACATACCAACCTTCTGGGGCGCGATCTGGGGTCGTGGTTCTTTCTGGGGGCGATCTTCACCACGATCCCCCTTGCGCCCGATGCGCCTGACAGCAGCCATTGCGGGTCTTGCCGCGCCTGTCTGGATGCCTGCCCGACAAAGGCCTTTCCCGCGCCCTACCAACTGGATGCGCGGCGCTGCGTGTCCTATCTGACGATCGAACATAAGGGCCCCGTGCCGGAAGATCTGCGTGCCATGATGGGCAACCGGATCTATGGCTGCGACGACTGCCTTGCCGCCTGCCCGTGGAACAAATTCGCGGCAGACGCGCGCGAGATGCGCTATCATGGCTCCCATCGCGCCCCTGATCTGGCAGAACTGGCGGCCCTTGATGATGCAGCCTTCCGCGAACGGTTCTCGGGCTCGCCCATCAAAAGGATCGGGCGCAACCGGATGGTGCGCAATGTGCTTTACGCAATGGGAAACTCCGGCCAGAGCACATTTATTAGGCAAGCCAGCGCCCTGACGCAGGACCCCGATGAAACTGTGGCGGATGCGGCCAGTTGGGCATTGGAGCGGCTTACCAAGCCATGCTAGCCAAGCTTAGCATCCGAAGGACAGACCCCCATGCCCGACACACCTGACGCGCCGCCCTCCGCCCTGACAGGGATCTTGCTGAAGCTCGGATCGGTGCTGGCCTTCATCGTGATGTCCTCGCTGATCAAGGCCGCCGCCGATGAGGTGCCCGCCGGTGAAACGGTCTTCTTCCGGTCGTTCTTCGCGATTCCGGTGATCGTCGGCTGGCTGGCGCTACGCGGGCAGTTGCGCGTGGGCTTTCAGGTGGCCAGCCCGATGGGCCATTTCTGGCGCGGGATCGCGGGCACCGCCGCCATGGCGCTGAACTTTGCGGGGCTTGGCCTTCTGCCCCTTCCCGAACTGACCGCCATCACCTATGCAACCCCGCTTCTGGTGGTCATTCTGGCCGCGATGTTTCTGGGGGAAGAGGTCCGGCTGTTCCGCCTGAGCACGGTCGGGCTGGGGCTGGTGGGGGTGCTGATCGTGCTCTATCCCAATCTGGGCCATGTGGGAGACACCTCCGACAGGCAGGCGCTCGGGGCGATGATGGCGCTGACGGGGGCACTCTGCGCCGCCCTCGCGCAAGTGTTCATCCGCAAGATCGTGCATACCGAGCGCACCTCGGCCATCGTCTTCTGGTTCACCATCACCTCGACGCTGCTTTCCCTGATCACCCTGCCCTTTGGCTGGGTCATACCCAGCCCCACCAATACCGCGCTGCTGATCGTGGCGGGGCTTCTGGGCGGTGTGGGGCAGATCCTGCTGACCTCGGCCTACCGTTTTGCGCCCGCCTCTATTGTGGCACCTTTCGATTATGCCTCGATGCTCTTCGCGCTGATCATCGGCTTTGTGTTCTTTGCCGAAATTCCGACCACCCTGACACTGGCCGGAGCCGCCGTGATCATCTTTGCCGGTATCCTCATCATCTGGCGCGAACGGCAGCTGGGGCTACAACGCGACCGCCAGCGCAAGGCCCAGACCCCGCAGGGATAAGGCCAAAGATGGTTTCCCTCTGATCAAGCAAGATTAAAAATAATTCCGGTGCGGACCTATTCCATGCTATGCTCTTGTCGGGGAAGGAGGACCCTCACATGACAAAGCATATTCTTGACCGCGCTCCGAACCGGAGCGATGACAGCCGTTACCGCCGGTTTCTGAAAATCGACCATGATGGCCAGATGGCACGCAATACCCGCGCCCTGCTGCAACGCCCGCGCAAATCCAGCGACCAGCCAAGGCTGAGCCACTTCCTGCGGATCGAACATGAAGGCCTCGGGTCTGTCTAAGCCGCTGCTGCCGAACAAAGCCAAAAGGCGCACTGCCAGAGTGCGCCTTTTCTGTTATGCCCCGCAGACCCTAGCGGCGCACCAAAGCCTCGTAGCCCTCCGACAGCGCCCGCGCCATCGGGCCGACGGTAAAGGTAATATCGCCGATCTGCGCCACCGGCGTGACCTCTGCCGCCGTGCCCGTCAGGAAACATTCCTCGAACGAGGCAAGCTCCAGCGGATTGATCCGGCGCTCATGCACCACAATCCCCTTCTCGCGCGCCATCCCGATAATGGTCTGACGGGTCAGCCCGTTGAGGAAGCAATCGGCCAGCGGCGTGTGGATCTCGCCATTCCTGACGAAAAAGATATTGGCCCCCGTGGCTTCGGCCACATTGCCGCGCCAGTCGAGAAACAGCGCATCCGAACAGCCCTTCGCCTCGGCGGCATGTTTGGACATGGTGCAGATCATATAAAGCCCCGAGGCTTTGGCCTGCACCGGAATGGTCCGCGGGTCGGGACGCGCCCATTTCGCGATATCGAGCCTGGCGCCGTCCCATTTGGCCTCGCCGTAATAGCTGCCCCATTCCCACGCGATCACCGCCAGTTGCACCGGATTACGGGCCGCCGACACGCCCATATCCAGACCCGCGCCCCGAAAGGCCACCGCCCGCACGTAAGCATCGCTCCAGCCATTGGCCGCAAGCACGGCATATTTGGCCGCGTCGATTTCTTCGGGCGTATAGGGGATCTCCATATCGATCAGGCGGCCCGACTGGATCAGCCGTTCCGAATGTTCGCGGCATTTGAAGATCGTGCCGTTATAACAGCGCTCCCCTTCGAAAACCGAAGAGGCATAATGCATGGCGTGGCTCAGGATATGCACCTTCGCCTCGCGCCACTCGACCAGCTGGCCGTCTACCCAAATCTTGCCATCGCGATCATCATATGCAGCAGCCATACCAGCCTCCTTTTTAAATGTTGCAAAATTACGTCCAAATCGGCCATAAAATTACAGAAACGATGAGAATTCGCTAGCAATCGATTCTTGGAAAGTCAACATCGTTGACGTAAACTCGTCAAAAATGAGGTGAGACATGGCGGAAATCGGATCTCAGGGCGGCGAGACCCTGCTGTTTCTGACCGACGAGCAATTGCGCAAAGGGATCGAGGCGATGTTTTTCGCCTATCGTGCCTTCACGGCAGATCCCGACCGGATTCTGGACAAACATGGCTATGGCCGCGCCCATCACCGTGCGCTGCATTTCATCAACCGCCAACCGGGCCTGACGGTGACCGCGCTGCTGTCGGTTCTAGGGGTGACCAAACAATCGCTCAACCGTGTGCTACGCACCCTGATCGAGGACGGGCTTGTTGATAACCGCGTGGGCCGCAAGGACAAGCGCGAGCGGCATCTGTACCTGACCGACACGGGCTCGGCGCTGGAACGCGAGATTTCGGATGCGCAGCGCACCCGAATGCGCGCCGCCTACCGGCAGGCAGGGCCTCAGGCTGTGCAGGGGTTCCGGCAGGTGCTGGAGGCGATGATGGATCACGACTTGCAAAAGCAGTTCCAGACCATGAAAGACAATAGCTGATGGCCTATGATCCCGCAGCCCCGCATCTTCTGATCGTCGATGATGACGAACGCATCCGCTCTCTGCTGCGCAAGTTCCTGATGCGGAACGGGTTTATCGTGACTACGGCACGCGATGCCGCGCATGCGCGCAGGCTGCTGGACGGGCTGGAGTTCAACCTGATCGTGCTGGATGTCATGATGCCCGGCGAAGACGGGATCAGCCTGACGATCGACCTGCACAAAAAGATCCGCACTCCGGTTCTGCTGCTGACAGCGCGCAGCGAGACGCGCGACCGCATCGAGGGGCTGGAGGCGGGGGCCGATGACTATCTGGCCAAACCGTTCGAGCCGCGCGAATTGCTGTTACGGATCAATGCGATCTTGCGGCGGGTGCCGGCAGAGACCTCGGCGGGGCCGAAATTCCTGCATCTGGGCGGGCTTCGCTATGATCAGGACCGTGGCGAGCTGTGGGATGGCGAGGAAATCGTTCGCCTGACAGCCACCGAGATGGCTCTGATGAAAATCTTTGCCGCCCATCCGGGCGATGTTGTCTCGCGCGCGGATCTGATTGACGAGCTGTCGCGCGACCGTCCCGCCTCAGACGAGACCTCGGGCGACCGTGCCATTGACGTGCAGATCACCCGCCTGCGCCGCAAGCTGGAACGCGACCCGAAAGAGCCACGCTATCTGCAAACCGTGCGCGGCCTGGGCTATATGCTGACGCCCGACTAGACGCGGCCCGTCCGGCTGTGACCGCAAAACCGTGCCGACACGGTCTTCACATTTGCTTGACCTATATCAATGCGGCCCGCTCCCTTGCCTGTGTATCGGATGCTATAAGGCGGAACTTTATGTTCCAGTCTAAGGGCATCGGTCTGTTTTCCCGTGTCCGCATGACAGGAGAGGATCGGGCGCTTACGCCTTTCTTCTTCCGGTCGGGTCGGCGGACAGGCAGAAAACAGGCACAGCACAGTCTAGGCAAGGGAGAGGAACGCGTGTCCCACTCAGACGAACAAAAAGGTACCCGGAGGGACTTCCTTTATTTTGCAACCGCCAGTACGGGGGCAGTGGCCGCCGGTGCGGCGGCTTGGCCATTGATCAACCAGATGAACCCCTCGGCGGATGTGCAGGCCATGTCCTCGATTTTCGTCGATATCTCGGGGGTCGAACAGGGCACCCAGATCACGGTGAAATGGCGGGGCAAACCGGTTTTCATCCGCCGCCGCACGGCAGACGAGATCTCGGCGGGTCGCGCTGTGCCGCTGAACGACCTGATCGACCATTCTGCCGAAAACGCCAATAAACCCGGCGCCGATGCGGCAGATGAGAACCGCACGCTGGATGAGGCCGGAGAATGGCTGGTGATGATGGGCGTGTGCACCCATCTGGGCTGCGTTCCGATCGGCAATGCCTCGGGCGATTTCGGCGGTTGGTACTGCCCCTGCCACGGCTCGCATTACGATACCGCAGGCCGTATCCGCAAAGGCCCCGCCCCGCGCAATCTCGATATTCCGGTGGCCAAGTTCACCGATGACACAACCATTCAACTGGGCTGAGGGAGGAACCTATGTCCGGCATTCCCCATGATCATTACGAACCCAAATCGGGGTTCGAGAAATGGTTACATTCTCGCCTGCCCATCGTTGGACTGGTCTATGACACCATCATGATTCCCACCCCCAAGAACCTGAACTGGTGGTGGATCTGGGGGATTGTTCTGGCCTTCTGTCTGGTGCTGCAGATTGTGACCGGCATTATTCTGGCGATGCATTACACGCCGCATATCAGCCTCGCTTTCGCCAGCGTGGAACATATCATGCGCGATGTGAATGGCGGCTATTTCATCCGCTATCTGCATGCCAACGGTGCCTCGCTCTTCTTCTTCGCGGTCTATTTGCATATCTTCCGCGGCCTCTATTACGGGTCCTACAAAGCGCCCCGCGAGGTAACGTGGATCATCGGCATGATCATCTATCTGTGCATGATGGGCACGGCCTTCATGGGCTATGTGCTGCCCTGGGGGCAGATGTCCTTCTGGGGGGCCACGGTGATCACCGGCCTGTTCGGCGCGATCCCCGGGATCGGCCCGTCCATCCAGGAATGGCTGCTTGGCGGACCGGCGGTCGATAACGCGACGCTCAACCGCTTCTTCTCGCTGCACTATCTGCTGCCCTTCGTGATTGCCGCCCTTGTAGCGCTGCATATCTGGGCCTTCCATACCACCGGCAACAACAATCCCACCGGGGTCGAAGTGCGTCGCACCTCGAAAGAAGACGCCAAGAAAGACACCCTGCCCTTCTGGCCCTATTTCGTGATCAAGGATCTCTTCGCGCTGGCACTGGTTCTGCTGATTTTCTTCGCGGTTGTCGCGTTCATGCCGAACTATCTGGGCCACCCCGATAACTATATCGAGGCCAATGCGCTGGCGACGCCCGCCCATATCGTGCCCGAATGGTATTTCCTGCCCTTCTACGCCATCCTGCGCGCCTTCACCGCCGATGTCTGGGTGGTGATGCTGGTGAACTGGCTGACCATGGGCTTCATCGACGCCAAGTTCTTCGGGGTGATCGCCATGTTCGGCTCGATCATCGTGATGGTGCTGGCGCCGTGGCTCGATACCTCGAAGATGCGCTCGGGCATGTTCCGGCCCGCCTTCAAATTCTGGTTCTGGCTGCTGGCCATCGACTTCGTGGTGCTGACTTGGGTGGGGGCAATGCCGACCGACGGGATCTACCCCTATATCTCGCTCATCGGGGCCACCTACTGGTTCGCCTATTTCCTCGTGATCCTTCCGGTGCTGGGCCGTATCGAGAAAACGACGCTTCCCCCCGCCACCATCGAGGATGACTTCAACGCCCATTACGGCCCTGATGCCGCGGAAAGGGGCCTGTAAGATGAAAACCCTTCTGATCTCTGCCATCGCTGCCTTGGGGCTTAGCTTTGGCGCGGCCAATGCCAATGAGGGCGGCCATGTCACCGATATCGCCTTCAGCTTCGAAGGACCGTTCGGCAAATATGACCAGCAACAGCTGCGTCGCGGTTTTCAGGTCTATCGCGAGGTCTGCTCGGCCTGTCACGGGCTAAAATATGTGGCGCTGCGCACGCTCTCCGACAAGGACGGGCTGGGAATGAACCCCGATTGGGTGCGCGCTTATGCCGCCGAAATGTCGATCTACGACCCCGAACTCGACGATGAACGCCCGCGCAAGGAAACCGACCATTTCCCGACCGTGGTGGATGCCGGCGCACCGGATCTGTCGCTGATCGCGAAATCGCGGGCGGGCTTCCACGGGCCCTACGGCACCGGTATCGCACAATTCGTGCAAGGTATGGGCGGACCGGAATATATCTATTCGCTGCTGACCAGCTATACCGGAGAAGAAACCGAAACCGCCGGCAATGTGCTTTATGAAAACCACGTCTTCTCGACGGGTTATCTGCAAATGCCGCCGCCGCTTTCGGACGATCTGATCGAATACGAGGACGGCACGCCCGCCACGACCCAGCAGATGGCCAAGGATGTCGCGGCCTTCCTGATGTGGGCCGCCGAACCCAAGCTGGTGGATCGCAAGGAGTGGGGCTTTGTGGCGGTGCTGCTGCTGTCACTGCTGACCGTGCTGCTCTACCTGACGAACAAGCGGCTCTGGGCACCGTTCAAAGACCGGTTCCGTCATGATGACTACAAAGAGAATATTCCGGACTAGAACCGGCCTCTTCTTGAAACGCGCCCTTCGGGGCGCGTTTTCCTTTGCGATAGAATGCGCTAGCTTGGGGCAAAAGAGGATCACATGCCCGACACCCAACGCCACGAGCTTCACCGCACCGCCCGCCTTTGCGTCCTGATCGATGCCGATAATATGCCCCACGCCCATGCCGAAGCGATTTTTGAAGAGATTTCGGGCTTGGGCGAGGCCAGCGTGCGCCGGATCTATGGCGACTGGTCAGCCCAACGACTGGGCGGCTGGGCCAAGAAGGCCAATGTTCTGGGGCTGGTCGCGGACCAGCAATTTGCCAATACCAAGGGCAAGAATGCCTCGGATATCGCGCTGGTGATTGCCGCGATGGATTTCCTGCATTCGGGGCGGTTCGACGGGTTCGTGCTGGTATCCTCGGATAGCGATTTCACCCGCCTTGCCCAGCGTATCCGCGAACAGGGGCTAGATGTGTTCGGCATCGGCGAGAAAAAGACCCCCGAGGCCTTCCGCAATGCCTGCAAACGCTTCATCTATGTCGAGAATCTGGGCGAGACCGCATCCCCCGAGCCCACCGATGTCACCCCCCGTCTCGCCCCCGTCGAAAAACTGGGCGCCAAGGAGGCCATTCCGTTGATTGCCGCTGCGATCAAACGGATCGGGCTGGAAGAGGAGTGGTATTCCCTTGGCCAGATCGGTCAGTTCATCACACAGGCCAATCCCGATTTCGACACCCGCACCTATGGCGCAGCCAAGCTGTCGGATCTGATCCGCCAGACGGGCCGCTTCGAGGTGCGCAAGGGCGAAGGGAACCACATTCAGGTGCGCGACCGCGCTTAGGAGGCGCCGCCCTCTGTCTGGCAATGACATTTGGTGCCATAGCGCGCCATGAACATCGCCACGGCCTCCTTGACGGTGCGCTGGCGGCAGTCTTCGGTCAGCATCTCCGGCAGGCCGAAGACGATCTTGGCATGCAGATTGGCCTTGCACAGTTCCAGAAACTGCTCGGCGGCAAAGTCGAAATCCTCGATCTTCAACTCGCCGCGTTCCGCGCCGCGGCGCATAAGGCCCACTAGCTTGTCGCAGACAACGACATGGCCGGTGGCGTAGAACTGCCGTCCGACCTCGGGAAAACGCTCGGCTTCGGCCACGCAGATCCGGAAGATATCCCGCCCGAAATCAGAGAAAATATAGGTTGTCAGCTTTTCTGCCGCCCCTGTCAGGACCACCTCGATCGGCGCGTCCATCGCCTCCATCGGAGACATGCTGGATTGCGCCTGCATGGCACATTCCTGCTGGGCGAAAACCATAAATAACAAGCGCTTGTCAGGAACATAGCTGTAAAGGGTCGCCTTGGAGACCCCTGCCTCGCGGGCGATGTCATCCACCGAGGCTCCCTCGAACCCGTCCCGCAAGAACACCTTGCGCGCCCCTTCGAGCACCTGATCGAATTTCCGCCCTCGGCGGATACATGTTTCCATGGCAGGCTGTTTCGGAGAATGCGTCATCAAAGTCCCCTTCTTTCCATCATGATAGACAGAACGGTTCAGAAGGGGAAGCGGGTCCCTTCAACGGGCAAGAAAAGCCATCCGCCGCCGTGTCTCCAAAGCCTATCATGCCGGCGCGATAGGCCACCGCCCGACCCACATCCTGCGCAGGGGCGATATCCGCAAGGCACGGCATCCGCCGCATGTCCGAAAGAAGGATACCAACGGGCGAGGCTGCGAATCTCATGGCGACCCATCTCAAAAGGCCACCCCGAGGGGCGGCCTTCCCGATCAGTAAAACGCGGGCCGTTTAGGCATCCGCAAGTGCCTCGTCCTCGTCTTCGTCCTCGGTATCGCCATCTTCGGCAACCGGCACAGTCGGGATATCGGCAAGATCGGCCACGGCGGTCTGGGTCTCGCTCGTGGTCTCATCGAGTGCCTCGGTGCTCTCCTCGCTGTCAGAGGCATCGGCCTGCGCTTCGGTGCTCTCGTCTTCCAGCTCGGCCCAGGCGGCGCTGTCATCTTCGGCCGCGCTGTCATCGGACCAGCCATCCGCCAGTTGCGCGTCCTTGGCGGCCTGCAACTTTGCACCATAGCTTTGCATGGAGGCAACCGACTGGCCTTGCAGGGTCACGCTATCATCATCATGGAACGACAGGACAAGATTGCCATCCTCGTCATCCGCGCCGGAGACGTCATCGGGCAGAGCCGAGAAATCGACCGCCTCGCCATCAAACATCAGCACATCTTCCCCGAAGCGGAAATCCGTGACCGTCACATTGGATGTCGCCGTATCGGAAGCGCCGCGCAAATCCACCACGTCATTGCCCTTGCCCAGATGCATCACGTGATCAGCCCCGTGATCGAGATACCCCACAAGCGTGTCATCCCCCTTGCCGCCTTCCAGCAGACAGGTGTCATTGCCGCCAACGATCAGGTCATCGCCTGCCTCACCGGCCAGATGATGCTCGCCGCTGACCGCATACAGGCTGTCATTGCCCTCGCCGCCCCCGATGATATGCGACAGACCACTTTTGACACGGATGTAATCATCGCCCCCAAAGCCGTTGATCCGCACCGTATCGGCTGTCGAATCGCCATCGGCATCGACATAGAGATCCTGCATGAAATCCGCCTCTTCGGTGCCATCGACACGATTGTCCGAGAGGGTCGCCTCTTCACCGGTGCCCGCGCCCGGATCGGTCGCGGCCTCCTCGCTCGATTCCTCATCGGCGAAAATGTCGGAAGACAAACGGATGGTCACCGGCCCCCCTTCATCGTTCCCCGAGAACGCAAGATAGGTGAAATTCCCCGAATATTCGGTCGCGCTGCTGATATCGACCCCTTCCGCATTCTCGGGATCGGCCACCAATGCCGACAGATCGTCGCCGCTATATGTCACACCATTCACAACAAGCGTGTCCATCGAGGGGTCGAAATCGCTGCCCAAATCGACAAGGCCACCCGTCTCGGCATCGATATCGGAGGTAACATTGACAACATCCGCTGCGGCCTCGGTTTCAGCCAGAAACACCGAGGCCGTATCATTATCGCCCAGCGTGATATTGACGGTATCCGCACCCTGTCCGGTGAAGATCCGCGCAGACTCGGCCCCCACTGCCGTCATATTGGCGGTGATCACATCATCGCCATACTCGCCCGACAAGGACGCATAGCCCTGACCGGACCATGTAATCGTGTCGTTGCCCGCATTGCCGTTGAACAGCACATTCCCCGACCCTTCGATCGTGTCATTGCCCTCATCGCCAAAAAGCTGGGGGTAGAAATGGTCGAGGCTGGGCGTCGCAACCAGATTGCTGCCCGAGAGATAATCGTCTCCGGCCTGACCATGAACGATGGTGCGCCCCTCCACACCGGTCACGCGGTCATTGCCACGACCTGCCCAGATATTGAGAAAGGTTTCCCAAGTGGCGCTGCCCGTGTAATCGAGCGTCACCCCATTCGCATCAACAAAACCGGCGGTGATCTCGTCAGCCGCAGAGCTCCCCAGAATATAAGACATAATAATCCCCACAATCAGGCAAAGGCCCGTAATAATGCGAGGATTATAATATTTATGGATGCGGTAAAGTTTTATTTACCGACTTCACCCCGAATCCCGCTCGTTTGTCCACGGTCCATCAACAGATGGTCCAGAATGACACAAGCTGTCATCGCTTCGGCAACAGGCACGGCCCGAATACCCACGCAAGGATCATGGCGGCCCTTGGTCACCACCTCGACCGCCTCGCCATCAAGGTTGATCGAACGGCGCGGGGTGAGAATCGACGAGGTCGGCTTGACCGAGAAGCGCACCACAACCGGCTGGCCCGTGGTGATCCCGCCCAAGATGCCGCCCGCATGGTTGGTCAGGTATTCCGGCCCGTTCTCGCCCATGACGATCTCGTCGGCATTCTCGATGCCGGTCAGATTGGCGGCATCCATGCCCTCGCCGATCTCGACGCCTTTCACGGCATTGATCGACATCATCGCCGCCGCCAGATCGGTATCCATCTTGGCATAGATCGGCGCGCCAAGCCCTGCGGGAACGCCGGTGGCCACCACCTCGATCTTGGCGCCGACCGAGGAATGCTGCTTGCGGATCGCCTGCAGGTAATCGGCCCATTCATCGACCACATCCGCATCGGGGATGAAGAAGGGGTTCTGCAGGATCTGGGCTTCGTCGAACCGCGCGCGGTTGATATGTTTCACGCCCATCTGCACCATATAGCCGGTGATCTTCAGATCGGGCACCAGCTGGCGCAGCACGGCCTGCGCGACACCCCCTGCCGCCACCCGCGCCGCCGTTTCCCGCGCCGAGGACCGTCCGCCGCCACGGTAATCGCGGATGCCGTATTTCTGGAAATAGGCCAGATCGGCATGACCGGGGCGGAACTGGCGGGCGATCTCGCCGTAATCCTTCGACCGCTGGTCGGTATTCTCGATCATCAGCTGGATCGGGGTGCCGGTGGTTTTTCCCTCGAACACGCCCGACAGGATACGCACCGCATCGGGTTCCTTGCGCTGGGTGGTTTCTTTCGACTGGCCCGGACGGCGGCGGTCAAGGAAGACCTGAATGAACTCTTCCGAGATCTCGATCCCCGGAGGGCAGCCATCCACCGTCGCGCCAAGCGCCGGCCCGTGGCTTTCGCCCCAAGTGGTCACGCGGAACAGATGTCCGAAGGTATTATACGACATGAGGCATCTCCCTGTTATGCGCGCCAGATCCGGCAAAAGCTCCTGCGGCGGTCGATTCCAGCCTGCATAAAAGCCCGGCACCGATGTAGCAACTGCATCCCCTCTAGGCAATCAGGGCTGAAGATATCATGATGGGCATGCTTGGGTTTTAATGGCCTCGCCCGGGCCGATCACCTATAGGCAGACTGAAAGCATCACAAAGGGGGAGAGTGTTGCATGGTTCATAAACGCGTATCACTGACGACGCAGATCATGGTTGCGATGGGCGCGGGCATCGTTCTGGGGGTCATTTTCAACCAGATCCAATCCGGTTTCATTTCGACCTATATCACCGGCGGCCTTCTCGCGATGATCGGGAAGATGTTTGTCAACGCGCTGAAAATGCTGGTGGTGCCGCTGGTCTTCTTCTCGCTGATCTGCGGCGTGACAGGGATCGGCGATATCCGCGTGCTGGGGCGTGTTGGCGGCAAAAGCTTCGGGCTTTATATCGTGACCACCGCCATCGCCATCGCCATCGCCATTCTCATCGCCAAGATTGTCGGGCCGGGCCAAGGCTTCACAATGGAGGGCATCGACACCTCGGGCATTAGTGCCAAAACGGCCCCTTCGGTCTGGGATGTCTTCGCCTCGATCGTGCCGACCAATCCGGTTCAGGCCTTTGCCAGCGGCGAGATGTTGCAGATCATCTTCTATACCATCGTGCTGGGCGTGGCAGTGCTGATGCTGGGCGAGAAATCGGACAAATTCGTCGAGGGCTGTGAATATATGAACGAGGTGATGATGAAGATCGTCTCCATCGTCATGGCCTTCGCGCCTTTGGGCGTGTTCTGCCTGATCACCAAGACCTTCGCAGAACAGGGGATCGACCTGTTCCTGCCGGTGCTGGCCTATGTGCTGACCCTGACCGGCGCGCTTCTGCTGCACCTGTTTGTCACGCTGATGGTGATCTTGAAGCTGTTCTCGGGGCTAAGCCCGATCACCTTCATTCGCAAGATCCGTCCGGCACAGATCTTCGCCTTCTCGACCGCCTCCTCGAATGCCACCATTCCGGTGACCCTGCGCTGCGTGACCGAGCGTATGGGCGCGCGCAATTCGGTGGCGTCGTTCTGCATTCCTTTCGGGGCCACGATCAACATGGACGGCACCGCGATCATGCAGGGTGTGGCCACGGTCTTTCTGGCCAATGTCTACGGCATCGATCTGGGGCTGACCGGCTACCTGACCGTGATCGCTATGGCGGTTCTGGCCTCGATCGGCACCGCAGGCGTGCCCGGCGTGGGGCTTGTCATGCTGACGATGGTGCTGGGACAGGTCGGCCTGCCGATCGAGGGCATCGCGCTGATCTTGGGCGTTGACCGGCTGATGGATATGATCCGCACCGCCGTCAATATCACAGGGGATGCCGTGGTGACCGCCATTGTGGCCAAAACCGAAGGCCAGCTTGACATCGCTACCTACGAGAACCCTCTTGCAGGCACCGCGGATGACGATCTGGGCATCGACCCCGCCGCCGAAGAGAAACTGGCCCATCTGGCCCGCCCGCATTAAGCGGCGCGCTCCGGTTTGAGCGGCCAGTACGACACGGCAGGGGGCGCTTGCCCGAATGCGGCCCCTGCACTAGAACAGCCCTATCACCTCGGGGTGCCGGTTTGGTCCGGCTGAGATGCCAAAGGCGAACCCGTCGAACCTGAACCGGCTAGCACCGGCGGAGGGAAGGTCACGGGACTGTCGCGCCCTCCTTCCCCTGCGGATTGGAGGAGCATAGATGAAACGACCCCTTACGGCCCTTCGCCTTGTGGCGGGCACAGCCCTTCTGGCAGCCACGACCGGCGGCGCTCAGGCCGAAGACCTGCCCGTTCTCACGGTCTATGCGCCCGATTATTTCACCTCGGAATGGGGTCCCGGCCCGCAGATCGAAAAAGGGTTCGAGGCCAGATGCGGCTGCGACCTGCAATTCGTGGCCGGTGACGTGCTTTCGCGCCTCATGCTCGAAGGCGACAAGACCAAAGCGGATATCGTGATCGGCCTCAATACCGACCAGACCGCCCGTGCCCGCAAGACCGGCCTCTTCGCGCCCTCGCATGAAGACAATTCGCGCCTGACCCTGCCGATCAAATGGACCGATGACACCTTCATCCCGTTCAACTGGGGCGAAACTGCCTTTGTCTATGACAAGACCAAACTGAAAAACCCGCCGAAAAGCTTCGAGGAACTGCTGGATGCCCCCGATGATCTGAAGATCGCCATCCAGGACCCGCGCTCGTCCGTTTCGGGGCTGGCGCTGCTGCTCTGGGTCAAGGCCGTCTATGGTGATCGCGCGCCCGAAGCATGGGCCAAGCTCAAACCCAAAGTGCTAACCGTGACCCCCGGCTGGTCGGAAAGCTACGGCCTCTTCACGGATGGCGAGGTGGATATGGTGCTGTCCTATACCACATCGCCGGCCTATCACATCATCGCCGAGCACGATAACACCAAAGCCGCCGCGATCTTCCCGGAAGGCCATTATTTCATGGCCGAGCTGGTGGGACAGCTGAAAACCTCCAAACATCCCGAACTGGCGCAGGATTTCATGGATTACGTGCTGTCGGATGATTTCCAGGGGATGATCGCCACCGCCAACTGGTCCTATCCGGCCATCATCAAAGAAGGCTTCCTGCCGCCCGAATTCGCCAGCCTGCCGCGCCCGAACAAGACCATCTTCTATAGCGAAGACGAGGCCGAGGCCCTGCGCCAGCCCGCACTGGACGAATGGCTCGCCGCGTTCCGCTGATTGCGGCTTGCGTCGCTCTGGTCCCCGCGCTTCTGGTGCTGGGGCCGATCCTGATGACCGCCCTGCACGGGGGCGGTCTTACGGGGTTGCGCGGGTCGGACCTGCAGGCGCTGTGGTTCACACTCTGGCAGGCGGCGGCGTCGGCGCTGATCTCCTGTGTGCTGGCGGTGCCTCTGGCGCGGGCGCTTGCGCGGCGGCGGTTTATCGGGCGCAGCGTGCTGATCACCGCACTTGGTGCGCCCTTCATCCTGCCGGTCATCGCCGCCATTCTGGGACTGCTGGCGGTCTTCGGCCGTAGCGGGCTGCTCAATCAGGCGCTCGGCGCGCTCGGTCTGCCGACAATGACCATCTATGGCGCGCATGGGGTCATTCTGGCCCATGTGTTCTTCAACCTGCCACTGGCCACCCGCATGGTGCTGCAAGGCTGGCAGGCCATCCCCGCCGAACGCCTGCGCCTTGCCATGATGCTGGATTTCGACGGCCCCGCCCGACGCCGCCACATCGAAACCCCGATGCTGCGCGCCACCCTGCCCGGCGCCTTCATCGCCATCTTCCTCGTCTGTCTGGGCAGCTTCGCCGTTGCGCTGACCTTGGGCGGAGGCCCCTCGGCCACCACGGTCGAGCTGGCCATCTACCAAGCGTTCCGCTTCGATTACGATACAGGCCGCGCCGCAAGCCTCGCGCTGGTGCAGGTCGCGCTCTGCGTGCTGGCCGTGGGGATCGGGGCCAAGATCTCGGCCCCCACGGGCTTCGGCGCAGGGCTGGACCGCCCCACCCTCTATGGCCCGTCAAGCCTCTGGCAACGGTCGGGCGATGCAGCCATCATCGTCCTTGCCGCACTGTTTCTTCTACTGCCCATCGGTTTGATCCTCTGGCGTGGCCTGCCCGCCTTTCCGGCCCTGCCCCTTATGGTCTGGAAAGCCGCGGCCACCTCGCTGACCATCGCACTCGGCTCCACCGTGCTGGCGCTGGCATTGGCCCTCCCTCTGGCACTGGCGGCCCCGCGCCATCGCTGGGCGGAAGGCTCCGCCATGCTGCCACTGGCCGCCTCGGGGCTGGTGCTGGGCACAGGACTTTTCCTGCTGATCCAGCCCTTTGCCGCACCGACAAGCCTCCTCGTGCCGGTCACACTGGTGGTCAACGCCACGCTGTCCCTGCCCTTCATCACCCGCCTTCTGCTGCCCGAAATCCAATCCCTGCAAGCCGATTACGACCGGCTCGCCACATCCTTGGACCTAAGCGGATGGGCCAAATTGCGGCGGCTCACCCTGCCCCGCCTCGCCCGTCCCTTGGGCTTTTCCGCAGGGCTGGCCTGCGCCTTCTCGATGGGCGATCTGGGTGTCATCACCCTCTTCTCCGATGGCCAGACCCGCACCCTGCCGCTGGCGATCTTCCAGCTGATGGGCAGCTACCGGCTGGATCAGGCCGCCGCCGCCGCCACATTGCTTCTGACACTCACCTTCGGGCTCTTCGCCCTTTTCGACCGGATCGGACATCATGCTGACCCTCGATAACCTGCGCCTGACGCAAAACGACTGGCACCTCGAGGCCAACCTGAACATCGAACAAGGCCAGCATACCGCACTGATCGGGCCTTCGGGCGCGGGCAAATCCACCCTGCTTGCCGCCATTGCCGGCCTCTTCGCGCCGGAACGGGGACGTGTGCTCTGGCAGGGGCAGGATCTTGTCCAGATCCCGCCGGGCAAACGCCCGCTCTCGATCCTGTTTCAGGACCAGAACCTGTTCCCCCATCTCAGCATCGCGCAAAATCTCGGCCTCGGAATCTCGCCGCGCCTGCGCCTCTCGCCCGAAGATCACCAGCGCATCGAAAACGTCCTTGCCGCCACGGGCCTGCAGGATCTGGGCACCCGCCGCCCCGCCGAACTCTCGGGCGGTCAGCAAAGCCGCGCAGCCCTTGCCCGCGCGCTCCTGCGCAACCGCCCCCTCCTCCTCCTCGACGAGGCCTTCGCAGCCCTCGGCCCCGCATTGAAAACCGAGATGCTCCACCTCACCGAAACCCTCGCCAGACACCATGATTTCACCATCCTCATGGTCACCCATGACCCCGAAGATGCGCGCCAACTCTGCCCGCAAACAATCCTCGTAGCAGAGGGCCGCGCCTATCCGCCAGAACCGACAGACCGCCTTCTGTCACACCCCCCCGAAGCGCTCCGCCGCTATCTCGGCACGTCTGCTTCCAGCTGCTAGAAATATCCTCAGGGGGTGAATTTGCGGGAAACGCAAAGAGGGGGCGCGAGCGCCCCCTCCTTCCCATCGGCCTAAGCCGAGCTCAGTATTGCACGACCGCGCGGATCGACTTGCCCTCATGCATCAGGTCGAAGCCGTGGTTGATCTCCTCCAGCTTCAGAACATGGGTGATCATCGGATCGATCTCGATCTTACCATCCATATACCAGTCAACAAACTTCGGCACGTCGGTCCGGCCCTTGGCGCCCCCAAAGGCGGTGCCCTTCCAGACGCGGCCGGTGACCAGCTGGAACGGGCGGGTCGAAATCTCGGCCCCTGCCGGCGCCACACCGATAATCACCGACACACCCCAGCCACGATGCGAACATTCCAGCGCATCGCGCATGACCTTGACGTTGCCGGTCGCATCGAACGAATAATCCACGCCACCGATCTGGTCATCGCCCTTCTTCGTCAGATTGACGATCTCCTGCACGACACTGCCTTCGATCTTCGAAGGATTCACGAAATGGGTCATGCCGAATTTCTTGGCCATCTCGGCCTTGTCGTCATTCAGGTCAACGCCGATGATCATATCGGCCCCCGCCATCCGCAGCCCCTGAATGACGTTCAGACCGATCCCGCCCAAGCCGAACACTGCCGCGGTCGAGCCGATCTCGACACCTGCGGTATTGATCACCGCACCGATGCCGGTGGTCACGCCGCAGCCGATATAGCAGATCTTGTCGAAAGGCGCGTCCTCACGCACTTTCGCCAAAGCGATTTCCGGCATCACGGTATGCTGGGCAAAGGTCGAACAGCCCATGTAGTGATAGATCGGCGTGCCATCCAGCATATGGAAGCGCGTCGTCCCATCGGGCATCAGCCCCTGACCTTGGGTATTGCGGATCGCGGTGCAGAGGTTGGTCTTGCCCGAGCGGCAGGAGGGGCACTCGCGGCACTCGGGCGTATAGAGCGGGATCACGTGATCGCCCGGTTTGAGCGTGGTCACGCCCTCGCCCACCTCGATCACGACGCCCGCGCCCTCATGGCCGAGAATCGACGGAAAAAGCCCCTCGGGGTCCGCGCCCGAGAGCGTGAAGGCATCCGTATGGCATAGGCCCGTGGCCTTGATCTCGACCAACACCTCCCCCTTCTTCGGCGGATCAAGCTCCACTTCCATAATTTCCAAGGGCTTACCTGCCTCTAGTGCAACAGCAGCACGGGTTCTCATTGGCCTTCTCCGTCATATGGAATTTTATCCGAACCTGAGGCACAATGCGCGCAAACACAAGCAAGAGAGCGACATGTTGACCCGAGTTTACGCCTTCGCAGCGATTGGCCTATTGGCCGCCTGCCAGCCTTCCCAACAAGAACTGGCCCCGACCCCGATCCTCCCCGAATCAGCTCAAGCCCTGATCCAGCCGGAAAATTCCGCCGACGGGCTGAACGAACGCGAGCCCGATCTTTGCGGGGCCAAAGCCTATTCTTATGTGCTTGGCCAGCCGGGCAGCGTCGTCTCGACCCTGCCGCTTGGTGACACGAAATACCGCGTGGTCGAATGGCGCGGTGTGGAAGACCAGCTTTACCAACCGCATCGGATCGTCTTCCGCCTCGACGAGGCAGGCAATGTCTATAACGTAGATTGCGGTTGAGAATGCGCGTCGCGCATCTTGGCGCGAGCTGCGGGATTGGCGGGATTGCGGCCTGCCAATCCGACCCGCGCCCGTGACGCCGGACACGGGCGGCACGGCCCCTGCGGCCCATTGCGGGGCCGACAGGCTTTACGGACAGCGCCTTTGCGGACAGGGCCAAAACCCCGCCCGCAAGAGGCACGGTTATTCCTTGAACTGCTTATGGCAGCCGCCGCAGGCCGCACCAACCGCCTGCATCCCTTCCCGCACGCCCGCCAGAGACGAGGTGTCCATCTGCGCCGAGGCGACCTCGAGATCGGTGGCATGAGAGGTGAAGGCCTCCCAGTTGTCCCAGATGCTGGATTTGGCTTCCGATTCAGGGTCTGTGGCCTTGGCTTCGAACAAAGGCGCCACCTTCTTGGCCTCTTCCTTCAGCGCCGAAGCGGCAGAGGCCGCGATCTCGGCATCAAAGCTGCTTTTGCCCTTGGCCATATCGCCCAGAATATTGGACGACTGACGCAGCTCTTTCATTCCGTCCTGCCAGGCTTTGACCGTCGGATCTGCGACATCGGCATACACCGCCGCGACCGAGCTGCCCATCAGCAGGACCGCTGCGGAAAAAGTAATGAAACGCTGCATCTGTGGCTCCTTGTGAAATAGCTTATGCGAAGACGCGTAATGGCTCTGCACATCCTGGACACTATGCCAGCCTCCGCTGTGAGACAAAACAGGTTTTCCGTCAGCCCGCCCCCCCCACGAGGAAAACCGCCCACGAAAGGCCCGCGCCCATCTGAACGCGCCCTGCACAGCCGGTCATCCGCAATCGGGCAGGCCCCGCCGCAACTGGCCTGTGCAGTTCGGCCCGAAAGGCATGGATCGCAAAGAGGGGGAAAGACTGTTCCGGTGCCGCATACTGGGTGGGGGCTGTTAACTGCGGCACCGGAACAGAGCGTTTGCTTTCGCTCTCTCTTTCCTGACAGCGGATCGCGGCACCTTCGAGGGGGCAAAAAGGTCATTTCAAGACCGGAATCTGGCTAAACCAAGAATTGATTAACCGCATTCACTTTCCGCTCATAATGGCACCCGCGCCGTGCTGCGGCCCCTTGGAAAAGATTGCGCGAAACGCAAAGCGGTGGCAGGCTGGCCCCATGACAGTGCAAAATATGCCGCCTCTTTCCGGAGGCACACCGCAAATCGCCTTCGACCGCCACGAGCTTTCGGTCATCCTCTCGGTCTATGGCCGCATGGTCGCAGCTGGTGAATGGCGTGATTACGGCATGAGCTTTCTCAGGGATGTGGCGATTTTCTCGGTCTTCCGCCGGGCGGCAGAATACCCGATCTACCGCATCGAAAAGCGCCCCGCCCTGCGCAACCGGCAGGGGATGTATTCGGTGATCGGCATGGACGGGCGGATCCTCAAACGCGGCCATGACCTTGCACAGGTGCTACAGGTTCTGGAGCGCAAGCTGATCCGCCCGATCGATTAGAGCCTGCGCTTGCGGCCCAGATAGATCCCCTCGCCGGAGGCGGCGATGCGCTCCATCGTGTCGCGGATCGGTTCGTAACGGACCGCCATATGGTGGCCATTGGCATGGATCAGGCGCGTGTCATCGACCGCCATCGCCACATGCCCCTTCCAGAAGAACAGATCCCCGCGGATAACCGGAACCTCTTCCGGAAGCACCTGCCCGAAACCGTGCCACTGCTGGTCACTATCGGCCGGACAGGCGATACCGCAAAGCCGGTAAGACAGCTGCACGAGCCCCGAACAGTCGATCCCGTCATAGCCGTTCCCCCCCCAGAGATAGGGAGCCCCCAGCAGACGTTCGGCCACGGCCACAGGATCGGCCTCGGGGGCGGTCACCGCGCGCAGATGCTGGCGCGGCACGAAGCCTTCCGCTGTCACGACAAAGCCGCCCTCTTCCCGTATCGCGCAAAGCCCTGCGCCGATCGGCAGGGCCATGACCTCGCCGCGCTTGATGGAGGCCTCGCGATAGATATGGGTGGCAGGGGCACAGACCACATGGGTGACATCCCCGCCCTGCCCCAAAGCGGTCAGAGGCACCCAGCCGCAATAGTGGTCGGCTGCGGCCTGAACGAAGGCCCATCCCGCGCGTTCGTCGATCACGGTCACGCCCGCCCCGAAAACAAGCTGCCGGTCACGTGCTCCGGCGGGGGCGTCACATAGATCCACCACTGGCACAGCGACCCGCGCAGGCCGGCCCTCGGTAAAGCTGATCGCGGCCACTTTCCCCTTGAGGGCAACCAGTGCCACCGAGCCGGAATAGGGGGTCAGCCGCCTGTCCAACCCGTGCAGGGGATCACATCCGGCAGGCGTCATGCGGGCAGCCCCAGCATGGCGGGCAAGGCCGCAAGAATGGCCCGCGCGCCCTGCCCCACCCCCCCTTTCGGTCGCGCCGGAGCCGCCGAAGGTTGCCAGCCATAGATGTCGAAATGGACAAAGCCCTCGGTTTCAGTGACGAAGCGGCGCAGGAACAATGCCGCTGTAATCGAGCCTGCCATCCCCCCTGCCGGCGCATTGTCCAGATCGGCGATGCCGGGTTCGATCTTGTCCTCATAGGGGCACCAGAACGGCATCCGCCATAGCGGGTCGGCAACCTGCGCGGCCCCCTCTGCCAGCGCGGCGGCAAGATCCTCGTCATCGGTATAGAATGGCGGCACGTCCGGCCCCAAGGCCACGCGGGCGGCGCCGGTCAGGGTGGCCATGCAAAGCACCAGATCGGGCTTTTCCTCATCGGCATAGGCCAGCGCATCGGCCAGCACCAGACGGCCCTCGGCATCGGTGTTGTTGATCTCGACCGTCAGCCCCTTGCGGGAGGTATAGACATCTTGCGGACGGAACGCATTGCCCGACACCGCATTTTCCACCGCAGGCACCAGAACGCGCAGCCGCAGCGGCAGTTTCAGGGCCATGATCATATGCGCAAGGCCCAGCACCGTGGCCGCCCCGCCCATATCCTTTTTCATCAGCCCCATCGAGCTGCCGGGTTTGAGGTTGAGACCACCCGTATCGAAACACACGCCCTTCCCCACCAGCGTCAGTTCCGGCCCCTCGCTGCCCCAGCGCATCTCGACCAGTCGCGGTGCCCGCGGGCTGGCCTGCCCCACCGCGTAAATCAGCGGAAATCCTTTCTCGACCAGCTTCTCGCCGATGATCGAGTTCAGTTCGGCCCCGTGCTGGTCGGCCAGATCCTTGATCGCACGCTCCAGCTCTTCCGGCCCCATATCATTGGCTGGCGTATTGATCAGATCGCGGGTCAGGGCTTCACCTGCAGCTATCGCTTCAAGGCGCGCCGCATCCAGCCCTGCGGGACAATGCAGGCGGGCCTTGGGCGCGGCAGCTTTGGCATAACGCTCATAGGCATAGCCCGCCAGCAACCAGCCAAGCGCCGCCTCTTCAGATGCGGCACCCGACAGATCGCCCTGCAAGGACCAAACGCCTTCGGGCAGGGCCGTGGCCGCACGCGCCAGATGGAACCGCCCGCGCGCCCGGCTGGCCGCGCTGCCCCAGCCGAAAAGCGCCGCAGACAGCCCCCCCTCGGCATCGGGAAGCACACAGATCTGCCCCAGAGCGCCGGTAAAGCCTTGCGCCTTGGCCCATGCCACCTGCGCCTCCGTCAGCGCGGCCGGCAGCCCCCCTTCGGTAATATAAAGCGGCAACGGTGCGTCGCTTTGCGCGAAACGCATGGCAGGACGGTCGGGCAGGACAGGCAAAGACATCAGAAGCTTCCGGATCGGTTGGACATTTGCCTCAGCCTAACCTGCTCTGCGCCACCTGCAAGAGCACGCCGGAGCGTCAGCCGCGTTCTCACGCGGCTTTGCACCATGATCTGCGGTGCCCCCCGCCTAGATGCTCATATCCTCCAGATCCCAAACCTCGCTCAGCGAGCGGTCCCCGATCCGCATCAACCGTGCCAAAACAGCACGCGAGGCCACCAGATCCTGCGCCCGCATACAGTCCCGCAGATCCCGCGTCACCTGCTCCAGCTTGGTCATTCCCACCTGACGCGCCAACGGAATAAGCGAGGTCACGGCGTCGTCAAACGCCCCGAGCTGGTTTTTCTGCACGGCGGCATCAATGGCAACCATATGCATCGCCAGATCCTCGATTGCGCTGGCCATCAGCCGTTCGGCTGCCTGCTGCCCCAACTGGGCATAAAGCGCGACGATCCGGGCCTGTTCAATCCGCACCGTTTCATTGCAGCGCAATTTCGTAACATTTGCCAAACTGGCACCCTCCGCATTGCGTCGGGTCACATCATACTGACCATACAGAACACGTATGGCTTTCAAGGACCCCATTTTGGCAGGTATAGCCTGCCCCCCATGACCCCCACGGTCGACATTCACCATGCAGGAAAGGTCTCAAGAAAAGCTTTCATAATTAGGAAAAACTCTGCCTAACCCCCGGAAAATCTCTCGAACTCCCCTTGTATCGGGTCTAAGTAAGGGGAAATCATTATAGGGGATGATCATGAGGGAACGTGTAAAACTGTTGCCGCCGACTTTGGTGCAACGCTTCCACGGCTGGAAAGCAACCACCTATTCGGAAAATTCCGTATGGTACAAAAAGCTCGCCGATGAGGGCCAGCGCCCGCGTGCGATGGTGATCTCGTGCTGCGATTCGCGTGTGCATGTCACCTCGATCTTCGGTGCCGACTCGGGCGAGTTCTTCATTCACCGTAATATCGCGAACCTCGTGCCGCCCTATGAGCCCGATGGCGAACATCACGGCACCTCCGCCGCACTGGAATATGCCGTACAGGCGCTGAAAGTGTCGCATCTGATCGTGCTCGGCCACTCGAATTGCGGTGGCGTGGCAGGGTGCAACGCGATGTGCACCGGCCATGCGCCCGAACTGGAAGACAAGACCTCGTTCGTGGGCACCTGGCTCAACCTGCTGCGTCCCGGCTTCGAACGCGTCAAGGATCTGCCGGAAGAAGAGCGAATCACGGCGCTTGAACAAGAGGCCGTTATGGTCAGCCTTGAAAACCTGATGACCTTCCCCTTTGTCACGGCGGCTGTCGAATCGGGTCAGATGACGCTGCACGGGCTGTGGCACGACATCGGCAGCGGTGATCTGCGCCAGTACAACCCCAACAAGAATGGGTTTGAAGCCGTCTGAGGCGGTTTTAATAAAAAAGAGCAAGTTCGCTTAACTCGCGATTAAGGACAGGGATGCAATCTGGCGACATGACCCAGATTGCATCACACCTCGTCACCCTCCGCCTGCCGGCAGACATGATCCACCTGATCGAACGCACGGCACGCGCGCAAGCAAAGTCCCCCGCGGACCTGATCCGCGGCGCTCTTCTGGCTTCCCTGTCTCAGGGGGGCAGCACCGTCGCCGAACGCCTGCGCAAGCATGTGGCACTGGCGGAATGTTTCGAGCTGGCCGATGGCTGGCTGGATCTTCAGGCCCAGCTGCGCGGTCTCGGGTTCGTGCTGCGCCATAACGGTGAAGAGCAGGTCTGCCTGCATGACTTCCCGTCGCAGGATTTCCTCTGCAGCCTACATGATATCGGCCAGAATCTGGGCGAACTGACCCGCCGCTACCATTCTCCCTTCCCCGGCCTGCGCCCCGAAGCTGCCGCCGAAGCGGCGCCCGAACCGGTTCCGGCTCCGATGCTGCAAACCGCACCTCAAGCTGCCACGGCAACGGCAGAGATCGAGCCCCTCGTGCAGCCCCAGCCCGTCTTCCATTCGCTGCGCCGCAAACCGCGCCCGGAACCGGACCGCCCGAAGCTGGTCGCCGTTTCGACCGCCCCCACCGAAGACGAGCTGGACGCCGCTTTCAGCAATGCGATGTTCCGGTCCCGCCGCGCGGCGCAGGCGGTCAGGTTCAGTGCAGAACCTGATCTGCGGGCCACTCCAATCGCGTCGTAAGCGTGATCTCGCGGCTGGCCTGCGCGGGCAGGTCAAACCGCCATCCCAGAAGACCGGTCTTGTCGTCAAGATCGGTCTGGCTGACCTCGGGCGAGGCATTCCAGCTGATCTTCAGATCATCCTGTTCCGAATAAGGCACCTGATCCACCACCCGCAGGGGCCATGACTGGTCGGTATGGTTCTCGACGGTCATCCGCACGGTCTCCACCTGTTCATTCCGGCGCGCGATCACCCCGCGATCTCCAGACTGGCGGGTCTGCTTGCGGGTCAGCACAAGCCCGTCAATCGCTCCGAACCCCTGGGTGACCGTCTGGCCCGGCATCGTCAGCGGGAGGGCACCCTGACCGACCAGACGCCCATCGGCATAAAGCATCACCGGACCGGGCAGAATCGGCTCGGACCCGCTATTGGTCGCCTCGGCCACCAGATAGGCGGTTGCATCGCGCGAAGGCACGGCCTCCGCCCAGCTTGCGGCCTTCAAGGACAGATCATCCATCTTCAGACGCAGCGCCTCGGCCCCGTCGCGCATATCCACCTTCTGCGGCAGATGATAGACAAGCGACACCCCCTCCATTTGCGGTGCTAGCAGATCCGCCTTCCGCATCGGTGCCGCCTCGACCTCGGCTGCGGCATATTCCGCCCCCATCGTTCGCAGAACCGGACGGTCCGGCCCGACGCTGCGCAAAAGCGGCCATAGCTCGGACGGATCCATGCGGTCATTCGGGCGCGCGGTTGACAGGGTCAGATCGACATTGTGCCAGTCCTCGCCGCTCGACTGATGCACCGACACCAGCCGCGTAAGATCAATCCGCTTGGCGCCGCGGTCCAGACGCATATCATACACCGGCGACCAGCCCGCATCATCGGCAAAGCTCGTCAGCGTCAGCACCCCATGCCCGCTGGCCGTGGCCTCCAGCCACTGGCCATTCTCCGCTTTGGCCAAAAGTTGCGCCAGATCATCCTGCGCGCGCTGCAACGCGCGTCGGTCAGGGGCCAGTGCCGCCTCGGCACGGCGCGCCTCCGCTTGCGCATGCAAGGCGGTCTGACGCGCCGCCAGAGCACGCGCTTCGACCTCATCGCCAATCGCAAGCGCCTGCTCGGGCGTGGCCTGCGCCGCCCCGATCCCACGCAGATAGACCACCCGATCCAGCGCCGCCTCGGCTTTGGCCCGCAAAAGCGCGACCGCATCCTCTTTCTGCGCCAGATCCTCGGTCATTTGCGCAAGCTTGGCGCGCGCCTCCTGCACGACAGGGCTGTCGCCCGCCCCCTGCCCCGAGACAAGCCGCACGCCCGAAAGGCTGACGCCCTCACCCGCGATCCGAAGCCGGTCAAGATCAAGGCTGGCAGGCAGTCCCGCAACCCGCACGGTGCCCGCCCCATCCGGAACCTGCACCTGCCGCGTCACCTCGGCCCCTTGCGGATACAGCGTGACACGACGTATCTGCGCCTGCAAAAGATCCTCTGCCCATACCGTTTGCGGCAATGCCACGACCAGTCCGGCCATTATCAAACGCATCACATTCTCCTCCCCGACTATTCACGAAGGTGATCGGTCGGACAGAGGCTGACAAGCCCCCGCCCGCATAATCCCCCGCCTCCGCCAATGACGATTGCGTCAATGCAAAACGCCCGGAGAACTCTCCGGGCGTTTCGACATCAGTCCAGTCTGGCGCTTAGCCTTTTTTCAGGCAGCGCTTCCCAAGCGTTTCGGCAATCTGCACGGCATTCAGCGCCGCGCCCTTGCGCAGGTTATCCGACACGCACCACAGGTTCAGACCATTCTCGATGGTGCTGTCCTGACGGATGCGCGAGATGAAGGTCGCGTAATCGCCCACGCATTCCACGGGGGTGACATAGCCGCCATCCTCGCGCTTATCGACCACCAGAATACCGGGGGCTTCACGCAGGATATCGCGGGCTTCGTCCTCATCAAGGAACTCTTCGAACTCGAGGTTGATCGCTTCCGAGTGACCCACAAAGACCGGCACGCGCACACAGGTCGCGGTGACCTTGATCGCCGGATCGACGATTTTCTTGGTCTCGGCCACCATCTTCCATTCTTCCTTGGTCGAGCCGTCTTCCATGAAGACGTCGATATGGGGAATCACGTTGAAAGCGATCTGCTTGGTGAATTTCTTCGGCTCTTTTTCCTGACCGGGGACGTAAAGGCCCTTGGTCTGGTCCCACAGCTCATCGATCCCTTCCTTGCCCGAGCCGGACACCGACTGGTAGGTCGACACGACAACGCGCTTGATCTTGGCACGGTCATGCAGCGGCTTGAGCGCCACAACCATCTGCGCGGTCGAGCAGTTGGGGTTCGCGATGATGTTCTTCTTGGTGTAGCCATCAACCGCCTCGGGGTTCACTTCCGGCACGACCAGCGGAATCTCCGGATCGTAGCGGTAGAGCGAGGAGTTATCGATGACAACGCAACCCGCTTTCGCCGCGATCGGCGCGTATTGCTTGGTCGCATCCGAGCCGATGGCGAAGAGCGCAATGTCATAGCCAGAGAAGTCGAACCCTTCGATGTCCTTGCACTTGAGTGTCTTGTCGCCATAGCTGACCTCAGTACCAAGGCTCCGGCGCGACGCCAGAGCAACAACCTCATCGGCAGGGAACTCGCGCTCGGCGAGAATATTCAGCATTTCGCGGCCCACATTACCCGTGGCGCCAGCAACGACGACTTTATAGCCCAATTTAGGCCCTCCTTGTACTTCGGACGAGGTGCGACATAGCCCGAATGGCCGTATATTTAAAGGGTTTTCGCGAAATTAGCGGCGAATAAGGCGGTTATCTTGCGCCATCAGCCCTGCGACGAAATCGGCCTCGGAGGTGAAATCATGCGGCACATCTTTGGCGCTGCGGCTGCCCGAAAGCGACAAAGAGGCAAAGAAATCAAAGCCGTATAGCGTCAACTGCCGCAGATCCGAGCGCAAGAGAAGGTCGATCATCATCGCCCCCGTGGTGGGCTGCGCGCCAAGCCGGCTTTGCAGATCCGCATAATCGGCCAGAGGGTGCAGATAGAAACCGTGGCTTGTGGCCGTTTGCCAATCCAGCCGTTTGCGTTTGTGACTCATCCACAGATACCGCCCCGCCCCGATGCGGGCACGGTCCTGCGCCCCGAGCCGCGTCGCAAGGGCCAGCCAGTCCGTGCGGGTGCCGTGGCTTGCCACCGACGGCATCGGGGCACGGTTGATCCGCACCACCACATCCTGCGCATCGATCTCGGCCCCGTGCCGCGTTTCCGCCAGCGACCGCGCATTGCCCACCAGCGCCACCGATTTGCCCGCAAGCCCCGCCAGCAGATCCGCCTGATCCACCGACATCGCGGCCAGAGGTGCCTCCTGCCGCAAAAGCCGCGCCAGATAGAAACCCGCCCG
The DNA here is from genome assembly GCF_037949285.1 of Thioclava sp. GXIMD4216. Taxonomy (NCBI): domain Bacteria; kingdom Pseudomonadati; phylum Pseudomonadota; class Alphaproteobacteria; order Rhodobacterales; family Paracoccaceae; genus Thioclava; species Thioclava sp. GXIMD4216. Next base: position 100,083 of record NZ_CP149926.1, read on the forward strand.
CGTCATGCCAGCAGATCGCGATAGACAGCGATCAGCGCATCGGCTTCGGCATCAATCTGGAAGCGCGCCTCGACATTGCGCCGCGCCGCACGCCCTGCCGCGGCCATCGATTGCGGATCATCCAGATAGCCCGCCACCGCCGCGCTCATGCCCTCTATATCGCCCGGATCGACCAGCTTGCCGCTTTCCGGCGTCACGATCTCCTCGAAGGCGCCCACGCGGGTCGCCACCACCGGCACATGGCAGGCCATTGCCTCGATGGGCGTCAGGCCGAAGCCCTCCCAACGCTGCGGCGCAACGTAAAGATCAAGCACCCGATACCAGTCGGCCATGCGATCGACCGAGACCTCGGGCATGAACAGGATGCGATGCTCCAGCCCCGCCTGCCCCACTTTACGCTTCAGCCCCGCCAGAAATTCCGAATGCCCTTCGGTTGCGCGGCCCATCACCAGCGCCGAGACATTGGGGCGCGAGGGCAGCAGCGCGATCATCGCCTCCACAAAAGCATCGGTGCCCTTCTGATGGCGGACCCGCCCGTAACAGCCGATCAGCACCCCGCGCGGCAGATTCATCGATGCGCGCAAGGCGCTACGGTCCTGCGCCCTGTCGAACCCCGAGATATCGATGCCATGATGGATCACATGATTGGGCACGCTCAGGTATTCCGCCGTGCGCGCCGAGGTCGCCACCACCGCGTCCATCTGCCCGATCAGCCATTTCGTATAGCCCGTATGCTGCCGCTGGCTGGCCGAGGTGAATAGCAGCTTCAGATCCATGAAACACAGATATTTCAGCGCCAGCCCCAGAGCCATTTCCACATTGCGCCGCGCATGCCAGACACGGCGGCGACGCTTCAGAAACGGCACGCGCCATAGGGCGACATGCGGCACGGTTTCGGGCAAACCCGGCCCGGTGGTCACAATACCGATCTTGCGCGCCTGCAGGGGCACAAGCCGAACAATCGTCGCGGTCACGCCGGACAGGCGACGCTTGAGGTTCGGGGCAATAACATCAATCTCTTTATCCATACCCCTTTCATACCCTGCCTTGCCCGCCTTGTCTTTCGAGAAAATGGCGCGGCGCGGCTTGCCTTCGGGGCGGGCGGGCAGGATGATCGGGGCTGTTTCCATGCCCTGTCAGGACATTCGCATGCCGCCAAACCGTATCGCCCTGCGCCTTTACTGGGACCCGATCATGATGGGGCCCGGCAAGGCCGATCTTTTGCAGGCCATTGCCGAAGAAGGCTCCATTTCCGCCGCCGGACGCCGCATGGGCATGAGCTATCGCCGCGCATGGGCCCTGGTGGAAGAGATGAATGCAGGCTTTTGCGCACCGGTCGTGTCCTCGGCGCGCGGTGGAACAAGGGGCGGCGGCGCGCATCTGACCGAAACCGGCACCGAAGTGCTGCGGCTGTATCGCCAACTGCTGGAACGGTTCCGCGAAAGCTGCAACGACGACATTGCCGCGCTCGAGGCCCTGACCGGCCCCCGCGACTGAAGCCTATGGACGGGAAGCAGAAAAGGGTTATGTTCAGCAAAACATATCGGAGATCCCCGCATGCGCGCCCTGCCCCTTCTTGCCCTGACCACCGTCCTGATGAGCCCGCTTGCCGCCGCAGCGGACCCCGTCATCTTTGCCGCCGCCTCGATGAAAACCGCGCTGGACGAGATCGCGCAGGACTGGAGCGAAACGCATGATCCGGTGACCATCTCCTATGCGGGCTCGTCGAAGCTGGCCCGCCAGATCGAGGCCGGAGCGCCAGCCGATATGTTCATCTCGGCCTCGACCGACTGGATGGACGAGGTCGAGACATCCGGCGCGACCATTGCAGGCACCCGCCACGACCTGCTGGGCAACGCGCTGGTTCTGGTGGCCCATGACGATGTGCAGACCACCCCCGCAGACTTGCCCAAAGCCTTGGGCCAAGACGGTTTTCTGGCTATGGCACTTGTCGATAGCGTACCGGCGGGGGTCTATGGAAAGCAGGCGCTGACCCATCTGGGGCTGTGGGACCAGCTTTCCGCACATGTCGCACAGGCCGATAACGTGCGCGCGGCTCTGGCCTTGGTGGCCACGGGGGAAAGCCCCTATGGCATCGTCTATGCCACCGATGCCCATGCCGAACCGCATGTGCATATTGCCGCCACCTTCCCCGAAGACAGCCATGATGCGATCACCTATCCGGTGGCGCTGCTGAATACCGGCGCCGATGCGGCGGGGGCCAAAGCCTTTCTGGCCTATCTGACCACGCCCGCTGCCAAAAAGATATTTGCAGCACAGGGCTTCACGGTAAAGCCCTGAGCAGATGCCCATGCTCAGCCCCGAAGAATGGGCCGCCATCGCGCTGTCGCTGAAAGTCTCGCTGGTGGCGGTGCTTTGCGCGCTGCCGGTGGCGATTGCGGTCGCGCTGGTGCTGGCGCGGGGGCGCGGGCCGCTTGTCTGGGGGCTGAATGCGCTGGTTCATCTGCCGCTGATCCTGCCCCCTGTCGTCACCGGTTACATCCTGCTGCTGCTTTTTGGCCGTAACGGGCCGGTGGGGCGCGTGCTCGACCATGCCATCGGGCTGGTCTTCGCCTTCCAATGGACGGGGGCGGCGCTGGCCGCTGCGGTGATGGGCTTTCCGCTGATGGTGCGGGCGATATGGCTGGCCATCGAAGCCGTCGATCCCGGCCTTGAACAGGCCGCCCGCACCCTTGGCGCGCGCCCTTTGGGCATGTTCTTCAGCATCACGCTGCCGCTGATCGCGCCGGGGATCATCGCGGGGATGATCCTCGCCTTTGCCAAGGCGATGGGCGAATTCGGGGCCACCATCACCTTTGTCTCCAACATTCCGGGGCGGACCCAGACACTGCCTTCAGCGATCTATGCCCTGCTGCAGGTGCCCGGTGCCGAGGCCTCGGTGGCCAAGCTTGCGGGGATTTCCATCGCGATTGCGGTCACGGCCATGCTGGTGTCGGAATCCGTCTCGCGGATGATCGCCAAACGGATCAGGGGGGCATAGGATGCTCAAGGTCTGCCTGAAGCACCGCGCCGGACAGCTTGACCTATCGGCCGAGTTCACCGCCCCCACCGGCGTCACCGCGCTGTTCGGACCCTCAGGAGCGGGCAAATCCACCATCGTCAACGCGATCTCGGGGCTTCTGCGCCCCGCTGCCGGTCGCATCACATTGGGCGGAACGGTGCTGTTTGACAGCGCCACCCGCACCAATCTGCCCCTCCATAAACGCCGCATCGGTTATGTCTTTCAAGAACCGCGCCTGTTTCCCCATCTGGGTGTCAGGGGCAATCTGGATTATGGCCGCAGGCGCGCCCCCAAAGACGCACAGGGGCCGGATTTCGATCAGGTGATCGGAATGCTGGGCATCGCGCCCTTGCTCGGGCGCAGGGTCGCGGCGCTCTCGGGCGGCGAAAAAGCCCGCATCTCGATCGGTCGCGCCCTACTGTCCAAACCGCAGATCCTGTTGATGGACGAACCGCTGGCGGCGCTTGATACCCCCCGCCGTGCCGAGATCCTGCCCTTTCTGGAGAATCTGCGCGATACCGGCCTGCCGATTGTCTATGTCAGCCATTCCGTGTCCGAGATCGCGCGGCTGGCCGATACGCTGGTGGTGATCGAGGCCGGCAGAACCCGCGCTTCGGGACCGCTTCAGACCCTGCTGGCCGAGCCGGATCTGGCCCCGCTATTCGGGCAGGACGGGGCGGGCGCGGTGATCCATGTGCAGGTTGCCGGACAGGACCCCGATGGCATGACCCGCGTGCAGGGCGCGGGGGGCACGCTTTTTCTGACCGAGCCGCATCCCGTGGGCCAGACGCTACGGCTGCGCATTCAGGCCAGTGATGTCATCCTGTCGCGCCAACGCCCCGAGGGGCTTTCGGCGTTGAATATCCTGTCGGGACAGGTGCAGAAAATCACCCCGACATCAAAGGCCGAAGACCGGTTCTGGGTACAGATCCGCTGTGGCGGAGAGACGCTGCTGGCCAAGATCACCGCGCGCTCGCGGCAGGCTCTGGATCTGCGGCCCGACACGGAATGTCATGCGATCCTGAAAACCGTGGCCGTCGAACGCCGCGCGCCCCGCCCCTGAACGGCCCTGAGAACAACCGACACAGGCTAAGGTATAGCAGGCCAAGGCATAGGAAACGGCATAGAAAAAGGCGCGGGATATCCCGCGCCTCCGGCTTCGTCACACAGATGGCTTATTGCGCATTGTCGATCACATCGCGCATATCGCGCGCGACACGGCCCGCACCCGTATTGGTAATCTCGATCCGGCGGGGCTTGAGAGCCTCGGGAACCTCATGCACCAGATCGATATGCAGCATGCCATCCTCATTGCTGGCACCGGTCACACGGACATGATCGGCCAGCCCGAAACGACGCTCGAAAGCGCGGGTGGCGATACCGCGATGCAGATAGGTCTTCTGTCCGGCTTCCTCGGATTTGCGGCCCGAGACGATCAGCGCCCCGTCGCGCATCTCGACGGTCAGCTCGTCTGCGGCAAACCCCGCGACAGCGATGGTAATGCGATAGGCATTCTCGGCGGTTTTTTCGATATTATAGGGGGGATAGCTGGTTTGGGAGACGTCTTTCGACATCACGCTATCCATCAGGTCGGCCATCCGGTCAAAACCGACAGTGGCACGGTAAAGCGGCGAAAGATCAAAGCTACGCATGGTATCATCCTCTCAGAGCGATGGTTGCCCACCCCGTCCGGGCATGGGCGATGAAATGGGTGCGGGACCCTGTTGCGGCATCCCGACACACTCAATCTGGGAAGGGCCAAACGCCGTTTCAAGCCTTCCTGCCCCGAAGGATTTCAGATTTTTGCCACTCGGCCACAGCCCGCATTGGTGCGGAAGCCTAAGGCGAAACGGATGGCGGCACCGAGAGGAACTTCGCGCCCCCCACCATCTTCGCCCGCTGCCCGCCCGGCTGGCGCAGATCGGTCAGCATATGGCGCATCAGGCTGGCATCGGCCACCACCGCAACCGGCTGCCCCTCAAGCCGCGCCTTGGCCGAGACCACCCCCACGATCTGCGGCCTGCCATGTTTCATGACGAAGACCGGCGCACCGGAGGCCCCATGATCGACATCACAATCCGTGATCATCCGCCCCTCGTTTTTCTGGATCACATAGCAGCGCGCCTGCAGGGAGGGCAGCGCCTCGCGCCCCTCGGCATAGGAGACCACCCGCAGCGGATCGCCCTTGCGGGGCACCTCCCCCAGATCGAACGGCATGACCGGCGAGATCCGCACGGGCCTATCCAGTTGCAGCAGAGCCATATCATAGGTCACGCGGTCAAAGGCCTGCGGTCCCTGATAGCGATATTGCGGATGGGGAAACCCCGCCCTGATCTGGCGTTCGACCAAGGCACGGTCTTCGCGCAATCCCATCCGGAAGCGGGCCGTGGTGATATCGACCCTGCCCCCGCTACGGGGATCAAAGAGACAATGCGCCGCCGTCAGAACCAGATCGGGCGCCACAAGACTGGCGGTGCAGAACCCGCCATCCGCAAAATCGAGCCGCCCGACCGCCTCCCAGCCCCGACCGGCATCCCCCGTGGTCAGGACCCGCAGAGTGGTCTGGGCCGATAGCGCGACAGGGAGAAGCATGGCCAGAAGACAGAGTGATATCATATGCCGGATCATCGCCATTTCCCCGCAAACCGTGCCCGCAGATCGTCAAAGCGGGTCAATACGGCGATTTTAGGACAAACGCGCGGCCCCGAGCGGGATTCACACTCGCGGATATGTTTCGAGCAGACCGAGCGGGGCGGGGCCATCGAGACCCCGCCCCGCTCGGCCCGAAGGGACCTACGGCCCCTTCGGGCTCAGCCCAGCACCTGTGTAACCGCCTTTTTCATCGCCGCGACAATGATATCGGCCTCGGCCTCGCTGAGGCATAGGGGCGGCGCGAAGCCAAGGATATCGCCCTGTGGCATGGCGCGCCCGATCACCCCTTCTGCGGCCAGCGCCGTGGCGATCTGCGGGCCGATCTTGGCACTCGCGTCAAAGAAGCGGCGGCTGTCGCGGTCCTCGACGAATTCGACCGCGCAAAGCATGCCCTCGCCACGGATGTCACCGACATTCGGATGATCGCCCAAGGCCTCTTTCATCGCCTTATTCAGATAGGCCCCTGTTGTGCCTGCGTTTTCCACCAGACCGAGGTTGTCGATCAGCTTGAGGTTGGCCACCCCTGCTGCCGCGCCAATGGGGTGGGCCGAATAGGTCCAGCCATGACCGATCGGGCCGTTTTCATCGGTACCCTGTTCGAGCACCTTCCACATCCTGTCACCCACAATCGACCCCGACAGCGGCGCATAGGCCGAGGTCAGCCCTTTGGCGATGGTGATCAGGTCGGGTTTCATCCCGTAGTGATCCGAGCCGAACATCGTGCCCAGCCGCCCGAACCCCGTGACGACCTCATCGGCCACCAAGAGGATGTCGTACTTGGTCAGCACCTTCTGGACCCCTTCCCAATAGCCTGCGGGCGGCGGCACGATGCCCCCTGTGCCCAGAACCGGCTCGCCGATGAAGGCGGCGATCGTATCGGCGCCCTCGCGTTCGATCAGCGCCTCTAGCTCGGCTACGCAATGGGCGGTGAAGGCTTCCTCGGTCTCGATCCCCTCGGGGCGACGGAAGTAATAGGGCGCCTCGGTATGCAGGATCGGCGCGCGCGGCAGGTCGAATTTATTGTGGAAACCCGATAGCCCCGTCAGAGACCCCGTCATCACCCCCGAGCCGTGATAGCCCCGCCAGCGCGAGATGATCTTCTTCTTCTCGGGGCGGTTCAGGATGTTGTTGTAGTACCAGATCAGCTTGATGTTGGTTTCATTCGCATCCGAGCCGGACAGCCCGAAATAGACCTTGGACATGCCCTCGGGCGCGCGTTCCATGACCATCTGCGCCAGCGTGATCGAGGCCTCCGTCCCATGACCCACATAGGCGTGGTAATAGGCCAGCTCGCGCGCCTGATCGGCAATCGCATCGGCGATCTCGGGGCGGCCATAGCCCACATTCACGCAGTAAAGCCCCGCAAAAGCATCGAGCATCTGGCGGCCATCGCGGTCCTCGATATAGACCCCCTTGGCGGTACGGATCACGCGGGTCGGGGTCTCGCCACGGGCATGCTGTGCCAGATGGGTCGAGGGGTGGAAGAAATTCTCGCGGTCCCAGCGGGCGAGTTGGTCATTGGTCAGCATAATGCCTCCTTTCGTCATCACTTAGATACCCCAGTCGCGGCAGAGGTATTTGATCTCCATGAATTCCTGCATGCCCATGCGCGCACCCTCGCGGCCAAGGCCGGATTGCTTCATGCCGCCAAAGGGGATGGGCGCGCCGGTGACCTTGGTGCGGTTCACCGCCACCATGCCGAACTGTAGCGCGCGGCTCATGCGGTAGATGCGCTTGGGGTCGCGGCTGTGGATATAGGCCATCAGCCCGTAATCGCCTGTATTCGCACGGGCGATCACCTCGGCTTCGGTATCAAAGGGCGTGATCGGCGCGATGGGGCCGAAGGTTTCCTCGCGCATGATCTTGGCGTCATCGGGCACATCGGTCAGCACGGTCGGCTGGAAGAACAGCCCCTCATGCGTGCCGCCGGTGGCCAGCTTCGCGCCTTGGGCCAAAGCGTCGTCCAGATGCTCGACCTGTTTGGCGATGGCGCCTTCATTCATCAAAGGGCCGATATCGGGGTCGTCGATCCCGCGCCCGACGGTCAACGCCTGCACGGCCTCGGTAAATTTCGTGCAGAAGGCATCATAGATCGGGCGTTCCACATAAATGCGGTTGGCGGCCAGACAATCCTGCCCCGAGGTAGCGAATTTGGCCTTGAGCGTCTCGGCCACGGCACGGTCCAGATCGGCACCCTTGAAGATGATCACCGGCGCATGGCCGCCCAGTTCCAGCACCAGCCGTTTCACCGTCTGGGCCGATTGCGCATACAGCAGCTTGCCGATGGCGGTGGAGCCGGTGAACGACAGCGCCCGCACGCGGGGGTCTTCGCACCAAGGGGTGACGATATCGGGCGCATGGCCCGTGACCACATTGAACACGCCCGCCGGAACGCCCGCCCGCTCGGCCAGTTCCGCCAAGGCCAGCGCCGAATAGGGCGTCTCGGCAGATGGATGCGCCACCACGGTACAACCCGCCGCCAAGGCCGCTGCCGCCTTGCGCGTCAGCATGGCCGAGGGGAAATTCCACGGGGTGACCAGCGCCGCCACGCCAACAGGCTCCAGCCAGAGTTCCATCTCGGCATCGGGCAGATGCGAGGTCACGCTTTCCACATTGGGGCGCTTGGCTTCCTCGGCGTAGAATTCGACGAAACTTGCGGCATAGTCGATCTCGCCACGCGCCTCCGATATCGGCTTGCCCTGTTCGGCCACCATGATACGGGCAAGGTCTTCTTTTGCCTCGGTAATCAGGTCGAACCAGCGGCGCAGGATCGCCGCGCGCTCTTGTGGCAGGGTTACAGACCACGCGCCAAAGGCACGATCGGCCGCCTCAACGGCTGCCACGGCCTGCGCGCCCGAGAGGCAGGCGACATGGCCCAATTCCGCTCCGTCGCTCGGGTCGACAACGGCAAAGGCGCGCGCGTCCCCTGCCTGCCATTTGCCATCCACATAGGCGAAACTTCGCAGCAGGCGGCGGTCTTTCAGGGCGGCTCGGTCGGAAATAGCAGCATCCAGCATGGGCGGGTCTCCTTTCCCGTCCAGTCTGCCCGATCCAACCCGCCTGAGAGACCGAAGATCACCCATCCGCAGCCCAAGCGGACTGCCGCGCGGGTGATCTCAGTCCAGATGGCCTGCCAGCAGATCAAAGGGCGGCAGGCCCTGCTTTACCGGCTTGGTCACGATATAGGTGAAATAGCGCGCAATCCCGATGCGCCCCTCCAGCAGCGTGTCGATCAGCCGCTGATAGCTGTCGATATCGCGAGTGACGATCTGCATGAGGTAATCAAACCCGCCGCCCAAAGCCCAGACATTCACGATCTCGGGGATCGGCTGCACGGCATCCTCGAAAATGCGGAAGGTCGCGGCCTTATGATCGGCCAGCTCGGCGGCCACAAAGACCGTCACATGCGGGCCCAGTTTTTTCAGCGCGATCCGCGCGCCATAGCCCTCGACCAGCCCCGCAGCCTCGAGTTTGCGCAGCCGCTCCCAAGCGGGCGTGGGCGAAAGATTGATACGCTCGGCCAGCGCCGCTTTGGTGATGCGGCCCTCGCGGGCAAGCGTTGTCAGAATGGCAAGGTCACGGTCGTCAAGCTTCAGCATGAGGCGATGATAGCCCAGCGCGCGCGGCCCTGCATCCGGCAAAAACGACGAAGTGAAGGAAACTTCCAAAGGGTCTGCCCGTTAGGGAGACACCCCCTGAGGAAAGGATATCCGATGTCTCCTGTAACGCCGCAACCGACCAAAGCCGCCAACCGCCTGAAAGGCAAAATCGCCATTGTCACCGGCGGCTCGTCGGGGATCGGGGCGGCCATTGCCGAGACCTACGCGCAGGAGGGGGCGGATCTGGTGATCACCTACCGTTCGGATGAAGCGGGCGCCAAGAAGACCGCCGATCATGTGGCCGCCCACGGCAGTCTGGTGGAGATCGTGAAATGCGATCTGTCCAAGCTTGACGACATCGAGGCGCTTTTTGCCAAGACGCAGGACCGGTTCGGAGCGGCGGATATTCTGGTGAATAACGGCGGGATGGACCCTGACCCCGCCGATCTGGACCAGATGGACCCCGAGGACTGGTCCAAGGTGATCGCCGTCAATCTGACCGGCCCCGCCATGGCTTCGGCGGCCTTCACCCGTATGCGTAAGGCAGCGGGCGGCGGTGGGCGCATTGTCACCGTGTCTTCGGTGCATGAGAACGTCCCGCGCGGGGGCACCTCAGCCTATGATGCGTCCAAGGGCGGGCTGCGGATGCTGACCCGCACGCTGGCGCTGGAACTGGCGCCGCATAGGATCACCGCCAATAACATCCTTCCCGGCATGATCCTGACGCCGATCAACCAAGAAGCCATCGACGATCCCGAACTGCGCAAGGAGATGGAGAGCCATATCCCGTGGGGCCGCGCGGGCCAGCCGTGGGAGGTGGCGAAAATGGCAGTCTATCTGGCTTCGACGGATGCGGAATATGTGACGGGCCAGAGCTTTGCCATTGATGGCGGGCTGTCGATCAACCTTGGTCAGGGGGCATAAGATGGAGGGCCGCATCACCCGTCCGCTGTTGCACACCCCTGCCGACACCGCTCTGGCCGACCTGCCCCAGCGCAAAAACGCCTATCCGCCGATCCGCGATTTCGCCCTGATCGGAGACACGCTGACCGCCGCGATTGTCGCACGCGACGGGGCGATCGAATTCCTCTGCCTGCCGGATTTCGATGGCGATGCGGTCTTCACCGGCATGCTGGATGCGCGACGCGGCGGGCGGTTTTTCGTGGGCCCCACTGTGCAGGGGGAGATCACCCGTGACTATATCGGGGACAGCGCCGTTTTGCGCACCACCCATCACACGCCGCAGGGGGTCTTGCAGGTCACCGACCTGATGCCGATGGGCGAACGCGCAGATGGCTCGATTGGCGGCGACAGGCAGGTGCTGCGCATTGTCGAAGCGTTGGAAGGTGCGCCGGAACTGGCCGTGCTGATCAACCCGATGCTGGACTGGGGCGCGACCCTGCCCGACCTCCGGCAGGATGAGGATGGCAGCTGGCGGATGGAATTCGGCCATGACGGGCTGCGCTTTGTGTCCGATGTGGATCTGTCCCCTGTTGCCCCCGGCGCTTTGGGCGGATCCTGCACGCTTCAGGCGGGCGAGACCCGTTTTGCCCTGCTGACCAGCGCCAGCCCCGATGCCCGCCCTGTGGATGCTGGCACGCCTCGGCGTGAACTCGACCGCACCTTGGCCTATTGGAAAAAGATCAACACGGGCTGCAAACCCGAAGGCCCTTTCCGCAAGGCGATCATGCGCAGCGCGGTGACCCTGCATCTTTTGCATTACAACAACTCGGGCGCGCTGCTGGCCGCCCCCACGGCGGGCCTGCCCGAGACCATCGGCGGGGTGCGCAATTACGACTACCGCTTCTGCTGGATCAGGGATGCCACTTTTGTGCTGCATGCGTTTTTCGCGCTGAACCTGCCTGACTGTGCCCAGAATTTCTTCCGCTGGCTGATGCAGGCCGCGCGCCAGTCCGCTCCGCGTCTGGGAGTGTTCTATTCCATCGGCAAGGAACATGATCCGGGCACGCGCACACTGACGGCGCTTGAGGGCTATCGCGGCTCGGCGCCGCTGATCATCGGCAATGACGCACAGGGGCAGCTCCAATTGGACGGCTATGGGGCCGTGCTGGATTGCGCGCGCATGTATGTGCGTCATGGCGGCACCCTGTCCGAGGAGGAACAGACCCGCCTGCAGGGCTATGCGCAGGCGGCCATGCTGGATTGGACCCTGCCCGATAACGGCCTGTGGGAAATTCCGGGGTCGCGCCAGCATCACACCTATTCCAAGGCGATGTGCTGGCAGGCGCTGGATGCCTGGCTTGATCTGATCGAATTGGGCGCCGTGAAGGATGACCCCGAGGCCTACCGCAGCGAACATGCCCGCATCCGCGACTATGTTCTGTCGCGGGCATGGAACGAGGAGGTCGGTGCCTTTACCGGCGCGATCGGACGCGACTGGCTGGATGCCTCGGTTCTGCTGCTGCCCCGCATCGGGATCGTCGCGCCGGACGACCCGAAGATGGTGGCCACCTATGAGACCCTGAAGCGCGAGCTGTCTGAAGGGCCGCATTTCCGCCGCTATCAGGAAGGGGTGGACTGCATTGCGGGCAATGAGGGGCACTTCATGGCCTGTGGTTTCTGGGCGGCAGATTACCTGACCCGCGCGGGCCGCATCACTGAGGCCGAGGCGCAGATTTCCGGCCTTCTGGCCACGGCGAATGATCTGGGGCTGATGCCTGAAGAGATCGCCCCCGCAAGCGGCGACCACTTGGGCAATTTCCCGCAGGCCTTTTCCCATGCAGGGCTGATTGCGGCGGCCGTCGCGCTGGAAGAGGCCCGTGGCACGCGCGCCGACTGCGACTAAAGCGCCTCTGCCACCTGCCCCAATAGTTTCAGACCGGGGCGCACGGCCTCGGTCCGGATGCAACTAAGCCCCAGCCGGATGTAACGCCCCGCGCCTTCGGCTCCGGTGAAAGGATCGCCCAGCTCGAAAGCCACGCCACGGGCCAGCGCGCCCTGCAACAGCGCGGCATTATCCATGCCTTCGGGCAGCTTTAGCCAGAGGCTCGACCCGCCATGACAGGGATCGGGCGCGCGAAACCCCGCGAGGTCTTGGGGAAGGCGGTCGATCACCTGATACCAGCGTTCGGCATGGGCCTCGCGCAGCCGCCGCATCAGCGCCAGATAATGCCCCTCGGCCAGAAAGATCGCCGCCGTGCGCTGATTGTTCAGCGGAGCAGAGCGGTGCAGCAGCCTGCGCATCCAGCGCGCCTCATGCACAAAACCCTCGGGTGCCACCATAAACCCAAGCCGCACCCCCGGCGCGAGAATCTTCGACATGGTGCCTAGGTAAATCACGCGCCCCGCCCGATCCTGAGACTTCAACGCGGGGCCTCGGGCCAAGGCCAGTTCTCCCTCGTAATCATCTTCAAGGATCAGGAAATCCTCATCGCTCGCACGGTCCAGCCAGTCGGCGCGGCGGGCGGACGACATCACCGTCATCGTCGGACAATGCGAGGCGGGTGTCAGCACCGCCAGATCAAGGCCGGACACAGGTGCCGCCCCTTCCGCATCCACGCCCAGATCCACCGGCTCGGCCCCTGTCAGGCCAAAGATGAACCGCGCGTCGGGATAGCCCGGACGCTCCAGCCCGACACGCGCACCCTCGCCCGCCAGAAGACGCGCCGCCAGATACAGCCCCTCCTGCGCGCCCAAGGTAATCAGAATCTCTTCGGGGCGGGCAAAGATCCCCCGCGCAGGCAGAATGCGGGTGCGGATCTGTTCGATCAGCATCGGGTCATCGTCCACCGCCCGATCCGCCGACCACCAATCCAGCGCCGACCGCCCCATCATATCGCGCGAACAGACCCGCCACGCCTGAATGGGAAACAGCGTCGGGTCCACCTGCCCGTAGATGAACGGATAGGGGTAATCGGCCCAGTTGGTCATCTTGCGGATCTGCTCGAAGGCCGAGGGCCGCGCCCGCAGCCGGCTGGCCCAATGGATCGCCCCTTGCGCCGCCGTCTCGGGCATGGGCTGCGCGCGCACCGCCACAAAGACCCCGCGCTTGGGCTGGGCCTCCAGATAGCCGCGCGCGACCAGCTCGTCATAGGCCAGCGTCACCGTATTGCGCGCCACCCCCAGCGATTGCGCCAGACTGCGCGAGCCGGGCATCTTCTGCGCCGGACGCAGCCGCCCCTGTTCGATGGCGGTGATGATCCCCTGCCGCAACTGGCGCTGCAACGGGTCGGTGCTGGATCTGTCCAGCGTCAGACCAAGGGTTGATTTCGCCTGCTCTGCCATAGGTCTCCGCCTAAAATTCCCGCAACCGCCCTGCCAAATGCAGAATGCCTTGACCCTGCCATAACATACCCGCCAATCTGGCACCATCGCTTACACCCATCTGGCCCTATCAGCGCCAGCCCGAAAGCGATTGGGTGAAGCGGAGTTTCAAGAAAAGGATGGCCCCGATGGACGGTCACGCACTTAATGACATTCAGGCCACTGTCGATGCTGATAAGGCCCATGTCTTCCACCACCTGTTCCAACACGCGAAGCTGCGCACCCATGACCCGCGCATCATCGTCGAGGGCAAAGGCATGTCAGTCTGGGACCAGAACGGGCGCGAATATCTGGATTCGGTCTCGGGCGGCGTCTGGACGGTGAATGTGGGCTATGGCCGCGAGAGCATCGCCAATGCGGTGCGCGACCAGCTTATCAAGATCAACTATTTCGCGGGTTCTGTCGGGTCGATCCCCGGTGCGCAATTCGCGGAACGTCTGACCGAGAAAACCCCGGGCCTGACCCGTCTTTACTATGTCAACTCGGGCACCGAGGCCAATGAGAAAGCATGGAAGATGGTCCGCCAGATCGCGCATAAGCATCACAGCGGCAAGAAGTGGAAGATCCTCTACCGCGAGCGCGACTATCACGGGTCCTCGCTGGCGGCACTGGCCGCCTGTGGCCAGCACCAGCGCGCCGATCAATATGGCCCCTTCCCCGAGGGATTCATCCCCGTGCCGCATTGCCTTGAATACCGCGCGCAATGGGATGTGGAAAATTATGGCGAACGCGCGGCGGATGCCATCGAAGAGGTCATCCTGCGCGAAGGCCCCGATACCGTGGGCGCGCTCTGCCTCGAGCCCGTCACCGCGGGCGGTGGTGTCATCGTGCCGCCCAAAGGCTATTGGGAGCGCGTGCAGGAGATCTGCAAGAAATACGACATCCTGCTGCATATCGACGAGGTCGTCTGTGGCATGGGCCGCACCGGCGAGTGGTTCGGCTATCAGAACTACGGCATCAAACCCGATTTCGTGACCTGCGCCAAAGGCGTGGCTTCGGGCTATGCGGCGATTGCCTGCATGCTGACCACCGATGAGGTCTTCGAGAAATTCCGCACAGACCCCGATGATGAGATGAGCTATTTCCGCGATATCTCGACCTTCGGCGGCTGCACGGCGGGCCCTGCTGCGGCGCTGGAGAACATGCGCATCATCGAGGATGAGGGCCTTCTGGCCAATACCAAGGCGATGGGCGACTATATGATGAGCCGCCTGCACGAGCTGAAGGAAAAGCACAAAGTCATCGGCGATGTGCGCGGCAAGGGCCTGTTCTGCGGCGCCGAACTGGTGGCCGACCGCGCCACCAAGGAGCCGCTGGCCGAGAAGCTGGTGCAATCGGTTGTGGCCTCGGCGGATGCGGATGGCGTGCTGATCGGCGCCACGGCGCGGTCGTTCAAGGGCTTCAACAACACGCTCTGCTTCAGCCCCGCGCTGATCGTGGACCAGCCCAAGATCGACCGGATCATCGAGGCCGTTGATCGCGGCCTTGCCAAACTGGCCTGAACCAGGCTTAAGCTATCCGGAACAAGGCAGGGGCACGCTCCTGCCTTTTTCATGACCCGCGCAGGTCTGCCCCTACAGGAGAGCCCATATGACCCTTGCCACGCTGCTGACCTTCGCCCTTGTCACCACGCTGCTGGTGATCTCGCCCGGACCGAACGGCCTGCTGATCGCGCGCATCGTGCCGCTTTCGGGGCGACGGGCGGGGTTTGCGGCGGTCTGCGGCTTTGTGGCGGCCTTCTACCTGCATGGGACGCTGTCGGTACTGGGAATCTCGGCCATACTGACGCAATCGGCATGGGCCTATAATGTCTTCAAGATGCTGGGCGCGGGCTATCTGGTCTGGCTCGGGGTCAAATCGCTGATCGCTGCGGCCCGTGGCGTGACGCCCTCGCCCCATGCCCCCGAACTGCGCCAGACCCGCAAGCGCCGTGCCTTCATCGAAGGCTTCCTGACCAATGCGCTCAACCCGAAGGTCTCGCTTTTCTATCTTGCGGCCTTTCCGCAATTCCTGCCTGCGGATCATGGCATCGCCCAGCCCTTCGCGCTGGTCACCCTGCATGCCACGATCAATGCGCTATGGTTCTCGGCTATGGTGATGGCGCTTGGTGGCCTCAGGGCCGTCACCCGCCGCCCCGCCTTCCAGCGCGCCCTGAAGGCCGTGACGGGCGTGGTCTTTATCGGCTTCGGGGTGAAACTGGCGCAAAGCCGGATTGCCCCATAAGCCATGATCCGCCCTGCCACGCCGCAAGACGAGGCCGCCATCCGCGCCTGCGCGATCGAGGCCTACAGCCCCTATATCGCCCGCATGGGCCGCGACCCTGCCCCCATGAGCGCCGATTACGCCGCCCAGATCGCGCAAGGATTGGTCCATGTGGCCTATGAGGGGGCGTTTCTGGGCTTCATCACCTTCTATGACGAAGGCCCCCATATTCTGTTGGAAAATGTCGCCGTCACAGAGGCCGCGCGGGGCCATGGCACGGGCCGCAAGCTGATCGCCTTTTGCGAGGAGGCCGCCCGTCAGGCAGGCAAGCCGGTACAGCTTTATACCAATGCCAAAATGACCGAGAACCTCGCGCTCTATCCGCGTCTGGGCTATGCCAAGATCGGGGAACGGGTAGAAAACGGCTTCCACCGCGTCTATTTCCAGAAAAATCCGGCGTGAAGCGCGGGGCTTGCACCGCGATCCCTCTGGCCATACGCCCCGCCCCGCGTTAAACCCTGCGCAAACTCATCTGAAAGGCGGATATATGGCACGTCACCTCGTCACCTCGGCGATTCCCTATATCAACGGCATCAAGCACCTCGGGAATCTCGTCGGCTCGCAGCTTCCGGCGGATCTTTTCGCCCGCTACCAGCGTGCGCGCGGCAATGAGGTCATGTTCATCTGCGCCACCGACGAACATGGCACCCCCGCCGAGCTGGCCGCCCAGAAGGCCGGCAAGCCCGTGGCCGAGTATTGCGCGGAAATGCACGCGGTGCAGGCCCGTATCGCGGAAGGTTTCCGCCTGAGCTTTGACCACTTCGGGCGGTCTTCCAGCACTCAGAACCGTGCGCTGACCCAAGCCTTCGCCAAGCGCCTGTTCGATATGGGGCTGATCCGCGAAGTCTCTGAAAAGCAGATGTATTCCAACGCCGATGGCCGCTTCCTGCCGGACCGCTATATCGAGGGCACCTGCCCCAATTGCGGCTATGACAGCGCGCGCGGCGACCAATGCGACAATTGCACCAAGCAACTCGATCCGGTCGATCTGATCAACCCGCGCTCGGTGATCTCGGGCTCGACCGATCTGGAAATGCGCGAAACGAAGCACCTCTTCCTGCGCCAGTCGGCCATGAAGGACAAGCTCGACGCCTGGATCGACAGCAAGACCGACTGGCCGGTGCTGACCACCTCGATTGCCAAGAAGTGGCTGCATGACGGCGACGGGTTGCAGGACCGCGGCATCACGCGCGATCTCAGCTGGGGTGTGCCTGCGCAATTCGAGGACGCGCCTTGGGAAGGCATGGAAGGCAAGGTCTTCTACGTCTGGTTCGACGCGCCGATCGAATATATCGCGGGCACGCAGGAATGGGCCGAGGCCTCGGGCGGCGATTGGGAGCGCTGGTGGCGCACCGATAAAGGCGCCGAGGATGTGACCTATACCCAGTTCATGGGCAAGGATAACGTCCCCTTCCACACGCTCTCCTTCCCCGCGACAATCCTTGGTTCGGACGAGCCGTGGAAGCTGGTGGATTACATCAAATCCTTCAACTACCTCAATTATGATGGTGGCCAGTTCTCGACCTCGCGCGGGCGTGGCGTCTTCATGGATCAGGCGCTTGAAATCCTGCCGTCGGATTACTGGCGCTGGTGGCTTCTCTCGCACGCCCCCGAGTCGGCGGATGCCGAATTCACTTGGGAGAATTTCCAGGTATCGGTGAATAAGGATCTGGCCGATGTGCTGGGGAATTTCGTCTCGCGGATCACCAAATTCACCCGTTCCAAATTCGGGGAAGCGATCCCCGAGGGCGGCGATTGGGGCGAGGCAGGCGAGGCGCTGATTGCCGAGCTGACCACCCGCATCCGCGACTACGAGCGCTTCATGGAGGCCAAAGAGGTCCGCAAGGCCGCAGCCGAGCTGCGCGCGATCTGGGTGGCGGGCAATGAATATCTGCAATCCTCGGCGCCTTGGTCGGTGTTCAAGACCGATCCGGTGCAGGCGGGCGCGATTGCACGTCTGGCGCTGAACCTCGTGCCGCTTTACGCGGTGCTCTCGGCACCCTTCATCCCCGATGCGGCAGCGTCCATGCTGGAAGGCATGCATGCAACCGACCAAACCTGGCCCGAGGATGTGGCCGCCGCCGTACGCGCCCTGCCCGAAGGCCATGCCTTCACCACGCCGGACGTGCTGTTTGGCAAGATCTCGGACGAAGAGCGCGAGGATTGGCAAAGCCGCTTTGCGGGCATCCGCACCTGAGCCAATGCTCCGGACATGAAAAAACGGCGGGCCGATGCGCCCGCCGTTTTGCATTTCGGCCCGAGGTCAGGCCGAGACCCGATCAGCCATTGGCCTGATGGATCGAGGCCAGACATTGCGCCATAAATTTCACCGGCGTGCTGGCGCGGTCCACATCGCGATAGACCAGATCAAGCGAGACCTTGCGGCGGCTGACCCCGCCTGCATTCAGCATCACCAGATCACCGCGTTCCAGCTGACCGGAGATCAGCTCGGTCGGCAACCAGCCGAAACACATGCCCCGCTCGACCGCCGCCACGGCGCTTTCCAGCGAGGAGACCGTCCAGATACGGCCATGCGGGCGGTCCACCTCGGTGCCGTCCAGCCGGTTCTCGCGGATGAAAACGCGCAGATGCCGCGCCATCTCGGCCTGTGTCAGGCTGTGATGGGCATTGGCCAGAGGGTGATCCTTGCGCGCCACCAGCGCGAAATCCATCTCGCAGATCCGCTGGCCGACAACAGGGCAAAGCTCGGGCAGAACCACGGCCAGATCAAAGGGCAGGCTCATGAATTCCGACATTTCCAGACGCACCGTCTCGTGGATATCCACCAGAACATCGGGAAATTTCACCTGAAGCTGCTGCAGCGCCTCGCCCAGCCATTCGCGCGGGAAAAGGGCATCGACCAGCAGGCGGACCTGAAGCGGTCCGGTGCCGGATTCCGCCCGTGCGGCCGTCTCGACCGAAACCAGCTCGTCGATCAGCGGCGAGACCTCGGCCAGCAACAGCTTGCCATGCTCGGTCAGAACCGCGCGGCGGCCCTGCATCTCCATAATCGGGAAGCCCAGAGATTCCTGTAGCTTGGACACCGAATAGCTGATCGCGGACTGGCTCCGCTCCAGGCTGATCGCCGCCTCGGCAAAGCTGCCGCATTCCACAACGCGCCGCAAGATGGCCCAATGTTCGAGGTTGGTCTTCGGAATGCTCGACGGCATATGGTCCTCATCGCTTTGTTATGCGCGCATTGAACGGCCTTCGGCGGTGATGCGCAAGATCTGGCTGTCGATCTGGCTTCGGATCATTGCGTCCTTTCGTGGGACAGCGTGGCCGAAGCAGGATCGGGCTGGGTATCGCTGGGATTGGCAATAGGAGGCTTTGGCGGGGTGTGCAATCCACCTGCGGGCCCGTCCTGCCAGCGACCGAAGCGATAATACAACACCGCCATCAGCATCGTGGCGCAGAAGGCGGTCGGGAAGCTCCACCAGATCGCATCGGTGCCAAGCACCGGATGCATCAGCTCGACAAAGCCCAGCCGCACCGGATAAAGCGACACCGCCAGAATGACCAGCGGCCAGACCACACGCCCGTTGGCCCGCACCGTGCCGAACAGCACCTGACTGACCCCGAAGGCGACAAAGCCCCATGTCGCCACCAGAAGCGCATGCTGACCGATCTCCATCGCCGCCCCCTGCCCGTCGAGAAAGATCGCCAGCGCATAGCGGTCCACCAGCAACAGCAGAGCCACCAGCCCGCCGGTCAGTACCATATTGAAGACGATCCCGATACGGGTGATCCGCGAGACACGATCAAACCGGCCCGCCCCGATATTCTGCGCCGCCATTGCCGACACCGCCGCCCCCAGCGCCATCGCGGGCATCTGCACATAGGTCCAGATCTGCTGCACCGCACCGTAAGCCGCCGTGGTCTCCACGCCCTCGCGATTGATCAGGCGCAGCACCGTCAGCGCGGCGGTGGTCACCACCACCATCTGCAGGCCGATGGGTAGGCCCTTGGCAAGGATCTGGCGCAGGATCTGCGGATCGGGCCGCAGAAAGCGCAGCTCGCCCCCGCGCAGGCGCAGCGGCAAGTCCCGCAGATAGATATAGACCAGCATCGCCACCAGCGAGGTGTAATTGGCCAGCCCCAGACTAATCGCCGATCCGCCGATGCCCAGCTTCGGCAGCGGCCCGACCCCAAGGATCAGCAGCGGGTTGATCACCGCCGCCAGCAGCACCGCCAGAATCATGAAATAGAGCGGCGTCACCGAATCCCCCGACCCGCGCAGGGTCATCATCAGCATGGTCTGCATCAGGATGCCTGGCATGGCGACAAAGGTCAGTTGCAGATAGCTACGGGCCAGATCCCCGATCTGCGGATCGGTCCCCAGCAACGCCAGCAGATGCGGCGCGGCGAAATACCCCGCCACGGCCACCACGACCGCCAGCGGAAAAAAGCAGCCCACCGCCGTGCCGACGATCCGGCGGGCCTCGCACAGGCTGCCACGCCCGATGGCCTGACCGATCAGAATGGTGGCCGCCATGCCGAACCCGAAGACAAAGCTGACCAGCAGGAACATGATCAGGTTGCCATTGGTGGTGGCCGCCAGCGCTGTCTCGCCCAGCAGGTTGCCCACCCAAGCCGAGTCGATCGACCCGCCTGCCGATTGCAGCACCGAAGAGCCCAGCGTCGGCAGGGCAAACATAGCCAGCGCCCAGGGAATAGAGCCGGAAACAAGAGCGTTTGAAGAGGTCTTGCCTGAGGGTCCACGCGACATAAAGGGCTCCGTCTGTTCTTTGCAGCTCATCCAGATAGCGTCATCCGGCACGAAGTCATCCGCTTTGCAACTCAGGCCCGTTCAACAGGGTGCGCGCCCATCGCCACCAGCACGATCTCGCCCTGCCATTCGCCACGGATCGCGTCTGCCGCAGCCCAGGACCGCTGCCCCGACCGGCAGGCCAGAACCAACCGCTTGCGCGGCCCGAACAGCGCCATCGTCCGAAGGTCTTCCACGCCCAGCCGATGCGCCTGCGGATGCGCCAGCGGACCTTCCTCCTCGGCGCGCAGATCGATGATCAGATCCTCCGCCGACATCGCTTCGGGAGCAATGAAGCGCGGCGCGTATTCGGGTTCGGGCGCGGTGTGGAACACAAAACCGCCAAAGCGCCACGAAACCGCATCAAAGCTGCTGACCCGCCCCAGAGGGCTTTCACCGAAACCGGTCAGCACCGCCAGCGCCATCTGGGCCTGTAACGCGCCGATCACCCCCACAATCGGCCCCAGTACCCCATCCGCAGCACAGCTGCCCAACCGCTGTGGCAGATCGGGAAAGACCGCACGCAGCGAGGGCGCATTGGCACAGAACCCGCCGACATAGCCCTCGGTCCCCACGACAGACGCCGAGATCAGCGGCACACGGTTTTCAAGACACTGGTCCGACAGGATATAGCTGGCCGCGAAACTATCGGCACAATCCAGCACCAGATCGCAGCCTGCCATATGATGCGCGACATTGGCAGGGCTCAACGCCTGCGGCACAGGGTCCAGCACCACGTCGGGGTTGAGATCCGCCATATGGGCCGCCGCGGCCAGCACCTTGGACCGGCCGATATCGCTTTCGCGAAACAGAGTCTGCCGGTGCAGGTTGGAGCGGCTGACATGATCGGCATCCAGCAGGCGGATATAGCCCACCCCCGCGCCCACCAGATAGTGCAGCACCGGCGCCCCCAGCCCGCCAGCCCCCACCACCAGCACCCGCGCCTCCTGCAGCCGCGCCTGTGCCGCCTCTCCGAAGCCCGGCACGGCGATCTGGCGGGCATAGCGGGTCATCGGGTGACCTCCAGCCACTGCCGCAGCCGTGCCTCCGGGTCGGCATTGAGGGTGATATCGGTCACCACCGACACGCAATCCGCCCCTGCTGCAAAGGCCAGAGGCGCGCGTTCCACCGACAGCCCGCCAATGGCCACCAAGGGCACCCCTTGGCACAGCTGCTTCCATCGGGTCAGTGTCTCGACCCCCTGCTGATGCCATTTCATCTTTTTCAGGATCGTCGGCCAGACCGGCCCCAACGCGACATAATCGGGACGCGCCGCCAGAGCGCGCGCCAGCTCGTCCTCGTCATGGGTGGAAAGGCCCAGCTTCAGCCCCGCCGCGCGGATCGCCGCCAGATCGGCGGTCTCAAGGTCTTCCTGCCCCAGATGCAGCCAGTTGCAGCCCAGCTCGATGGCCAGCTCCCAATGGTCATTCACCACCATCTGCGCCCCATGCGCGCGGCACAGGTCACGCCCCTCGGCCAGCAGAGCGCGCAAACGGTCCTGCGGCTGGTCCTTGATCCGCAACTGGACGAATTCCACCCCCAAGGGCAGCGCGCGACGCAGCCAGTCGGGGTGATCGAAGATGGGATAGAAACGCGGGATCATGCCAGCACCGCCATGCCGATCACCGGCGTCGAGGGCTGGGCCATATCGCGTGGCTCCATCGGGTCCGCCTCATAGGCCAGCCGCCCTGCCTCCAGGGCGCGCGCAAACCCTTCGGCCATTTTCACGGGGTCTCCGGCTTTAGCCACCGCCGTGTTCAGAAGCACCGCGTCAAAGCCCATCTCCATCGCGGCGGCGGCATGGCTGGGCAGGCCCAGACCCGCATCGATCACCATCGGCACCTCGGGGAATTGCGCCCGCAGGCTTCGCAGCCCGTAGGGATTGTTCAACCCCAGCCCCGTGCCGATCGGCGCGCCCCACGGCATCAGCACCTCGGCCCCTGCCTCCAAGAGCCTGCCGCCCAAGACGCCATCCTCGGTGGTATAGGGAAACACCTTGAACCCGTCTTGGGCCAGAATGCGGGTGGCCTCCAACAGGCCGAACGGATCGGGTTGCAGCGTGTCGGGATGGCCGATCACCTCCAGCTTGATCCAGTCCGTATCGAACACCTCGCGCGCCATATGGGCGGTGGTCACCGCCTCTTTGACCGAATGGCATCCGGCGGTATTGGGCAGCACGGGCACATCCAGCCCGCGGATCAGCTCCCAGAAGCCCGCGCCCGTGCCCGATCCGGCAGTCTCGCGGCGCAGAGACACGGTGGCAATCCCCGCGCCCGAGGCCGCAAAAGCCTGCGCCAGATCGCGGGGGCTGGGATAGTGCGAGGTGCCCAGCATCAACCGCGATGCCACCTCGGTTCCATAGAAAACCGGCATGTTACCCTCCCTGACGGGGTGCAAGAATTTCCAGACGGTCGCCGTCGCGCAGGGCATGGCCCGTGCGGGCGGCCGAGGCCACGAAGACCTCGTTGACGGCGGTGGCCACACGGGCCTCGCCATAGCCCAGAACAACCAGCGCCTCGGCCAGTGTCGTGGCCTCGGCCTCGGCGGGGATTCCGTTGACGATCAGGCGCATGGGGCCTCCTGTAGCAGGGGTTCAGACAGCAAAAGTTCCGAGTTTTGCCCGTCCAGCAGATAATCGGCGGCGGTCATCGCCAGCGCGGGTGACATCAGATAGCCATGACGGAACAGCCCGTTGACAAAAACGCGGTCCGCGCCGACCACCACGCGCGGAATGTTATCGGCAAATCCGGGGCGGGCATTGGCCCCAAGCTCCAGCACCTCGGCCTCGGCAAAGGCCGGATGCAGCGCGAAGGCGGCATTGAGCAGCTCGACCGTCGAGCGCAGGGTCGATGGTCCGCGGCTGTCGCCTTCCAGCTGTGACGCCCCCAGCATGAAGATCCCGTTGCCCCGTGGCACGATATACAGCGGATAGCGCGGATGCAGCAGCCGCACGGGGCGCGACAGCCCGATCTGCGGGCAGCGCAGCACCACCATTTCCCCGCGCACCCCGCGCAGGGCGGGCAAGTGGTCGCGCGCCTCCAGCCCGCGACAATCGACAAGCCGTCCCTGATGCGGCGCGTCGGGCATGATCTCGACGCCCTTGTCCGCAAGCCCCTCGCGCAGGACGGCCAGCGCCACGCGCGGTTCGATATGGGCCTCGGTCCCGAAGAACAGGCCCCGTTCGTGGCGGTCGGCCAGATCGGGTTCCAGCGCGGCAATGCCCGCCGCATCCAGCCAGCAATGGCCATCGGTGCGGCGCGCAAAACGGTCCAGCTCGCGCCGGTCGCGCGCCAGCGTCACCACCAGAGTGCCCCGATGGGTCACCGGCACCCCTGCCTTGGCCCACCAGTCGGCCGCGCGCAGGCCGTGGCGCACCACGATCTCGTCGCTGATCTCGCTTTCGCAATGGGGTGCCAGCATCCCCCCTGCCCACCAGCTACAGCCATGCGGTCCGGGGGCGCCATGCGGGTCGATGATCTGCACCCGTGCCCCGCGCGCGGTCAGCTCCTGCGCGGTGGTCAGCCCGGCCACGCCCGCGCCCAGAATGGTGAAATCGATGCTCATGCCAGAGCCTCCATCGGCCAGATTTCGTGGAAATGATGCACCGGCCCGTGGCCCTGCCCGATCTGCAACCCCTGAGCGGCACGGATCGCGCCCTGCAGCCAGCCATGCGCGCGCGCCACCGCCTGCGGCAGCGGCTGCCCCAGTGCCAGCCCCGCCGCCACGGCCGAGGCCAGCGAACAGCCTGTGCCATGCGTGTGGCGCGTGGCGCAGCGGGGCGCGGTGAAATAAGAGACCTGCTCGGCCAGAAGAAGATCGGTGCAGACAGGCCCCGTCGCATGCCCGCCCTTCAGAAGCACCGCCTTCGGGCCAAGCGCCCGCAGCGCGCGGGCCTGCGCCTCATCGGCCTCCTGCGCCTCGGGCAGACCCAGAAGACAGGCGGCCTCGGGCAGGTTCGGGGTCAGCAGGCTTGCCAGCGGCAGCAGGTCGGATATCAGCGCCGCCACGGCCTCTTTGGCCAGCAGCGCATCACCGGATTTGGCAATCATCACGGGGTCCAGCACCACAGGCCCTGCAAATCCCGCGATCTCTTCGGCCACCACCCGCACCAGCTCGGCCGAGCCCAGCATGCCGATCTTGATCGCATCGGCCCCGATATCGTCCAGGCAGGCGCGGATCTGGGCGCGCAGCATAGAGGGCGACATCAGCACCACATCCGTCACCCCGCGCGTGTTCTGCGCGGTCACGGCGGTGACGGCGCTCATGGCATAGACCCCCAGCGCCGAAGCCGCCTTGAGATCGGCCTGAAGCCCCGCGCCACCGCCCGAATCCGATCCTGCGATACTGAGAAGTTTCGCGACCATATCCCTTCCTCCAATTTCCCGGCATCTCGGCACGGGCGGAAAAAGGGGATGCAGAAAGGCTGCACCCATCGCTTTGGTTCCGTTCCCTACGCCGATACAAGCCGGATCAGGTTCGATGGGTTGGCGTGACGCCTCTCAGCCCCTCATAGGGGCACCCCAACGGATTTGCGCCAAGCTAGACCTCGCGGCGCAGCGATACAAGAGGTCTTTCAATCGGCCTGCCGCAAGATCCGCGCGGGCCGCACCCGCAGGGGCCGGATCACAAACATCAGATCCGCCAGCAGCGCCGCCGCCATGCCGGTAAACAGGATGACAAGCGCCGGTGTCCACGCCATGTGATAGCCCAGCTCCATCACCTGCGTAAGCACCGCCCAGCCCGCCAGCGCCCCCGCCCCGACAGCCACCAGCCCCGCCACACCGCCAAGGATCAGCGCGCGCAGCAGGAACGCCAGCAGAATACGGCCACGGCTGGCGCCTAGCGTTTTCAACAGCGCCGCCTCCCATGCGCGGCGGGCCTCGCCTGCCGCAGAGGCCCCGATCAGCACGATCACCCCCGTCACCAGCGTCACGCTGGCCGCAAGCGAGGTGGCGCGGGCAATCGCCTGCAACGCCTCGGTCAGGCGGCCAATGGCTTCGCGCACGGGCACGGCGGTGACATTGGGGAAGGCCCGCGCCAGATGCCGCAGGATCTCAGGTTCGGCGGTTTCGGGGGCGTAGAGTGTGGCCAGATGGGTATGCGGCGCGCCCGCCAGAGCCGCAGGGTTGAAGGTGATCACAAAGCCGATCCCCGCCGTCGAGAAATCGACATCGCGCAGCGAGGTTATCGGCGCGGTGATGTCGCGGCCAAGGATATTGACGGTCAGCCTGTCGCCCAGCTTCAGCCCAAGCTCCTGCGCCTCCTTTGCGGCAAAGCTGATCTGCGGCGGGCCTTGATCATCGGGGGCCCAGAACTGGCCGGCCACGATTTTCTCGCGCGGGGTGGCGGCATAGGTCACGCCACGGTCACCGCGCAAGACCCAGTGGTCGGGGCGGCCCTCGCGGGCAGGTTTGCCGTTGATCCGGGTGATCACACCGCGCAGCATGGGCGTGGTCTCGACGCGCTCGACCTGCGGATCGGCCTGCATCTGCGCGGTGAAAGGCGCAAGCTGGTCGGGTTGGATGTCCAGCAGGAAAAAGGCCGGTGCCTGTTTTGGCAGGTCGGTCGCAATCGCATTGCGCAGCCCCGCATCCACCTGCCCGATGGCCGACAGGACCGAAAGCCCCAGACCCAGCGACAGCACCACCGGCAGCGCCTCGGAGTTAGGGCCGGAAATTCCCGCCAGCGCCACCCGCAGCGCAGGCGCACCCCGCACGATCCGCTGCACGCGGGCCGCCAGACGTTTCGTCAGCCAGCCCGTCAGCGCCAGCAAAGCCAGCGCCCCTGCCACCCCGCCCAAGGCCCCGAGCGTCAGCCACGGCAGGCCCGACAGCGCCATCGACGCCCCCACCAGCACCGCCGCCAGAAGCGCGATCAGCGCCAGCATCCCTAAGGGCGGCAGCCCCCGCGCCCGTGCGCGGTAAAGCCGCGCCACCCGCGTCTGTGACAGGCGCGCAAGCGGCCAGAGCGAGAAGATCGCCGTGACCAGCGCGCCATACATCGCGGCCTCGGCCATCGGGCCTGCGCTCAGGCGCAGATCCACGGGGATCGGCATGACCCGCCCGATCAGCCCGCCAGAGCCCAGCACCAGAAGGCAAGCCAGCCCCAGCCCCGCCGCAATTCCTGCCACGCCGAGCACGATCAGTTGCCAGTAAAACACCCAGCGGATGGTGCGCCCCGAGGCCCCGATGGCCCGCAGGGTCGCCACGGTCGCGGCCTTTCGGTCCAGCCAGCTTGCCACCGAGGACGAAATCCCCACGCCGCCCACCGTCAGCCCCGCAAGCCCCACCAGAACGAGGAAACTCCCCAGCCGCGTCACAAAACGGTCCGCCGCCGGAGAGGCCCGCCTGCGGTCGCTCCAGCGCAGACCGGCCTCTTTGAAACGGGTCTGCGCCTCGGTTTTGAGGGTCTCGAGGTCGGTGCCCGCAGGCAGGGCCAGACGGTATTCGCTTTCATATAACGCGCCGGGGTCCAGCAGGCGCGAGCCCTCCAGCGCCTTGGTGGCCACGATCACCGGCGGGCCAAGCGTGATGCCCGCCCCTGTTTCGTCGGGCGCACGGGCAAGCCGCGCCAGCATGCGGAACGTGACGCCGCCAATCTCGACGGGATCGCCCGCTTTCAGCCCCATGCGATCCGCCAGAACGGGGTCGACCAGCGCACCATAGACGCCATCGACAGGGGTCATCAGATCTGCCAGCGGCATCTGTGGGGCGGTCTCTACCGCACCATAAAGCGGATAGGCAGTATCGACGCCCTTCACCTGAACAAGCGCGGTCTGCAGGGTCTCGCCTTCGCCGTGACGCAGCATGGAGCGGAAATCGATGACCTCGGAGACCCGCGCCGCCCGCGCGTCAATCCATGCGCGTTCGTCCGCTGTGGCGCGGCGATAGGTGAATTCCAGCTGGGCATCGCCGCCCAGAAGCACCGCGCCCTGTTCCTGTAAAGCCTGCTGGATGGCATGGCGCACCAGCCCCACCGAGGCAATCGCCGCCACCCCCAGCATCAGGCACAGGAAGAACACCCGAAAGCCGCGCAACCCGCTGCGCAATTCGCGCCGCGCGATGGACCATGACACGCTCATGCGAGGCTGTCCGAAAGAATGGCCCCATCGCGCAGCCCCACCACACGGTCGCAGCGGGCGGCAAGATCGGCGGCATGGGTCACCAGAACAAGCGTCGCGCCATAATGGTCGCGCAGCCCGAACAGCAGATCCATGATCTGCACGCCGGTCCTGGCATCAAGGTTGCCGGTGGGTTCGTCGGCCAGCAGGATCTCGGGGCGCGGGGCCAGCGCACGGGCCAGTGCCACACGCTGCTGCTCGCCGCCAGACAGCTCTGTCGGGTGATGGTGCATCCGGTGGGCAAGCCCCACCGCCTCCAGCTCGGCCTTGGCGCGGGCAAAAGCATCGCGCGCGCCCGCAATCTCCAGCGGCAGGGCCACGTTTTCCAGCGCGGTCATCGTGGGCAGCAGGTGGAAATTCTGGAACACCACCCCCATGTGATGGCGACGAAACCGCGCCAGCGCGTCTTCCTGCATCGCGCCCAGATCCTGCCCCAGCGCCTGCACCTGCCCCGATGTGGCGCGCTCGAGCCCGCCCATCACCATCAAAAGCGAGGATTTGCCAGACCCCGAAGGCCCCGTCAGACCAAGGCTCTGCCCGCGCTGGACGTCCAGCGTAATTCCGTTCAGGATCGGGACAAGGCCTGCATTTCCCTCCAGCTTCAGCTCCACTTCTTTCATGGAAAGCACTGTATCCGCCATGTCCATCCTGTCGAAATTCCTTTGCCTACCGCCCCATAAGACACGGGGTCTACAGAGCTTTGCACTTCACAAACGCGGCATCCGGGCGGGTTTTGCCCTGCTGCTGGCACTGGCCCCGCTACAGGGCCATGCCGCCGAAAAGACGCTGCTGGCCTTCGGGGACAGCCTGACCCAAGGCTACGGGCTGCCCGATGGCCAGGGCCTTGTGCCGCAGTTGCAGGCATGGCTGAACGCGCATGGTGCGGATGTCACGATCATCAATGGCGGGGTATCGGGCGATACCACGGCAGGCGGGCGGGCACGTATCGACTGGTCGCTGACGCCCGATGTGGATGCGGTGATGGTGGCGCTTGGCGGCAATGACATCCTGCGCGGGCTGGCGCCTGCTCAGGCAAAGGCCAATCTGGATGCCATCCTCAAGGCCGTGACCGACAAGGATCTGCCAGTGCTTCTGGCCGGTGTCCCCGTGCCGGGCAATTACGGGACCAGCTACCAGACCGAGTTCCGCGCGATCTATCCCGATCTGGCGGCAGAATACGATGCGGTGCTGGTGCCCGACCTGCTGGCACCTCTGGCGGCAGCCCAGCAGGATGACACCAAGCGCGCCGACTATCTCCAGCCCGACGGCCTCCACCCCTCCGCCAAGGGTGTGGCACTGGTGGTCGAGGCGCTGGGGCCGCAGGTTCTGGATCTTCTCGATCAGGTCGAGTAGCGCGATCAGGCCGAGTAGCGTGGGCCGCCCTGTTTGCGGCGGTCCATGAGATACAACGCCGCCGCCGCCAGAATGGCCAGAGCCGCCCCCAGCAGCGCCACCACCCCATAGCCTACCAGCGCCGCACCAAGGGCAAAGACCGTGGCGCTGGTGACGTCGCCTATGAGCTTTTGCAGCGCCAGAAGCGAGGCCCCCGCACCGGGCCGCGCAGACAGAAGTTCCTGTAGATATGCCATCGGCTGGGTCAGGATGAACGCGCCCCCCAGCGCCCCGAACACCGGCAGGACCCACAAGGCCGGACTGGATGCCAGCACCGGAATGCAGGCCAGATGCACGGAATAGAGCAACGTTCCGATCAGGATGAGCGTGACCCGCGACATCCGCATGGAGACTGCCGGCACCATCAGCATCAGGGGCACTTCCAGCCCTGCGGTGATCGCCGCATAAATCGCCACATCCCCCGCCCCCCGTCCGGGCACCTGCGCAAAGACCAGACCGATCAGCACAAGATAGAGCACAACGCCGCCATTGATCGCGCCCAAAGCCAGCACCCGCACCAGAATACGCCAATCCGCCATTTCCGTCAGCGACTGGCGGAAGCTCAGCCCCGATTTCGGGTCGGGCCAGCGCGTCGCGCCGTCGCGGGGCCAGAACAGAAGCGTCAGCACCAGAACCGAGGTCGCAAGGCAGAAACAGACCGGATAGATCGCCATCAGGTCGACCCCCGCGCCGAAGGCCAGCGACCAGACCGGCAGCACCGCAAGCCACGGCACGGCAAAAAGCGCCCGCAGGCTGGACTGGATCGCCTCGCGTTCACGCTTGGGATGGACCGAGGCCGCCAACCGGCCCAACGCAAAAAGCTGCCCGAACAGCGTCGAGGCCAGCGGCACGAAAACCGCATGGGCCAGCACAAAGGTGACAGGGCTGGGATGGAGCGTCACCAGCCCCGAACCGATTGTCAGAAACACCGAAGAGAGCAAGGCGATGGTGCGCCGGTTGGCCCGCTGGTCTGCAATAATGCCAAAGCCCACCGAGGTGGTGACCGCAATCACCGAGGCCGCGATAAGGATGCGGGAATAGGCCCCGTCGCTGAGCCCGAAAATGGTCACCGCGATGGTGGAAGCCTGCGGCAGAAGCGAGGCCACATGCGCGCCAAACAGCACCATCAGCGCCGAGGTCAGCAGCAATGCGGGATCTTTCACCAGCGGCTTATACGCGGCCAAGGCAGACATCGGGACCTTCCTTTCGCAAGATCCCCACATGCCCTTTCGCGCAGGGCGCTGCAATCCCTATCACGGCTTCGGGGCCGCACAGGCCGCTCTGCGCGGCTTCGGCACAGGCAGCACCGCCCCCTGATGCCGGACCGAGACCCGAAGGGGCCGTCAGGCCTCGGGGACCGTCTTGCCCGGATTGAGGATATTCTTGGGGTCCAGCGCCGCCTTGATCGCGCGCATCGTGCGCAGCGCAACGGGGTCTTTGTATTTCGCCATCGACCCCAGCTTGGACAGCCCGACGCCATGTTCCGCCGAGAAGCTGCCCCCCATCACCACCGCCTCGCGAGAGATCGCATCACGGATCGGGGCCACAAAGCCCTTATCCGACGGGTAGACGGTATAATGCAGGTTGCCATCGCCCAGATGCCCGATCGCCATCATCCGCGCCTTTGGGTCCAGTCGCGCCACTTCGGCATTCATCCGGTTGAGCCACGGCTCGATCAGATCCAGCGGCAGCGACACATCGGTATCGACCAGCGGATCCTCGTTCAGGGACACTTCGGCTGCGGATTCGCGCATATGCCACAGATAGTTACGCTGTGCATCAGAGGAGGCCACGACCGCATCCAGAATATCCCCCGCCTCCAGCGGGGCCTCAAGAAGATCCTCCAGCCGCGATTGCGGGGTGTCTCCGGGCACCGTCGTGGCGATTTCCAGCAGGATATTCACCGGCGCAGGGGTGATCGGGCAGGTCCAGTCGGGTTTGTATTTCGCCATCCGGTCGAAAAAGAGATCGGGCAGATATTCATAGGCCTCGACCGCCCCGCCCGTACCCGCCTGCACACGGTTGAGAAGCGAGAGCGCCTGCGCAAAGCCCGGCAATGCCAGCAGCGCCGTGGCCCGCGCGGTGGGGGCCGGCACCAGATGCAGCATGGCGGCGGTAATCACCCCCAGCGTGCCTTCCGCCCCGATCATCAGATCGCGCAGGTCATAGCCGGTATTGTCCTTATGCAGCGCGGTCATCAGGTTCATCACCGCGCCATCGGCCATCACCACCTCAAGCCCCAGACACAGCGCCCGCGCATTGCCATAGCGCACCACATTCGAGCCGCCCGCATTGGTCGACAGGAAGCCCCCGACCATCGCCGACCCCTTGGCCCCGAAGCTGAGCGGAAACATCAGACCGGCCTCGGCCACATGGTCATGGATCGTCTGCAAGATGACCCCCGCCTCCACCGCAATGGTACGGGCCGCAGGGTTGAAATCGCGGATGCGGTTCATCCGCGCCAACGAGATCATCAGCCGCCCCTCGGCCTCGTGCCCGCCATTCAGCCCCGTCCCGCCAGAGACCGGCACGACCGGCGTGCCGCTTTCCGAGGCCAGCCGCAGAATGCCCGAGACCTCTTCGGTTGTGGCAGGACGTAGCACGGCCAGCGGCTGCCAGTGGTAATGGCCCGTAAATTCCTCACCGAAACCTGCCATATCCGCGCCGGTCAGCACATGGTCATGCCCCAGCAAATCCCGCAGGCGATCAAGCAGCATGTCAGTCCCCATCCAACAAGCGGGGGCCCGAACGGCACCCGACACAGGTCATATCCCTATTGTATACAGAACGGCGCCGTTACCGTCGCCTTGCGGCAAAACCTACCCGCGCTTCCAGTCAAAAAACCCTTTTGGCGCCTGATCCAGCAGAGCACGGGCCACGTCAATCCCCAACTCGCCCGCATCGGACAGGCTGGCACGCCCCTCGGCGCGCAGACATTCGGACCCGTCGGGACGCAGGATCTCGCCGCGCATCCAGATTTCGTCGCCCTCGATCAGCGCAAGCCCTGCAATCGGGGTCTCGCAAGAACCGTCCAGCGTGGCCAGAAACGCGCGTTCGACAGTCAGCCGCTGCTCGGTCGGAATGTCATGGATGGGCGACAACAACTGCGCCGCGCGCGCGTCATCCACACGACGTTCGATCCCGATGGCACCTTGCGCCACAGCTGGCAGCATATCTTCGGGGGCAATCGCCCCTGCGGCCAGTTCCGTCATGCCAAGGCGGTTGAGCCCCGCCATCGCAAGAAAAGTGGCCTCGGCCACACCATCGGCCAGCTTCTGGCGCCGCGTCTGCACATTGCCACGGAATTCCACCAGTTTCAGGTCGGGACGGCGAGACAGAAGCTGCGCACGGCGGCGCAGGCTGGAGGTGCCCACCACGGCCCCTTCGGGCAGATCATGGATCGTCGTCGCCTTCAGCGATACAAAGGCGTCGCGCACATCCTCGCGCGGCAGATAGGTATCAAGGACCAGACCCTCGGGCTGGACCGTCGGCATATCCTTCATCGAGTGGATCGCGATATCAATCCGCCCGTCCAGCATCGCCTCTTCGATCTCTTTGGTGAACAGTCCCTTATTGCCGATTTCCTTGAGCGGCTTGTCCGAGGCGATCATCGCACGGTCATCGCCGGTGGTCTTGATAACGACCACCTCGAAGGCGGCTTCGGGCAGATCATGCGCCGCCATCAGGCGGGCACGGGTTTCATGGGCCTGCGCAAGCGCCAGAGGGCTGCCGCGGGTGCCAAGCTTCAGGGGCTGATCGGGTGTGGGCATCTGTGTCATAGCCATAGCCTTAGCCTTGCGCGCGGCCCCATGCAAGAAGCCCTGTCGGCCATTGTGGTGCGGGAAAGCTTGACAGCACGGGCCCCGCCTTGTTCTAGAGAGACCAACCCAAGGAGAGTACCCAGATGGCCGACAAAACGATCCTGCGCGCCCTACGCGGCGAACGCCTGCCCACGCCCCCGATCTGGATGATGCGGCAAGCCGGACGTTACCTGCCGGAATATCGCGCCACGCGGGCCAAGGCGGGCGACTTCCTGTCGCTGTGCTACAACCCCGAACTGGCCGCCGAGGTCACGCTGCAGCCGATCCGCCGCTACGGCTTTGATGCAGCGATCCTGTTCGCCGATATTCTTCTTCTGCCGCAAGCCCTTGGGGCGGATCTGTGGTTTGTCACGGGCGAAGGCCCGCGGCTGTCCACCATCACCTCGGCAGAGGGGCTGCGCGGGCTGAAGACCCGTGACGACATCCACGAGGTGCTTTCTCCGGTCTACGAGACGGTGCGGATTCTGTCCGAAAGCCTGCCGGAAGAGACCACGCTGATCGGCTTTGCCGGTGCGCCCTGGACGGTGGCGACCTATATGGTGGCCGGTCGTGGCACGCCCGACCAAGGCCCCGCGCATAAGCTGAAAGACGAAGATCGCGCGACATTCAGCGCCTTGATCGACCTGCTGAGCGATGCGACCATCGAATATCTTTCGAAACAGGTGGAAGCCGGTGCCGAGGTCGTGAAACTCTTCGATAGCTGGGCCGGCTCGCTGAAAGGGCAGGATTTCGAGGATTTCGCCGTCAAGCCGGCCGCCCGTATCACCAAGGAAATGAAGGCCCGCTTCCCCGGTCTGCCGGTGATCGCCTTCCCGCGCGAGGCGGGCGATGGCTATATCGGCTTCCACCAGAAAACCGGCGCGGATTGTGTGGCCATCGACAATTCGGTGACCCCCGAATGGGCCGCCGAGCATGTGCAGGTGTCGGGCTGTGTGCAGGGCAATCTGGCCTCGCGACATATGGTCACAGGCGGGCAGGCACTGGTCGAGGAGACCCGCCGCGTGGTCGAGGCCTTCCGCAAGGGGCCGCATATCTTCAACCTCGGTCACGGGATCACCCCCGATGCCGATCCCGAGAATGTGGCACTGATGATCGAGACGGTGCGCAATATGTAACAGAGGCGGGGGAACCTTTCGG
This sequence comes from Thioclava sp. GXIMD4216, assembly GCF_037949285.1. Lineage (NCBI taxonomy): Bacteria > Pseudomonadati > Pseudomonadota > Alphaproteobacteria > Rhodobacterales > Paracoccaceae > Thioclava > Thioclava sp. GXIMD4216. The sequence goes on from NZ_CP149926.1 coordinate 134,140, forward strand.
GGCTTCGGGCGTCATACTCCTGAATTAGGAAACAGGAGATTTCGATGAAACTCGTGAAACTGACCCCCGCTCTTGCTGTTCTCGCCCTGCTGGCGGCCTGCGGCCATAACGCGACCGAGCGGGCCGCAACCGGCGGCCTTGGCGGCGCGCTTGTGGCAGGGCCTGCAGGGGCTGTGGTTGGCGGCACGGTCGGTGCGGCAACCGCCCACTGATCACCCATCCGCCGATCCGGCCCGAAGGCCGAGCGTCCCAACGGGGGCCAAAGCCGGACGCCCGCGACAAATGCCCGAAACCGAAAAACCCGCAACCATCCGGCTGCGGGTTTTTGGCTATTCCAACGGTGTGCCGGAGAACGGCGCGGGCGTTACCGGCGACGGTCGCGGCGCGAGCTCATCGGCTGGAAGGCAACGCCGACATGCGCCTCGCAATAGGGTTTGCCCGATTGGGTCGGCAGGCCGCAGAACCAGAAATCATCCGTAGCAGGATCCCCGATCGGCCATTTGCAGGTGCGCTCGGTCAGCTCCATCAGGGTGAGCTTCTTGGCGTGTTTCTCGATCTCGCCCACACGGGCCAGTGCCTCGGGGCTGATCTCGTTGGCCGAAGGCTGCGGCGGCAGCGGCTGGCCTGCGGGAATGATCTGACGGCGCATGGGCGCCGGTGCGGCCTCGGCCACTTCTGTCGTCTCGACAGGCTCGGGCTTGGCAGCGGCGGGTTTCGGCGCAGGAGCCGGACGCACGGCCGCACTGGCGGGCGCGGCTTTCGGCTCTGCACGCGGCGCAGCGGGCGCGGGTTTGGGCTCGACCACGGGCTTGGCCTCGGCCGCAGGCTTGGGCGCTGCGGCGGGCGCTGCGGCCTCGGCGGTGGTTGCGGCCTCGGCGGTGGTTGCGGTCCGGTTGGACAGACCCAGACGGTGCACTTTGCCGATGACGGCATTACGGGTCACCCCACCCAGTTCCTTTGCGATCTGGCTGGCAGACTGGCCCTCGGACCACATCTTTTTCAGAATTTCGACGCGTTCATCGGTCCAGGACATGGGTTTCCTTTCACTGTTCCGGTCCGGACGGGCCCATAGCTTCCCACGGGATTTCCGGCTCCGGAATATCAAGAGCTATGGATTTACCCCGCCATGCCCTGCTTTTCAAGATGTCTGAGCACGAGAAGCTGTGTTCTTGTGCAGAGTTCGGACGCACTGTGCCTTAGTTGCCCGATTGCGTTGCGCCCACTAGGTAGAGAGGCACAGACCACGCGCTCTGGCGGCCCCGAGCTCCGCCGGAACCGGACCAAGCGGGAAACGGGACGACTGATGGACAGACACGCAAATCGCGAGATGGGAATACGGCGCTTTGGCCGGGTGAACTGGCTGGGCCTCTATAGCCTTGGCTGGCGCGAGAACCGCCGTTTTCTGGCCGTATGGCAACAGACCGTGCTGGCGCCACTGATTACCGCAGGGCTGTTTCTGGTGGTCTTCGCGCTGGCCTTCGGCAAAGGGCGTGCCGATATGATGGGCGTGCCGTTTCTGGAATTCCTCGCCCCCGGCATTCTGATGATGACCGTGATCCAGAACGCCTTTGCCAATACCTCGTCTTCCATCGTGGTCGCCAAGGTGCAGGGCAATATCATCGATACGCTGATGCCCCCACTGGCCCCGTGGGAGCTGTTGATGGGTTATCTGGCCGGAGCCATCGGGCGATCGCTTCTGGTGGCGGTCGTGATTGCGGCGGGGCTGTTTGTGACCATCGGACAGGGCATCGCCCATCCGCTCTGGGCGCTGGCCTTCGTGATCCTGGGCGCGATGCTGATGGGCGGTCTGGGGATGCTGGCTGCCATCATGGCCAATAAATTCGACCAGATGGCGGCCTTCACCAATTTCGTGATCACACCGCTGTCCTTCCTGTCGGGCACTTTCTATTCGGTCGAGGCCCTGCCCCCGTTCTTTCAGGCGCTCTCGCATTGGAATCCGGTCTTTTTCCTGATCGACGGGGCCCGCTACGGCTTTATCGGCACGTCGGATGCCTCGCCGGTGCAGGGGCTGGGAGTGATCGCGCTGTGGCTCGTGATCGTTCTGGGCTTGGCTTGGTACTGGTTCCGCATCGGTTTCCGTCTGAAAGCCTGAGGGGCGCGCGCCTTCGGGCCAGCGCGGCAGAAAGCGTGCGAATCCGATTTACAACATACGGGCCGGCGGCTAAGGAATGCAGCATGATTACGGGCTTTGACCATATTTCGCCTATCCGACGTCGCTAATGCGCGCCGATCCGCCCTGCGGCGGGTGATCAGACGTGGCCAATTGCCACATCCCTTCCTAAAACAGCATCAGTCCGGCCCGAGACATTGACACCCTGCGGGGTTCGTCGCACCAAATGGGCCTTCCCTTATGGAGTTCATGCCATGATACCGTCCGTCCTGCCCACCTATAACCGCGCACCGCTGGCCTTCACCCGCGGGTCGGGAAGCTGGCTCGAGACGGAGGATGGCAGCCGATATCTTGATATGGGGGCCGGTATCGCGGTGAATGTGCTGGGCCATGCCGCCCCCGAACTGGTCGAGGCGCTGACCGATCAGGCGCAGAAGCTGTGGCATGTGTCGAACCTCTACCAGATCCCGCTGCAGCAGAAGCTGGCGGATATGCTGGTCGAGAACACCTTTGCCGATACGGTTTTCTTCACCAATTCGGGCACCGAGGCCGCCGAGCTTGCCATCAAGATGGCGCGGAAATACTGGTATTCGAAAGGCGTGGACCGGACCGAGATCATCACCTTCGATGGCGCCTTCCACGGCCGCTCGACCGGTGCGATTTCGGCTGTGCCCCATGCCGAGAAGATGGTGAAGGGCTTTGGCCCGCTGCTGCCCGGTTTCCACCAGATCGCCTGGGGCGATATGGATCTTCTGAAATCCACCATCACCGACAAGACCGCCGCCATCTGGATCGAGCCCGTGCAGGGTGAAGGCGGTATCCGCCCGCTGCCCGAGGCCGATATGAAGGCGCTGCGCGCTTTGTGTGACGAGACCGGCATCCTCTTGATCTTTGACGAGGTGCAATGCGGTGTCGCCCGTACCGGCAAGCTCTTCGCGCATGAATGGTCGGGGGTGACGCCGGACATCATGATGATGGCCAAGGGCATTGGCGGCGGCTTCCCGCTGGGCGGCGTGCTGGCCACCGAAGAGGCGGCATCGGGCATGGTTGCGGGCACGCATGGCTCCACCTATGGCGGCAACCCGCTGGGCTGTGCGATCGGCGCGAAAGTCATCGAGATCGTCAATGATCCGGCCTTCCTTGAGGCCGTGAACGCCAAGGCGGGCTTTATGCGGCAGAAGCTGGAAGGCCTTGTGGCCACCCATCCCGACGTCTTCGAGGAGGTGCGCGGAATGGGGCTGATGCTGGGCCTGAAATGCAAGGTGCCCTGCGGTGATGTGGTGCAGGCGGCCTATGCGCAGCACCTGCTGACCGTGCCCGCAGGCGATAACGTCCTGCGCCTGCTGCCCGCGCTGAACATTTCCGAAGAGGATCTGGCCGAGGCGGTGAACCGCCTTGATAAAGCCGCCCAGAGCCTTGAAGTCCAGAGCCTTGAGGCCAAGGCAAACTGACCCGAAAGCCCGAACCTTTCGGGAGACAGAAAGCAAGACCGATGAACCATTTCCTTGATATCCATACCACCTCGCAGGCCGACCTACGGGCCATGATCGATCAGGCGCGCGCCATGAAGGATGCGCGCAAGGGCCAGCCCAAAGGCACCCCCGATGCGGAAAAACCGCTGGACGGTCATATGGTTGCGCTGATCTTCGAGAAGCCCTCGACCCGTACCCGCGTCAGCTTTGATGTGGGCGTGCGCCAGATGGGCGGGCAGACGATGGTGCTGTCGGGGTCCGATATGCAGCTTGGTCACGGCGAGACGATTGCCGATACCGCCCGTGTGCTGTCGCGCTATGTCGACCTGATCATGATCCGCACCTTCGAGGAAGAGACCCTTCTGGAGATGGCGGAATATGCCAGCGTTCCGGTGATCAACGGTCTGACCAACCGCACCCACCCCTGCCAGATCATGGCCGATATCATGACCTTCGAGGAACATCGCGGCCCGATCAAGGGCAAGAAAGTGGTCTGGTCGGGCGATGGCAACAATGTCTGCGCCTCTTTCATGCATGCGGCAGGGCAGTTCGGCTTCGATTTCACCTTTACCGGCCCGCAGCCCCTCGACCCCGAGCGCGAATGGATCGATTTCGCGCGCAATATGGGCGTGAAATGCGAGATCGAGCGCGATCCGGTGAAGGCCGTTGAGGGGGCCGATCTGATTGTCACCGATACTTGGGTGTCGATGCATGACCCCGAATCGGCCAAGGAGCGTCGCCATAACCAGCTGCGCCCCTATCAGGTCAACGCCGAGCTGATGAAACACGCCAATCCCGATGCGCTCTTCATGCATTGCCTGCCCGCGCATCGCAATGACGAAGCCACCAGCGAGATCATGGATGGCCCGAACTCGGTGATCTTTGACGAGGCCGAGAACCGCCTGCATGCGCAAAAGGCCGTGATGCGTTACTGCTTGGGCAAATAAACCGGCATTCGGGCAAATGACTTGCAGCATGCCCCCTTGAGGGAGTATCTGCACCTGAAAAGGGCGGGCCTTGGCTCGCCCTTCGCCTTAGCCACCTTATGCATGGGAAGCGACATGAGCCAGAACCCTCCGAACCTGCGCCCCGACCTTGCGCCCCGCATCCGTGTGGACGAACCCGTCCGCGAGGGTCAGCCGAAGATCGGCATGGTCAGCCTTGGCTGCCCCAAGGCTCTGGTGGATAGCGAACGCATCCTGACCCGCCTGCGCGCCGAAGGCTATGCGATCAGCCCCGACTATACGGGCGCCGAAGCGGTGATCGTGAATACCTGCGGCTTTTTGGACAGCGCCAAGGCCGAAAGCCTTGAGGCGATTGGCGAGGCACTGAAGGAAAACGGCAAGGTGATTGTCACCGGCTGTCTGGGGGCCGAGCCCGACTATATCACCGGCGTGCATCCCAAGGTGCTGGCGGTGACCGGCCCGCAGCAATTCGAGCAGGTTCTGGATGCCGTGCATGGTGCTGTGCCGCCCGCGCCCGACCCCTTTGTGGACCTGCTGCCGGCACAGGGCGTGAAACTGACGCCGCGCCATTACAGCTATCTGAAAATCTCGGAAGGCTGTAACCACAAGTGTAAGTTCTGCATCATCCCCGATATGCGGGGCAAGCTGGCCTCGCGTCCGGCGCATGCGATCCTGCGCGAGACCGAGAAGCTCTTGGAAGCCGGTGTGCGCGAGATCCTGATGATCTCTCAGGACACCTCGGCCTATGGTCTGGACCGCAAGCATGACCTGAGCCCTTGGAAGGGCGGCGAGGTGCGCGCCCATATCACCGATCTGACCCGCGAGATGGGCAAGATGGTGAAAGAGGCCGAAGCGTGGCTGCGGCTGCATTATGTCTACCCCTATCCGCATGTGCGCGACCTGATCCCGCTGATGGCGGAAGGTCTGGCCCTGCCCTATCTGGATATCCCCTTCCAGCATGCGCATCCCGATGTGCTCAAACGCATGGCGCGGCCCGCGGCTTCGGCCAAGACGCTGGATGAGATCGCCGCTTGGCGGGCGGATTGCCCCGAGATCGTCCTGCGTTCGACCTTCATCGTGGGCTATCCCGGTGAGACGGAAGAAGAGTTCCAATATCTGCTGGACTGGATGGATGAGGCGCAACTCGACCGTGTCGGCTGCTTCCAGTATGAAAACGTGGATGGGGCGCGCTCGAACGACCTGCCCGACCATGTGGACCCCGAGGTCAAACAGGACCGCTGGAACCGCTTCATGGAGAAGGCGCAGGAGATCTCCGAGGCCAAGCTTCAGGCCAAGGTCGGCACGCTGCAACATGTGATCGTGGATGAGATCGACGAGGAAGGCGCCACCTGCCGCACCCGCGCCGATGCACCGGAAATCGACGGCAACCTGTTCATCGACGAGGGTTTCGAAACCCTCAGCGTGGGCGATATGGTCACTGTCGAGGTGGATGAAGCCTCGGATTACGACCTCTGGGGGCGGCTGGTTTAAAGCTGCCCTTCGGTGTCGATATGCACCGTTGCTCCGCAATGTTTGCAATGCACGGCATCGGCATCATGCAGGCTTAGCCCGCAGGTCTTGCATTCGTAACGCACCTTGGTGGGCCGGAACAGCACCTGTGCCAGCCGCAAGAACAGCGTCACGCCAAAGATCATGATCGCCACGGAAATCATCCGCCCCCATTCGCCCTTGGGGGTGATATCGCCAAATCCGGTCGTGGTCAGCGTGGTGACGGTAAAATAGAGCGCGTCGGCGTAATTGTTGATCTGGTCGTTCACGCCTTCCTGCGTGACATAGATCAGCCCCGTCATTACGAACAGGAACACCGCCAGATTGATCGCCGCCAGAAGCACATCCTGATGCTTGCGGAAAAACGGCCAGTCCTGACGCAGGCGGGATAGCGTCTGATAGGCATGCAGCAAGCGCAGCGTCCGCAAGACCCGCAGAAAGCCCAGCCCCTCGCCTGCCAGCGGCAGGAGAAACGAAACCATCGCGATAAGGTCGGCCAAGGTGGCAGGCTGGAACCAGAACCGGAACCGGCGCGACACGATCAGCAGACGCGCCAGAAAATCGGCCACGATCGCCAGACCGATCACCGCATCAATCACCGTAATCACCACATCATGCGGAACAAACGACGTGACCACGACAAACACGACCGTCACGATATCAAATGCCAGAAGCCCGTAGCGAAAACGATGCGCGCGGTCGGTCTCGCCCTCGTAAAGGGCGCGCAGGAACTCGATCATGGTCATTGGCCTATCGGTTGGGACATATCCTTTGATATGCCACAGGCCACGGGAATTTAAAGCATTTTTGCCTTTGGCCCCAAGCCTTCTGTCAAGGCGGGCCGGAAGGTCACGAATTTCCGTCGGAGTCTTGCGCCGCAGCGGGCGCTGGCTGGTCTTGCTGTGCCACAGGGATGTCCTCGGCAAACTTCAGCGTCTTCAGATCGGTTGTCACGAATTCCATCCCATTCGCGCGCAAAATCTCGGCGATTTTAGCATTGCGCGCCGCATCCTGTGCCACAGACATGGACGCGCCAAAAGTCACGCCCGAAAGGGCCAAACAGAGGGAGAGGACTATTCGTTTCATAGCGTAATCTTTTTAAACATGGATCCAAGGTGAACCAATCGGTTCGATCCGTCATGAAATTGATATATTCTGCGCAGCAGCGAAAAGAAACAAAAGCTTGCTTAGAAGATATGTGCGGCGCAGCACAGACTTTCTGCGCGCCTCCATATTTGGGCCATTTAACTGGCAAGGGCGTGTGAAAACCGCGTATTTCTTCATCTTAGAAAAAACTGGCCCGCTTGCGGCGGGCCAGCCTGTGATCAACGGAGATCGCAGAGATTATTTGTTGATATATTTAGCGGTGATCATCCCGTCATTGCCGCTACCAATGTGATCCAGCAGCATTTTATCAAGCTGGGCATCGGTATAGTCGGCGGGGTTCACGCCAAGCTGGGCCGCAATCTGGGCTTTGCCAGGCGTGACGACACCTTTGGCACCGGGCACCGCACGATCTTCATGTTTCACGACGAAAGCCACAGCTTCTATGTTGTCATTGCGCAGCGAGGTGCTGACTTTCTCGAGCTCGGCCGTGGTATAGTTGCCCGGATTCAGGCCAAGCTGTGCGGCCAGTTGTGCCGTACCCGGATTGACGTCGGCCGTATGTTCCACCGCCCGATCCTCATGGTTGATATAGTACCGCGCCGTCGAGACATCCCCGTCGCGCAGGGCGGTGTTGATCTGGCGGGCTTCCGCATCGCTATATTGCGTCACGTCGACACCATTGCGTGCCAGCATCGGGTAGTTCAGCGGCGCAGCGGCGGCAACAGTTGCAGAAGCGGTCAGACCAAGGATTGCGGCGGCGGCAAATTTCGTAAGTTTCATTTCATTTCTCCAGTTTTCCTAGAGATCTCGGTCGGTAGCTGAGCCAGCCGGGGTCTCGTTCGTTGTATGAAACAAATATGTAGGTTTATGATCCGAATAAAAGGCGGTTAGTTAGCATGCTAATGTGTGTAAATGCACATTGACAGATATAAGCAAGCTTACTAACTCAATGCGCTTGCCCTCTTTTATAAAGAGCCGATTCCGACTAGAAGGGGCGCCAATCCTGCCTCGAAACAAAGGGAATTCGCATGGCGTCCTACCAATTCGTCTACCATATGGATGGTGTCTCGAAGACCTATCCCGGTGGCAAGAAATGCTTTGAAAACATCCGTCTCAACTTCCTGCCCGGCGTGAAAATCGGGGTTGTCGGCGTGAACGGCGCCGGTAAATCCACGCTTTTGAAGATCATGGCGGGCATGGATAAGGACTTCCAGGGCGAGGCCTGGGCCGCCAAAGGTGCCAAGGTCGGCTATCTCGCGCAGGAGCCCGAACTCGACGACACCAAGACCGTGCGCGAGAACGTGATGGAAGGCGTCGCCGCCAAAACCGCCAAGCTCGAGCGCTATAACGAGCTGGCGATGAACTATTCCGACGAGACCGCCGATGAAATGGCGCGCCTGCAAGACGAGATCGACGCCGAGAACCTGTGGGATATCGACAGTCAGGTGGATATCGCGCTGGAAGCCCTGCGCTGCCCGCCCGATGATGCCAATGTGGCCACCCTCTCGGGCGGCGAGCGCCGCCGTGTCGCGCTGTGCAAGCTGCTGCTTGAAGCGCCCGACATGCTGCTTCTGGACGAACCGACCAACCACCTTGATGCCGAAACCATCGCTTGGCTGCAAAAGCACCTGATCGAATACAAAGGCACCATCCTTTGTGTGACCCACGACCGTTACTTCCTTGACGATATCACCTCGTGGATCCTCGAACTGGAGCGCGGTCGCGGTATTCCGTGGGAAGGCAACTATTCCAGCTGGCTGGAACAGAAAGCCAAGCGCATGGAGCAGGAAGCCCGCGAGGACAAGGCCAAGCAGAAGGTCCTTGAGAAAGAACTCGAATGGATCCGCGCCGGTGCCAAGGCCCGTCAGGCCAAATCCAAGGCGCGTATCGCCGCCTATGAGAAGATGGCCGATGAGGGCGTCAAGGACCGTGTGGGCAAGGCGCAGATCGTCATCCCGAACGGCCCGCGTCTGGGCGGCAAGGTCTTCGAGGTCGAGGGCCTGAACAAAGCCATGGGCGACAAGCTTCTGATCGAGAACCTGTCCTTCTCGCTGCCGCCGGGCGGCATCATGGGCGTCATCGGTCCGAACGGCGCGGGGAAATCCACGCTGATCAAGATGCTGACCGGCAACGAGACCCCCGATGCGGGCACGATCAAGGTCGGTGAGACGGTGAAACTGTCCTATGTCGACCAGTCGCGAGACGCGCTCGACCCCAACAAGAACGTCTGGGAAGAGATCTCGGAAGGCGCAGAGATGATCGTGCTGGGCGACGCGCAGATCGCATCCCGCGCCTATTGCGGGGCCTTCAACTTCAAGGGCGCCGACCAGCAGAAGAAAGTGGGCCTCCTCTCGGGTGGGGAACGCAACCGCGTCCACATGGCCAAGCTCTTGAAATCGGGCGGCAACGTGCTGCTCCTCGACGAACCGACCAACGACCTTGACGTGGAAACGCTGCAGGCGCTGGAAGCGGCCATTGAGGATTTCGCGGGTTCGGCTGTCATCATCTCGCACGACCGCTTCTTCCTTGACCGCCTGTGCACGCATATCCTTGCCTTCGAGGGCGAGGGCCATGTCGAATTCTTCGAGGGCAATTTCGAGGATTACGAACAGGACAAGATCCGCCGCCTCGGCCCCGATGCCGTCGAGCCCAAGCGCGTGAAATACAAGAAGTTCACCCGCTAAGCTTTACGGGTTTTACGAACCATGCCACAAACCTCCGCATTGATTTGCGGAGGTTTTTTTAAAATGCGCTTCAGTAACTGAACTTAATGCAAAAAATCATGGATTTCGGCACCAAAAAGTGTGAGAGATAAGGCCAAACACATACCAGTTACTTCAAAATAAAAGTACACCTTGGCAGTTTTTAAATCTTGCTTCTGAGCTTTACGCGCATTTTGGACATTAGTCCTTCGCGTCTTTGCGCTCTGAAAACTCGGGGCGACGAAAGGTGGCGAAGACGAAATGTACTTTGGCCAATTTTCGACACTCAACGCTCGAAGTGCTTTAGCTGAAACAAGAGGATTCGGCGTTTCGCGAAGCAGCTCCCTATGTCGAACGACCTCCCTCTTAACCGAAGTAATTTCATCGGTGATTTCGTGCCTTTGGCGCTCAATCATCGTTTTAAGGGCCAAATCTGATGCGATTGTCGCCTCTAAATCTGCCAGCACGGCTCTACTTACTCTATCCGCCGCATTACCTTCACTTTTCGTGCGCTTGAGCGAAAAGAAGAGCCAAGTATAAAAAGTTAGTAATGCGCCCTCAAATTGCGCCCGATCAGGATCGTCTGATACTGCCACTGACCAGAAGAACGAACCAAACCAGACAAACCAGACCGCAAGTAGCAACGTATTGATACTGTTACTTTTCCAACTACGCGTTTTTCCCAAAACTAGCAAAACCAGACGGTCCTTCATTAAATAATTTCATGTGAGCATTTTACATCGAAGTAACGAAGCGTTCGATGCTAAACAGATTATTATATGTGACGGGTTCGACGCTAGAAAACTTCATCACCACAGTTGGATTTCACGCGAAAAGCGCAAACGCCGAATAACCCATCCGCTCTGGACGCAGCCCTTCTGATTTGCGATAAGCCCGCCAACATCGCGGGATAAGGAGTGGCTGCAATGGCGTTTCGGCAAAGGCACCTTCTGGGGATAGAGCATCTCTCTCAGGAAGATATTCTCGCCGTTCTCGATCTGGCCGAGCAATATGTCGACCTGAACCGCCGCACGGTCAAGAAAACCGATGCGCTGGCGGGCATGACCCAGATCAACATGTTCTTCGAAAATTCCACCCGCACGCAGTCGAGCTTCGAGCTGGCCGGAAAGCGCTTGGGCGCGGATGTGATGAACATGTCGATGCAGACCTCCTCGGTGAAAAAGGGCGAGACGCTGATCGACACGGCGCTGACGCTCAATGCGATGCATCCCGACCTGCTGGTGGTGCGCCACCAGAATTCGGGCGCGGTGGATCTGCTGGCGCAGAAAGTGGAATGCGCGGTGCTCAATGCCGGTGACGGCAAGCACGAGCACCCGACTCAGGCGCTTCTGGATGCGCTGACCATCCGCCGCGAGAAGGGCCGGATCTCGCGCCTGACGGTGGCGATCTGTGGCGATGTCACCCATAGCCGCGTGGCGCGCTCCAACATGATCCTGCTGGGCAAGATGGAAAACCGTGTGCGTCTGGTCGGGCCGCCGACGCTGATGCCCTCGGGCGTGGCCGATCTGGGCGTGGAGGTCTGCGAGGACATGCGCCAAGGCCTGCAGGATGCCGATGTGGTGATGATGCTGCGGTTGCAGAAAGAGCGGATGGATGGCGGGTTTATTCCGTCGGAACGCGAATATTTCCACCGTTACGGGCTGGATGCCGAAAAACTGTCTTACGCCAAGCCCGATGCCATCGTCATGCATCCGGGGCCGATGAACCGCGGCGTGGAGATTGACGGCACCATCGCCGACGATATCAACCGTTCGGTCATTCAGGAGCAGGTCGAGATGGGCGTGGCCGTGCGTCAGGCCTGCATGGACCTTCTGGCCCGCAACCTGCGCGCCGAGCGTGGCCGTGCGCTCAGCGAAGGTCATGAAGGCACCTATGCCTGAGACCGCCCCCCTGCCTGACCCTGCCATCGATCTTGCCCCACAGGAGCAACGGCTGGCCGTGTTCCGTGCGGACCGGCGGCGGTTCTTCTCGGTTCAGGCATTCTGGATCACCGCCAGCTTCGCCGTGGCGCTGTTTGTCGGCAATCTGATCACCTCGGGGCAGAACCTGATGGCCCTCTTGGGCATGATCGTGATGGCGCAGCTTTTCGGGATGATGATGGCCTATCGTCGGGTCTTCTCGACCATCTGGTGTCTCACCGACCGGCGGCTGATCGGGCCGCGCGGACGTTCGATCCTGCTGCTCGACATCCAGAAAATGGTGCCGTTTCTGGGCGATGTGCAGATCATCAATACCGAGGGGCGGCGCTTCCGCATCGAGCATATGGCCGATGCGCAGGAAACCATCGCCCGTATCGAGGCCGCCCGCGCAAGCCGGGCCAGCACGCAGCCATGACCACGATGGCGCGCCTGACCCCTTCCTTGCCGCATCGCCACCTTGGCGCCCCGTGGAGCGGTCGCATCCCCGCCGAGGAAACCGTGCTCTGGCAGGGTATGCGGATGGGGTCGGTGCTGCATAACAAGGCACGGGGGCCTGCCCTTTTGCTGGCCATCGCCGTGCTCTGGACCGCCTTTTTCGCCACCGCCCGGCGGGATCTGGAAGTGCCCGTGGTGTTCGGCCTACTCGCGCTGGTCTGGCTGGTGGGGCAGATCATCGCGATCCGCCGCAACCCGCATGCCGAGCGTTATCTGCTGACCGACCGTGCCGCCTATATCGCCACCGGCCCCGCCACCAATGCCAAGCTCTCGCGCTTCTCGCTTTTTGTCGATGACGCCGCCGGACGTCTGGACGAGGCCGATCCCAGTTCGGTGCAGATCGGCACGCGCCAGCGCCGCCCGCAAACCCTGCGTCTGGATGACACGCCCGTCCATGATGCCGTTCCCGCCTATTTCCACGATATTACAGACGCTGAAAAAGTCTCCGACCTGATCCGCCAGATCCGGGCAGGCCACAGCCAGTGAGGTGACCCCATGACCCTGTTTCTTGAAAATGCCCGCCTGATCGATCCCGAGGCGCTGACCGAAACCACCGGCAATGTCATCATTGACGATGGCAAGATCGCGGCGATCGGCCAGATGTCGGCACCCAAAGATGCCGAAGTGATCGATTGCGGCGGTAAATATCTGGCGCCGGGCATCGTGGATCTGGGCGTGAAGATCGGCGAGCCGGGCGAGCGCCACCGCGAGAGTTTCCGCACCGCAGGGCTTGCGGCGGCGGCAGGCGGCGTGACCACGATCATCGCCCGCCCCGACACGACCCCCGCCATCGACACCCCCGAGACGCTGGAATTCGTGACCCGCCGCGCCGCGCAGGCCCCTGTGCGCATCCACCATATGGCGGCGCTGACCAAGGGCCGCGAAGGCCGCGAGATGACCGAGCTGGGCTTTCTCATGGATGCGGGCGCGCTGGCCTTTGGCGATGTGACCCATGTCACCACCGACACCAAGGTTCTGTCGCGCGCCTTCACCTATGCCCGCTCGCTGGGCGCATTGGTGGTGTGCCATCCGCAAGATCCGGGCCTGTCCAGAGGCGCGTCGGTGACCTCGGGCAAATTCGCCTCGCTGCGCGGGCTGCCCGGCGTCTCCCCGATGGCCGAGCGGATGGGGCTGGAACGCGATCTGGCCCTGGTCGAGATGACCGGCGTGCGCTACCACGCCGACCAGATCACCACCGCCCGTTCCCTGCCCTCCCTTGCCCGCGCCAAGGCGGCGGGCCTTGATGTTACGGCGGGCATCTCGATCCACCACCTCACGCTGAACGAGCTGGATGTGGGCGATTACCGCACCTTCTTCAAACTCACCCCGCCGCTGCGCTCGGAGGAAGACCGTCTGGCAATGGCGCAGGCTGTTGCAGACGGGGTGATCGACATCATCTGCTCGATGCACACGCCGGCGGATGAGGAATCCAAACGCCTGCCCTATGAAGAGGCTGCCTCTGGTGCTGTCGCGCTCGAGACCTTCATTCCCGCCGCAATGCGGCTTTATCACGCGGGGGCGGTGTCGCTGCCCCAACTGTTCCGCGCGATGTCGCTCAACCCCGCCAAACGGTTGGGGTTGGCACAGGGGCGGATGCAGGAAGGCGCGCCTGCCGACCTCGTTCTTTTCGATCCCAACGCACCTTTCGTGCTGGACCGGTGGACATTGCAGTCGAAATCGAAGAATACCCCCTTTGACGGTCAGCGCATGGAGGGCAAAGTGCTTGCAACCTTCGTGGCGGGCCGCAAAGTTTTCGACCGCACAGCCCAAAGCGCCTGACCCCCTGTCAGGCCTCCCCCCCTGTCAGGCCGCCCCTGACGCCACATCTTTTCCGAAGAAGGAGCCCTCCGGTGACCGAACATCTTCCGGCCGTTCTGGCCCTCGTGTCCTTGCTGGGCTACCTTCTGGGGTCGATCCCCTTCGGTATCGTGATCACACGCGCCTTCGGTCTGGGAGATCTGCGCCAGATCGGGTCGGGCAATATCGGCGCAACCAATGTGCTGCGCACCGGCAACAAGCCCGCCGCGCTGGCGACCCTGCTGCTGGATTCGGGCAAGGGGGCGATTGCCGTGCTACTGGCGCGCTATTTCCTGAACGACCCGCTGGCCGAGCAGCTTGCGGGGGGCTTTGCCTTCCTTGGCCACCTTTACCCTGTCTGGCTGAAATTCCGTGGCGGTAAAGGGGTTGCGACCTTCCTTGGCACGGTTCTGGCACTGTGCTGGCCGCTGGGCCTTGCCGCCTGCGGCATATGGCTGCTGACAGCCATCGTCACCCGTATCTCGTCGCTTTCGGCGCTGGTCTCGGCGGCGCTCAGTGTGCCTTTGGCCCTTGTGATGGGCGAACGTCAACTGATGCTGCTGCTGGCTCTGCTGGCGGTGCTGATCTTCTGGCGTCACCGCGCGAATATCTCGCGCCTTGCCCAAGGCGCAGAACCCAAGATCGGCAAGAAGGGCTAGGGAACAGGGAACCCGCCCCCCGTCCCGCCGTTATGCGGAAAACACCGAAGGCTCCCCATGCGCTTCCAGACCATCATCCGAACCTGCCTGACACGGGACTATGCCAATTTTTCGGGGCGTGCCACGCGCAGCGAATTCTGGCTGTTCATCCTGTTCTTCCTCTTGGCCAACATTGTCCTGAGCCTTCTTGACGGCCTGATCTTCGGCGGGCTGTCGATGGGCGCGGGCAATGGGCGCGCATGGTTCATCTCGAACGGTGGCCCGCTGGAGTTCCTCTTCTCGCTCTGCGTGGTGATCCCGCTTCTGGCGGTCTCGGTGCGCCGTCTGCATGATATCGACCGCAGCGGGTGGTGGCTTCTGCTGCATGCCCTGCCGCCGGTCGGACAGATCATCCTGTTCGTGTTCATGCTGGGCCGCACCCGTCCGGGGCCAAACCGTTTCGGCCCCGACCCGCAACAGTAACGCCTGGGGCCGTAACGCCTAGGGCCGTGACACTCAGGAGGGCGTGCGGGCCTCCAGAGCCTCTAACAGCTTGGCACAGCGACCCAGGTTGGCATATATCCCCAGCCCCAGATAGAGCGCGCCGCAGACCATCACCCACAGCACAAGATACAGCACCGTCGTAATGATGGTGGCGGTCATCGTCGAAACGATCAACCTGCTTTCGACAAAGACCAGCGGCAGGTATCCGCGCATCAACAGATCCACCGCAGAGAAGACGATCATCGCAAAGCCGAGCACCGCCAGCAGAAGGAGCGCCACCGCATAGGCGCGCATGACAAGGTTCTGCATGGGTTTTCCTTCCGGACCTCGACAGTTCAAATGGAAACGCAGGCCTGAAAGCCTGCGCCCTGTTCCCGAGCCTGTCTCTCAGGCCGAGGTTTTCTCGAGCTGCTTTTCCAGAAGCTCGGCCATTTTCTTGGTGTTGTCATAGATCCCGAGACCCACATAAAGCGCACCGCCAATCAGGATGACATAGAGCGTGCCACCAATCAGGATGCCGATAAAGGCCAGAATCGCCATGCCAGCGCCACCGCCACCGCCATAGGGGTTTGCCGACAGCAGATAGGCCTGCGCGACCGCCGAGATGACAACGCCGATCATTCCCAGAACGATAATAAGCGCAACCAGTTTCCGGTAAGAGGAAATCATGAAATTCTGCATGTCAAACTCCGACAAAAAAACGCGGGGAAAATACCCCGCGCCCTTTGATCGGATTATCACAGAGAGTTCAACCGAGAATCAGTAGCTATACTCGCTGTAGATCTTGGACAGATCGCCCTGCCATTCGCCGTGGTATTTCTCCAGCAGCTCATCGGCAGGTACGCGGCCCGAATCCACGCTTTCTTCCAGCGCGTTCAGGAAGTGGGTCTCGTCGGGCACCAACCCGCCCGAGCCGGGCTTGGCACGGGATTTCAGCCCCGAACGCGAGATCGCAACCGCCTCACGCGCCAGATCATGCAGCTTGATACCGTTATATTCGCCCTGAAGCGCGTCTTTCGCCGCCGCACGGCGCAGGCCCTCTCGGGTCTCGTGGTCCCAGCCCTTTACCAGATCCCATGCCGCATCCAGCGCCGACTGATCATAGGTCAGCCCCACCCAGAAGGCAGGCAAAGCGCAAAGACGGCGCCACGGGCCACCATCGGCACCGCGCATCTCGATGAATTTCTTCACCCGCGCCTCGGGGAAGACGGTAGTCATATGGTCCGCCCAATCCGAAAGCGTCGGCTTCTCGCCCGGCAGCGCGGGCAGCTCGCCCTTCAGGAAGTCGCGGAAAGACTGGCCAAGCGCGTTGATATATTTGCCGTCGCGATAGACGAAATACATCGGCACATCGAGGACATAATCCACCCAAGCCTGATAGCCGAAGCCCTCTTCAAACACGAAGGGCAGCATGCCGGTGCGGGCCTCATCAAGGTTCTGCCAGACATTGGCGCGCCAAGATTTGAACCCGTTGGGCTTGCCATCAAGGAAGGGCGAATTGGCAAACAGCGCGGTGGCCACCGGCTGTAGCGACAGCGCCACGCGCATCTTCTGCACCATATCGGCCTCGGAGGCGAAATCGAGGTTCACCTGAACCGTGCAGGTCCGGTACATCATGGTTTTGCCCATGGTGCCGACGCTGTCCATATAGTCGGTCATCAGCCGGTAGCGGCCCTTGGGCATCATCGGCATCTCGGCCTCGGACCATTGCGGGGCCGCACCCAGCCCGATGAAACGCGCGCCGATCTTATCGGCAATGCTCTGCACTTCGCGCAGGTGCTGGTTCACCTCGTCGCAGGTCTGGTGGATGGTCTCCAAAGGCGCGCCCGACAGTTCCAGCTGGCCACCCGGCTCAAGGCTGACATTGGCACCATTATGGGTCAGGCCGATGATATTGCCCTGCTCTTCGACAGGCGTCCAGCCATAGGTATCGCGCAGCCCTTCCAGCATCGCCCTGATCGAACAGGGGCCCTCATAGGGCAGCGGCTTCTGGGCCTTTTCGCAATAGCCGAATTTCTCGTGCTCGGTGCCGATACGCCATGCATCCTTGGGCTTTTCACCCTCGGCCATATAGGCGGCAAGCTGCGCGAAATCTTCGATCGGGCCACCGCCCTGCTGCGGAATGGACATGGACGCTCCTAATTCATTGTGGCCCTTGGAAGGGCAAGAGGTGTGACGATTACGCGATCAAGTCAAGCGCAATGACAGTCTATCCTGATGCACGTTTCCATAAAACCTGTGCGGTCACGCGCTGATCCAAGGCCGCGGAAATCGCCCGCATGTCGGTTCCGGGCAAGCTGGCATAGGCGTCGTATAATTGCGCCGCGCCCGCGGCATCGACGGGAATCAGAAGCGCCTGCCCGTCCGCGGTCTTCAGCCGCCACAGATGGCGACCGTTCAGATGCAACAGCCGGATCTCGGCCAGATCGCGCAGCGCCACCTGCCCGCCCAGCAGACGCCCCGCGCCGAAATAGCCGATCTGGCCCTCGTCGATCTCCACCACGCCCGGCGCGCCCACATCGCGGGCAAAGCGCAGCCTGCGCCAGTCCACCACCGCCCAGGCCAGGGCCGCCGCCACCAGCGCCAGCCCCGCAGGCAGCAGCACCCAGCCGCCCAGCCGGCACAGCCATAGCCCCAAGCCCAGAGGCACAAGCGCCAGCAGCACTTCGGAATGGCGCGCCAGCGCGTGACGGAGTTCGGGACGGATCATGGCAGGGGCCTGCTGAGAGATAGTCACGGAACTCTTGCTTGGGTCCTGCCGGAATGCAACCATTTGCGCAGGCTCCTGCCCGCCCGATGGCGCGCAGCCCCCTGTTCGCGGAGGCATGAATGGACAAGATCACCGTCACCACCACAATCAACGCCCCTGTCGGGACCGTCTGGGCCGCCTATACCGACGCCGCCCGGATTCCACACTGGAACTTCGCCACACCCGACTGGCACTGCCCCGAGGCCGAGGTCGATCTGCGCGTCGGCGGGCGCGTCGTGTCGCAGATGGCCGCAAAGGACGGCAGCCTGTCCTTCGCGTTCGGCGCAACCTATACCGAGGTCACCCCGCCCCATCGGCTGGCCATCCGCATGGATGACGGGCGCGAGGCGGTCACCCGCTTCGAAGCGATGCAAGGCCGCACCACCGTGACCACCTGCTTTGACCCCGAGACGCAAAACCCCGTCGCCATGCAGCAGATGGGCTGGCAGGCGATCTTGGAGAATTTCCGCCGCTACCTTGAGGGGTGATCAGCCGTTGATCGTGGCAAAAGCCGCCTCATAGCGGCCTTCGGCCTCTGCAAATCGCTGGAAATGCACCCGCTCGACCAAGATCTCGTCTGGCACCTCTGCTGCGGTCATCTGGGCAACCACCTCCTGAATGAACTGTGCAAGCGGCAGCGCTGCGGCAACCTGCGACTGGCCCGGCGTCAGTTCGGTGGCCACCAGAGGCGGCGCGATCTCGTGCACGCGCACCGGGCTATCGCGCAGTTGGTGACGCAGCGATTGCGACCACGAATGGATCGCGGCTTTGCTGGCCGAATAGACCGGCGTCGCCGCCTTTGGCACAAAGGCCAGCCCCGATGACACGGTGAC
This sequence comes from Thioclava sp. GXIMD4216, assembly GCF_037949285.1. Taxonomy (NCBI): domain Bacteria; kingdom Pseudomonadati; phylum Pseudomonadota; class Alphaproteobacteria; order Rhodobacterales; family Paracoccaceae; genus Thioclava; species Thioclava sp. GXIMD4216. Next base: position 152,982 of record NZ_CP149926.1, read on the forward strand.
CAGCGCGGAATGCGACTGCGCGCGCAGATGCGGCAGCAGCAGGGCCGCAAGCTGGATCGGCGCGGTCAGATTGGTGGCGATGGTGCGATGGGCCACATCAAGGCGGACCGGATCGGCGGTATAGTCCTCGGGTTCCATGATGCCCGCATTCACGATCACCGTGTCCAGATCGGGATGCTCGGCCAGCAGTCGGGGCGCGAATGCCGCGACCGCCTGCACGTCGGTGACATCGAGGTAATAGCCCGCCATATCGGGATTGCGCGCCAGAGTGGCCTGCAGGCTGTCCGCTTTGCGCCCCGTGATGATGATCCGGTTGCCAGCCGCCTGCAATGCCTCGGCCAGCGCCTGACCGATGCCGGAATTGCCACCGGTGATAAGGATGGTGCGATTGATGAAGCTCATGGTCTGTCCTTTCCCTTGCTGGCAACAAGATGCGGCCTCTGCTATCTTCGGGAAAGAAGGCACCGGAAAGATTTATACTTACCCGAAAGAGAGTATGGCCCATGTCCGCCGATGATCTGCGCAAAGACCTCAACGCCCTGCCCTGCGATCCGGCGGTGGACCGGCTGGTGGAAGAGATCATCGGGCGAGTGGCGGACAAATGGACGATGCTCCTGATCGAGATCCTGACCGAGCGTGACTGCGCCCGTTTTGGCGAGCTGTCGCGCGCCTGCACCGGCATCAGCCAGAAGATGCTGACCCAGACCCTGCGCGCGATGGAACGCGACGGGCTGGTCAATCGCACGGTCTATCCGGTGGTGCCGCCCAAGGTAGAATACCGGCTGACCGAGCTAGGGCTGGGGCTGTCGAAGGCCTTCTGCGGCGTCTGGCTTTGGGCAGAGGCGAATTACGACATGATCGAGCGGGCACGGAAAGACTTCGCGGCCCGCTCGAACGGTGGGTAATCAGCCCCAATCCCCCAGCGCGGATTGCCATAGCGTGATCGCCGCGCAAACGGCGGTATCGGCACGCAGGATGCGCGGCCCGAGGCTGACCGGCGTGACATAATCGAGGCTGCGCAGCATATCTCGCTCGACCGGAGAAAAGCCGCCCTCCGGCCCGATCAGGATCGCCCAGGGGCCGGGGGTCAGCTGGGCCAATGTCTGGGCGGGGCCGACAAGGCTTTCATCGCAAAACAGGATACGCCGCGTATCGTCCCAGCCCCGCAGAAGCTGCATCAGGCTCTGCATCTCGGTGACTTCGGGCACATAGGTACCAAGGCATTGCTCGGCGGCTTCCATCGCATGGGCCTGCGCGCGGTCCTGTTTGATCCGGCCCGCATTGGTGAATTCGGTCTGCACGGGAAGGATGCGGGCACAGCCCAGTTCCGTCGCCTTTTCCACGATGAAATCAGTGCGCTCTTTCTTGATTGGCGCAAAAAGCAGCCACAGGTCGGGCGGGTCCAGCTGGGGCGCGGCCTGTTCAACGCAGGTCAGCTCTCCGGCCTTTTTATGGGCGCGGGTGACGGTGGACGTCCATTCGCCATCGCGGCCGTTGAACAGCGCCACAGCACTGCCCTCCCCTTCGCGCATGACCCCGAAGAGATAGTGTGATTGTTTATCGGTCAGGGCGATGACTTGCCCCTGACCCAGCGGATGATCTACATGAAGACGTATCTTGGCGCGTTGCATGAGGCAAATCTATGATCGGTGGGCGGAAAACTCCAGAGGCAGACGGTATCGTCTATGACGCCTATGATGGCAACTGGGTCGATCACCGCGCCCCTGCCCGCCTGCGCCCTCTGTTGCGTCTCAGCCGCGCCGACCGCCCGATCGGCACATGGCTTTTGCTGATGCCCTGCTTCTGGGGCATCGCTCTGGCCGCCAATGCGACGGGAGGCTTTGGCTGGTGGGACCTCTGGCTGGTCATCGGCTGCACCATCGGGTCGTTCCTGATGCGCGGCGCGGGCTGCACGTGGAACGACATCACCGACCGCAAATTCGATGCAGCCGTGGCGCGCACCCGCTCGCGCCCGATCCCCTCGGGGCAGATCTCGGCCAAGGGCGCGCTGGTCTGGGCCGTGGTGCAATGCCTGATCTCGCTCCTGATCCTGCTGACCTTCAACGCCGCCGCCATCTGGCTGGGCGTGCTGTCGCTGGTGCCCGTGGCGGTCTACCCTTTTGCCAAACGCTTCACATGGTGGCCGCAGGTCTTTCTGGGGCTGGCCTTCAACTGGGGCGCACTTCTGGCATGGACCGCGCATACCGGCAGCCTCGGACTGCCTGCCGTGCTTCTTTATGTCGGCGGGATCAGCTGGACACTGTTCTACGATACGATCTACGCCCATCAGGACAAGGAAGACGACGTTCTGATCGGGGTAAAATCCACCGCCCGCCTCTTTGCCGAGAAGACTCCGCAATATCTGCTGGGCTTTCTTGTGATTGCCACCACGCTGATGGTGCTGGCGGTTCTGGCAGCCCTTCTGCCCAATGGGGCCTCGGGCCGACAGCTTCTGCTTTGCCTGTGCGGGCCGCTGGTCTTTGCCGCGCATATGGGATGGCAGCTGTGGCAGCTTGATATCGACAACCCCGACCTGTGCCTGAAACTTTTCCGCCGTGCCCAGAAGGCGGGGCTGTTTGCTGCGCTGTTTTTCGCCGTTGGCGCGATTGTGTAAGCTTGCGCGCGTCCCTACGGATTGCGAGAACCCCGCCCACACCGTAAGGAACCGGCATCCCTTTTCTGACCTCGGAGAGCTGACCGCATGCGAAGCAAGATCCTGACCGCCACCGCCTTTGGCGCCGCACTCCTCTGTTCGGCCCTTGTTGCGGGCGGCTCGGCCACAGTGATCGAGAAACGCACCAAGTCCGATATCCGTATCGCCCTCGAGACCTCGGGGCATGGCTGGGCGAAAATCGACACCGACGGGTTGCAGGTTCTGGTCAGCGGCACCGCCCCTTCGGAAGCCGAGCGCCTGCGCACCATGACCGTGATCAGCTCCGTCGTGGAAGCCTCGCGCATCCGCGACAATACCGATGTGGTGCAGACCGAAGACCTGACCGCGCCGGATTTCTCGCTTGAAATCCTGCGCAATGATGATGGCGTCTCGCTGATCGGGCTGGTGCCCAGCACCACCGACCGCAAGGCCCTGATGTCCACCGTGGCCTCGTTCACGCAGGGCGGCGAGGTGGTCGATATGCTGGATGTGGCCGATTACCCCGTGCCGAAGGGCTGGAACACCGCCTATAACTTCGCCGTCGAGACGCTGCGCACCCTGCCGCATTCGAAGATCTCGGTCGAGGCCGGCAAGGTCTCGGTGACCGCCATCACCGCCTCCAAGCGCGAGAAATCCGACATCGAAACCGCGCTGAACCGTCGCAAACCCGACGGGCTGGATCTAAGCTATAACATCTCGGCCCCGCGTCCGGTGATCACCCCGTTCACACTGCGCTTCATCAAGGATGACGAGGGTGCCCGTTTCGATGCCTGCTCGGCCGATACCGACCGCGCCAAAACCACAATCCTTGCCGCCGCGCGCAAAGCGGGGGCCGAAGGCGATCTGGGCTGCACCGTGGGCATGGGCGTGCCCTCGACCGAATGGGCCGATGCCGCCGCGATGGGGATTGCCGCCATCGGTCAGATGGGCGCGGGCACCATTACCTATTCCGATACCGATATCGCGCTGGATGTCCCTGCAAGCGTCGGCAACGATGCCTTCGATCAGGCGGTGGCCGATCTGGAAACCAACCTGCCCGACGTGTTCTCGCTGCATTCGATCCATGAACAGCCCAAACAGGTGCAGGCCCAGATTGCCCAGTTTTCGGCCGCACGCGATGCCTCGGGCAAGGTGGTGCTGCGCGGACGGGTGACCAATGCGATGCAGCGCGACATGGTCGAGAACTATGCCCGTGCGCAATTCGGCTCGAAGGATGTGTCGGGGGCGACCCGCGTCGATGACAGCCTGCCCGCAGATTGGGGCGTGCGGATGATGGCGGGGCTTGCCGCGCTGGACCAGCTCAATAGCGGGCAGATCACCGTGCGGCCCGATATCCTGCGGGTGTCGGGGATTTCGGGCAATGCTCAGGCCAGCGACGAGATTTCGCGGCTGCTGTCCAAGCGGCTGGGGGAAGCGGCACGGATCGATCTGTCGGTGCGCTATGACCGGCGTCTTGATCCGGTGCTGGGCCTGCCCTCGGGGCAGGAATGCGTGACGCGGCTCAACAATGTGCTGTCGGCGCAGAAGATCACCTTCGAGCCGGGTTCGGCCAAAATCGATGCGGCAGGCGAAACCCCTGTGGAAGCTCTCGCCAAGGCCTATCATAACTGCGAGGATTACAAGCTGGAAATCGACGGCCATACCGACAGTCAGGGCCGCGACGAAATGAACATGGCCCTGTCGCGCGACCGTGCGAATGCCGTGCTGGAAGCCTTGGCCGCGCGCGGGGTCCCGGTGCGCAATCTCACGGCGAAAGGCTATGGCGAGACCCAGCCGATTGCCGATAACGGCACCGAAGCCGGACGCGAAGCCAACCGCCGCATCGAGTTCGTCCTGCTGGATGAGCAGCCTCTGGAAACCGGCGAGCCGCTGCCCGAAGCCACGGCCAGCGCCACCACGCCGATTGTCGAGGAGGCCAGCAAGGGTGAGGCACAGGCCGATCAGGTGGGCGGCACCGCCGACACCTCCAGCGATGCGGCTCAGGATCCGCAGATCACGATCCCTGTCGCTCCGGCGGCGAAATCCCCGGGCAAACCCAAATTGCGTCCGGCCGACCTCAAGACTTCAAAGAACTGACTGGGCAAGAGCCTGCGGGAACATATCACATGAACAGAACCGAATTCGTCTTTGCGACCGCCATCATCCTGTTTCTGGCTTTCTGCCTGGGGTGGTTTGCCTGCTGGCTTCTGCACCGCCTGACCCGTGTAAGCAAAGCGGATATGGGCGAGCTGGAACAGATGGCCCATGCGCTGCATGAGGCCGAGGACACGCGCGACCGTGCGCTGGCCTATATCGAACATCGCGAGGCCGAACTGACAAACCAGCTACATCAGTCCGAAGCCGAGCTGCGCGCGGCAATGGAGGGGCTGCGCGACGCCCGCCGCGAGGCCGAGGAACTGCGCGCCAAGCTGGACAGCTAGAACCGACCGGCGGGCACTCTGCTGCCCGCCTTGCGCCCCCTATGCTCCCTTGCGAAGCCTCGCGCTACGGCAGACGGGACGCAGAAGGCGGGCACCATCGCGACCCCGAGACCAGGCACGGCCAGATCCGGCGGGCGTGTGTTTCCAAGCGATCAGAGGGCGGTATAATCGGCGCGACCTTCCGGCGCATGGCGCGCCCGCGCGATAAGCTGCACCCCCGCCCGACGCGCCTCCTCGACCGCCAGCCCCGTAGGCGCCGAGGGCGAGACCAGCGCCGCCGCCCCGAACATCGCCGCTTTCTGCACCAGATCGACCGAAATCCGCGAGGTCATGACAATGGCGCAGCCCTCGGGCGCATGGCCCGCAGCCAGTGCCGCCCCGACCAGCTTATCAACGGCGTTATGCCGCCCGACATCCTCGCGCAGCAGGACAAGCGCGCCCGCCTTCCACAGCCCCGCCGCATGACAGGCGCGGGTTTCATCCTGCAAAACCTGCCCCTCGCGCAGCACATCCAGCGCCTTGGCCGCAGCCTGCAGCGTCATCACGGGCCGGAGCGGACGGCTTGGCACCTCGCGCAGCGCCTGCGACAGGCTGTCGATGCCGCAAAGCCCGCAGCCCACAGGCCCGGCCATCGCGCGCCGGCGGTCACGAAACGCGCCGCTGGCGGCGGCAGGCAGCCATGCCCGCACCTCGAGACCGCGCGGGCGCGACAGGATTTCGATATCGGACAGCGTCTCCGTGGCCGGCACGATGCCCTCGGTCAGGGCAAAGCCGCGCAGGAAATCCTCCAGATCCACGGGGGTGGCCATCATGACCGCCTGCGTGACCCCGTCATAGACAAGCGCCACCGGCACCTCTTCGATCAGGGGCTCGCTTACGCCCTGCATCAGACCGACCCGCCGGACCGCTTGCATCATCATTGGCCTCCCGCACCGCACCCGCCCCTTATGCCAAAACCCTCAGGCCTTGGATAGGCGCATCATTTCCGTGAAAACTTCACGAAAAGCACCCCGCCTTGCTTGTAGGGGCATGACCAAGGACTTACATGCCGGACATGGATTTCAAAGCCCTTCTCCCCCTGCGGCGCAAAGAGCCGCGCGTCGCGCTGATCCGCCTGCAAGGAGCGATCGGCATCTCCCGCCCCGGTTCTGCCGGTCTTTCGGATGCCGCGTTAGGGCCTCTGATCGAACGCGCGTTCCGCAAGGCCAAACCCACCGCCGTGGCGCTGGTCATCAATTCCCCCGGCGGTTCTCCGGTGCAAAGCGCCCTGATCGCCGCGCGGATCCGGCGGCTGGCCGACGAGACCAGCACCCCCGTCCATGCTTTTGTCGAGGATGTCGCCGCCTCGGGCGGATACTGGCTGGCCTGCGCCGCCGATGACATCTGGACCGACCCGACCTCTGTGGTGGGGTCTATCGGGGTCATTTCCTCGGGCTTCGGCTTCGATCAGTTCATCCACAAACACGGGGTAGAACGCCGCGTACACACGGCAGGGGGAGCGAAAAGCTTCATGGACCCGTTCCGCGCCGAGAAACCCGAGGATATCGCGCGGCTCAAACGCCTGCTGGACGATATGCATGACAGCTTCAAAGACTACGTCCGCCACCGCCGCGGCACGCGCCTGACCACCACGCGCGACTTGTTCACGGGCGATATCTGGACCGGACGTCAGGCCCTGAGCGAAGAAACCGGCCTGATTGACGGGATTGCCCATGTCGTGCCCAAACTCAAAGAGCTGTATGGCGAGAAAGTGCGCCTGATGCCCTTCGCGCAGAAAAAGCCGCTGTTCCGGCGTTTCGGTGCGGCCTTTGGCGGCGAGATCGCGCAGGAAGCCATGCAGGTGGCGCTGGCCGAGGCCGAAGAGCGCAGCCTGCGTGCGCGATACGGGCTGTGACATGCTGCTGAAGCTGATGGCCCTGTTTCTGGCAGGTATGGCGGTGCTGGCCATGTTCGGCAAGCTCCGCCTGCCCAAGGGGCTTTCCGGAACAAAGCGGCCGGGACAAAAGCGGTTGGGGGCCAAACGCTGCCCGCGCTGCGGTCGCCCGCAAATCGGATCGGGGTCCTGCCCCTGTGGTCATGGAAAACGGAAAGGCTGAGGTGCCCTTGTGCTGATTGATATCGCGATGGTTGTTGCGGGGCTGGTCCTGCTGGTGGTCGCTGGCGACTGGCTGGTCAAGGGGGCGGTCAACCTGTCGCTCCGGCTGGGCATTCCGGCCCTTGTCGTCAGCCTGACCGTTGTGGCCTTCGGCACATCGGCCCCCGAGCTTCTGGTCTCGGTGACAGCGGTTCTGGACCACTCCCCCGCCATCGCGCTTGGCAATGTCATCGGCTCGAACACCGCCAATATCCTGCTGGTGCTGGGCCTTCCCGCGCTGATCTCGGTGATCCGCACCAACACCCACGACACCCGCGAGAGCTATCTGATGATGCTCGCAGGCACCGTGCTGTTCATCGTGCTGGCCCTGAGCGGACCGATCACATGGGCAAAGGCCATCGTGCTGCTGCTGGCGATGGCCGCGATCCTGACGCGGCAGATCCGTCAGGCCTTGCAGCACCGCCATGCCCGCCATGACAGCCGCGAGGACGTGGAAGGGGCCGAAGACGGTCTCCATGCCCGCGCGATTGCCCTTTATCTGCTGCTGGGGCTCGTCGGTCTGCCCGTCGGGGCCAATCTTCTAGTCACCGGCGCGTCGGATATCGCCAGCGCCATCGGTATTTCGGATGCGGTGATCGGCCTGACACTGGTGGCGGTGGGCACCTCCCTGCCCGAGCTGGCCACCTCGGTCTCGGCGGCGCTGCGCGGACGGGCCGATGTGGCCCTGGGCAATGTGATCGGCTCGAATATTTTCAACCTGCTCTTCATTCTGGGCATCGCGGGGCTCTTCGGCCAAATGCCCGTGCCACCGGAAATGTTGCGGATCGACCTCTGGGTTATGCTTGCAGCGGCGCTGGTTCTGGGGCCATTTATTCTGCTCAGGCAACCGATGGGACGCGTCACGGGCCTTGCCTTCACGCTGGCCTATATCGCCTATATCTGGGCGATTGTGGCGGCCTGAGCCGACGCATCCCGAACGGCCCGCGAGGAGGAGACTATGATGCAGAATGCCCTGATCACCGGCGGCGCGAAACGGCTGGGGCGCGCCATGGCGCTGACCCTGGCCCAGCGCGGCTGCAATATCGCCATCCATTACCACGGGTCACAGGCCGAAGCCGAAGACACGGCGGCGGCCTGCCGTGCCTATGGTGTGCGCGCTGTGATCTTGCAGGCCGATCTGCTGGAGGAAGCGCAGGTGACCCCGCTTCTGCCCGCCGCAGCCGAGGCCTTGGGCGCGCCGATCGATCTGCTAATCAACAATGCCTCCGTGTTCGAATATGACAATATCCATACTGCCACCCGCCGCAGTTGGGACCGCCATATGGAATCGAACCTGCGCGCGCCCTATGTGCTGACGCAGGCCTTTGCCGAACAGGCCCCTAAAGCCGATCGCAGCGCAGGCGAGCCGCACGCACAGGCGATGGTGGTCAATATGATCGACCAGCGCGTGCGCAAGCTGACGCCGGAATTCTCCACCTATACGCTGGCCAAGATGGGGCTTTGGGCGCTGACGCGGACGGCGGCAATGGGGCTTGCGCCCGATATCCGCGTGAATGCCATCGGACCGGGGCCAACGCTGCAGGGCGGGCGGCAGACGCTCGAGCATTTCACTACTCAGCGCCAGTCCACCATTCTCGAACGCGGCTCGGACCCGGAGGATATCTGCGCCGCATTGACCTATCTGATGGAGGCGAAATCGGTGACAGGGCAGTTGATCTGCACCGATGGTGGCCAGCATCTGGGCTGGCAGACGCCGGACATATTGGGAACAGAATAAGCGCCGGAGATGTGCCGTTAAGACATGCCTCAACCCTGTGGAACAGAGGTTACCAAAGAGCTAACGTTTTCAAAATGTTACAAAGGAAAAATAAATTAGTCTTTGGAATCAAAGCTCTGGTTTTTTGCACAAAAAATGGGCAAAGTGATGACATGCCAGTGTTACAAGGCTAAAATGCCCTTTCCCCGCGCTTACTCACATAGTTATCCCCAAGAGTCGTGGAAACTCTTCCATCTTGCTTTTCCCGAAAGGGAGAGAAAGAGATCAACAGAATCGGATGGTTAACAAAACTGGGGGGAATGATTAACTCCACCTCTGGCAACCGGAACGAGGTCATCTTGGACGACAATGCACAGCCTACCCCGTTGCGCGGTCATGATCTGATCGCTGACTATGTGAAACGTCTGGATTCCTCCCCCGGCGTGTATCGGATGCTGAACGCCCAGAACGAGGTGCTTTATGTCGGCAAGGCGCGCAACCTGAAGGCGCGGGTGTCGAATTACGCGCGTCCTTCCGGCCATTCGGCGCGGATCGCGCGGATGATCTCGGAAACGCGCTATATGATGTTCCTGAGCACGCGCACCGAGACCGAGGCGCTTTTGCTGGAACAGAACCTCATCAAGCAGCTCAAACCGCGCTACAACGTGCTTTTGCGCGACGATAAAAGCTTTCCCAACATCCTGATCCCCACGGACCACCCGTTTCCGATGATCACCAAACATCGCGGCGCGCGCAAACAGAAGGGCTATTACTTCGGCCCCTTCGCCTCTGCGGGGGCGGTGAACCGCACGCTGAACCATCTGGAACGGGTGTTTTTGCTGCGCAACTGTTCCGACAGCCAGTTCTCGGGGCGCACGCGGCCCTGCCTGCAATATCAGATCAAGCGCTGCTCGGCGCCCTGTGTCGGCAAGATTTCCGAGGCCGATTACGCCCAGCTTGTCGAGGATGCGAAGCGCTTCCTTGAGGGCAAGACGACCTCGATCCAGCGCGAGCTGGCCGAGCAGATGCAGGCCGCCTCCGAGGCCATGGAATTCGAACGCGCCGCAGCCCTGCGCGACCGGATCAAGGCGCTGACCAATGTGCAGCAGTCTCAGGGTATCAACCCGCGCGGCGTAGCCGAGGCGGATGTGGTCGCGCTGCATATGGAGGGCGGTCAGGCCTGCGTGCAGGTCTTCTTCATCCGCGCCAATCAAAGCTGGGGCAACCACGATTTCTACCCCAAGACAGGCTCGGGCGCCGATGAGGCCGAGGTGCTGGAAGCCTTTCTGGCGCAATTCTATGACAACCGCCTACCGCCCAAGCAGATCCTGCTCTCGCATCCGATCGAGGATGAGGACCTGATGGTCGAGGCGCTTTCACAAAAGGCCGAGCGTAAGGTCGAGATCCTTATCCCCAAGCGCGGCGAGAAAGCCGAGCTGGTGGAAAACGCCCATCGCAATGCCCGCGAGAGCTTGGGGCGGAAGATGTCGGAAAGTCAGGCTCAGGCGAAGCTCCTGAAAGGCGTGGCCGAGGCCTTCGGTCTGCCGAAAGTGCCAGAACGGATCGAGGTCTATGACAACTCACATATTCAAGGCGCCCATGCGGTGGGCGGGATGATTGTTGCGGGGCCCGAGGGCTTTCTGAAAAGCCAGTACCGCAAATATAACATCAAGGATAATGAGGTCACGCCGGGCGATGACTTCGGCATGATGAAAGAGGTGCTGACCCGCCGCTTCCAGCGCCTGCTGAAAGAAGACCCCGAGCGCAAAACCGATGCATGGCCGGACCTTCTGTTGATCGACGGCGGCGCGGGGCAGGTCTCGGCGGTACAGGAGATCATGGATGATCTGGGCGTGGCCGATGTGCCGATGGTGGGGGTTGCCAAGGGCATCGACCGCGATCAGGGCAAGGAAGAATTCTACCGCACGGGCCGCCCCGTGATGGCGCTGCCGCGGCAGGATCCGGTGCTTTATTATATCCAGCGTCTGCGCGACGAGGCCCACCGCTGGGCCATCGGCACTCATCGCGCCAAACGCGCCAAGGCCAATCTCGCCAACCCGCTGGATGAGATCCCCGGCATCGGGGCAACCCGCAAGCGCGCTCTGCTGACGCATTTCGGCTCGGCCAAGGCGGTGAGCCGCGCGGGGCTGACCGATCTGATGGAGGTTCCGGGCATTTCCGAGGCCACCGCCGAAACCGTCTATAACTTCTTCAACGAGAAGGGTTGACCGATTGGCCGCCGCGGCGTAGCGCGCAGCCCATGACCCATGCGCTGACCACCCCCGATGATCTGGTAACCGCCGGACTAAGCACCGAAGACCCCGCCCTGCTGACGCGGGTGGCGCAGGAGTTCCGCATCCGCATCACCCCCGAGATGCAGATTGGCGCGGGGCCCATCACCGCGCAATTCGTGCCCAGCGCGGCCGAGCTCACCACCCTGCCCGAGGAGCTGGCCGATCCGATTGGCGATGAGGCGCATTCGCCAGTGAAGGGGCTGACCCATCGCTATCCCGACCGCGTGATCCTGCACATTACCAAGACCTGCGATGTCTATTGCCGCTTCTGTTTCCGCCGCGAGACCGTGGGCGAAACCGGCCCTCTGCCCGCGCCCGATCTAGACGCGGCGCTGGAGTATATCACCGCCACCCAAGCCATCCGCGAAGTGGTGCTAACAGGGGGCGACCCGCTGACACTTTCGCCCCGCCGGCTGCGCGATGTGCTGACCCGCCTCGATGTCCTCCCGCATCTCGCCATGGTGCGCTTTCATACCCGCGTGCCCGTGGTGGCGCCCGAGCGTATCACTCCCGAGCTGACCCAGCTGATCGCAGATCTGCGCTTGGCGCCCTGGATGGTGCTCCATACCAACCACGCAGCCGAGCTGACCCCAAACGCCCGCGCAGCCCTTGCACGGCTGGTGGATGCGGGCATCCCCGTGATCTCGCAATCGGTTCTCCTGCGTGGGGTGAATGACAGCGCAGAGGCGCTGGCAGAGCTTTTCACCACGCTTTCGGCCCTGCGGGTGAAGCCTTATTACCTGCACCACTGCGATCTGGCCCGCGGCACCTCGCATTTCCGCACGACAATCGACGAAGGCCGCGCCCTGATGCGCGCGCTGCGCGGGCGGATTTCGGGGCATTGCCTGCCGACCTATGTGCTGGATATCCCCGGTGGCCACGGCAAGGTGCCGATCAATGCCGAGTATTTTGCGCAACAATCGACAGGCCATTGGAAAGTCACCGATTGGCAAGGCAGAATTCACGACTATCTTGACCCCAAAAGGTGAAGCCCCTTCCCCTTTCAGATTGACGCGGTTAACTTGCCCCCATGACGTGGACCCTACCCAATATCCTCACTGTATTGAGGCTCGTTGCTGCCCCCGGCGTGGCGGTAATGTTTCTGTATTTCAGCCGCCCGATGGCTGATTTCTTCGCACTCGCGCTGTTTATCATCGCCGCTGTCACCGATTGGTTCGACGGCTACCTTGCCCGCGCATGGAAACAGGAAAGCAAATTCGGCGCGATGCTGGACCCGATTGCCGATAAGGCGATGGTGGTAATCGCATTGGTGATCCTGACCGGCTATTCGGGGATGAACCCTTGGCTGATCCTGCCGGTGACGGTGATCCTGTTCCGCGAAACCTTTGTGGCGGGCCTGCGCGAATTTCTCGGCACGGATTCGGGCAAGCTGAAGGTGACGAAACTGGCCAAATGGAAGACCACGGCACAGATGGTGGCGATTGCCATCCTCTTCCTTGGCACGGGTCTGACCTATGTCGAAACCGGACGCCCGCCGCGCGTGGGCGAAGGCGACCTGCCCACCGGCCTGACGCCTGCCGATCTGGCCACCCATGCGGGGATCGCACTGATCTGGATCGCGGCGGTTCTCACCGCGATCACCGGCTGGGATTACTTCCGCAAGGCGCTGCCCTACCTGCGAGGCCCGAAATGAAACGCGAGCTGGTCTATTTCGCTTGGGTGCGCGAGCGGATAGGCCATCCTCGCGATATCATCGAGAGCGACGCACAGACGCCTGCCGAACTGGTGGCGGAACTGCGCAACCTCAGTGATCATTACGCGGCGGCCTTTGCTGATCTTGCCGCCCTAAGGGTCGCCATCGATCAGGAACTGGCGGATTTCGACACGCCTCTGGGCCATAGCCGCGAAGTGGCGTTTTTTCCACCGATGACAGGCGGCTGATATGCGGCTGATTGTGCAGGACACCCCTTTCGATCTGGCCGCCGAACTTGAAACCTTCGGACAGGATAGCCTGACGGGGGCCGTGGTCAGCTTTACAGGCCGCGTGCGCGATGACACCGGCACGCTCGAGGCGCTTGAACTGGAACATTATCCGGGCATGACCGAACGCGCCTTGGCCCAGATCGCCGAAACGGCACAGCGCCGTTGGCACCTGACCGATCTCACAATCATCCACCGCGTAGGGCGTCTTGCGCCCGGCGAGCCCATCATGATGGTCGCAACCGCCAGCCCCCACCGCAAGGCGGCTTTCGAGGCCGCGGAGTATTTGATGGATTTTCTCAAATCCCGCGCTCCCTTCTGGAAAAAAGAGCATTTCTCCGACCATAGCAAATGGGTTTCCGCCAAGCAAAATGACGAAGACGCATTATCCCGCTGGTAAGGCACTGTGACCTCACCCGCAAAGCCTCTTCCATAGCGATTACCTTTTTCCACAATCGCAGGGGGGCTCCGCCCCCGTCGGGCCAAGGCCCGCCTCCCCCGGGATATTTTTTGCAGCTGGAAAGCGCCACTCATTCCAGCTGCCCTAAATATCCTGGGGTGAATTCGACGCAGTCGAAGAGGGGCAAAGCCCCTTTGCCTTGCATGACCTGCCCCCGCGAAATACCTCACCGAAATGTAGAGTCTGCGCCAACTCTGAAGGAACGGACACATGAGAAAAAGCCGTTTCGCCGAGACGCAGATAATCGGCATGATTAAGGAAAAGGAAGCAGGGATGCCATTGGCAGCGTGTGTCAACGCGCGCTGGTCGTTGGACTTCGTGCCCGACAGCTTCGGCGCCTCGCGGAAGGTCCGGATCTTGGCGGTAATCGACGAATGCATCCGGGAATGCCTGTGTCTTGTCGCGGACACGAGCCGCTCCGGCGCACGGGTTACCCGGAAGCTCAGCGCCTTGATCCGAGGCTATGGCAAGCCCGGCTGCATTGTTAGAGAGTGGCCATTGTCGCGCTATTGGTCTGAGCGACAAGGGCGACGGAACCGGGTTTGCAAGTCGGGCGATCCGGAAATGGGCCGACGGGGCCACTGTGAGTTGGCACTACATCGATCCGGGCAAGCCGCAGTGAGACACGCGTTCATCGAAAGTTTCAACGGCAATCTCCGGGACGAACTGCTAAACGAGGAGATATTCGACAGCTTGAACGACGCTCGCCGTAAGCAGGCCTTCTGGCGCTACGACTACAATACGATCAGGCCACACTCGTCACTGGCCAACCAGACGCCGCAGCAAGTGTGGCCCAAGCGCTTGAGCAATTTGAGGGCTCCGCGCCCGGCGCGCTTGCGCCAAACAGGGAACCAGATTACCCAAATCCAACCTGCAGGCTCTTGTTATGAACGAGGGACCAGCAGAGGGCAGGTCAGGCGCTAGAAACTGTCTTCCACGTGAAAGCCCTGCGGAATATCCGCCCGACCTTCCAAAATCATATCCGCCATGACCTGCGCGACCTTGGGGGCCATACCGAAACCAATCTTGAAACCGCCATTTGCAATGAAATGCCCAGCCCTATCCGGCCATGGGCCAAGCATCGGCGCACGGCTTTTGGCGCGAGGACGCAATCCGGCCCAGCGGTCGATGACCGGAGCAGCGGCAAGTTCCGGACAGATGCGGCGTGTTTTCTCGATCAGCGTCTCAAGTTGCGCATCCGTGCTTTCGGGGTCGGAATAGTCTCGTTCGGAGGTCGAGCCGATGGCCACAGTGCCATTGGACTGCGGAATGATATGCAGGCTCTCGGCATAGATCTGCGGCATATCTCCGGCGTCGAAGGCAAAGACCGCCGCCTGTCCCTTTATCCCCGCGCCAAGGCTTTTGCCCAAGACTGCTCCCAGTTCCGACAGGCCCGCCGTGCCGGTGGCATGCAGCACCGGACCCGTTTCGTCTGCCGCGCCGATAAGGATCTCGCTGCCCAAGGCACGGATCGCGCGGGCCAGGGCATCGCCTGCAGCTCGCGGGCAGGCGCGGGCGCTGAGCGTGTCTTGCACGACATAGCCGCTGGGACTGTGGAACCCGAGCGGCCCGAACCTGCGCGCGGGGACCACCTCCCAAACGGCTTGGCCCTGCCAAAGGGTTTTCGCGTTCTCGCCGCGCGTTTGGGCGCGGGCGATCTGTGCCGCATCCTGCAGCGGCTGCACCCGACCGATCCGGCCATAGCCTGCATCCCCGCCGCCGATCCGCGCCACATCGGCCCAGAAATCTGCGGCCATCAGCAGGCTTTCCAGCTGGAACTGCTTTTTGGGGTTCCAGTTCTCGGGCACATGGGGGGCCAAAGCCCCGACCGTACCGCCCGAGGCCCCTGCCCCGATCCCCTTGATGTCGATGACCCGCACAGAGGCACCGCGTCGCGCCATCTCGAAGGCACAGGCGAGGCCGAAGACGCCCGCGCCGCGCACGGTGACCTGATCGCCCAGAGCCCCGACCCGATTGATCCTAAGCCCGCTTGTCATTGCCTTCGCCTTTCTGCATTGTCGCCCTCGGGCGCCACGCGCCCTGTTCCGCAAGGTGTTACCCAAGGCCCTACCCCGCATGACCCGCACTGACCAGAGTGAAGCTGCCCTAACCTGGCGCGATGAGGCAATTCCCGTGTCCTCGCGCTTCGACGACCCCTATTTCTCGCTCGGGAACGGGCTGGAGGAAACCCGCCATGTGTTTCTGCGCGGCAATGATCTGCCCGCGCGGGCGCGGGACGGCTTTGTGATTGCCGAGCTGGGCTTCGGCACGGGGCTGAACCTGCTGGCCACCGCACTGGCCTGTCCGGATGTTGCCCTGCACTATACCAGCTTCGAAGCCTTTCCGATGTCGGCTCAGGAAATGGCCCGCGCGCTGGAGGGCTTTCCCGAAGCGCGTGCCATTGCCGACCCGCTGATCGCGGCATGGGGGCAGGGTCTGGACCGTTTCACGCTCGGGCGTATCGAGGTGCAGGTGATCATGGAAGATGCGCGTCTGGCCCTGCCACAATGGAAAGGTCGGGCCGATGCGTGGTATCTTGACGGCTTCTCCCCCGCCAAGAACCCCGAGCTTTGGGGGCCGGAGCTGATGGCCGAGGTGGGCCGCCACACGGCGCCGCAGGGCAGCTTTGCCACCTATACCGCCGCAGGCTTCGTGCGCCGCGCGCTACAGGATGCGGGCTTCGAGGTCGAGCGTGTTTCGGGCTTCGGACATAAACGTCATATGAGTCGCGGGCGGTTTGCCCCCAGCAGGACCCACCATAATGGCCCTTCAGACGAATAATAAACTCGGGGCGATCCTGATCATCATCGTCACCATCGTGTTTGCCGCACAGGACGCGATTTCGCGCCATCTGGCAGAAACCTATAACACCTATATGGTCGTCATGATCCGGTTCTGGTTCTTTGCGGCCTTTTCCTTCTGGCTGGTCGGGCGGCAGAAAGGCGGGCTGGCACGGGCCGTGCGCGCCCATCACCCGTGGATGCAGGCGACCCGCGCCATTCTCCTGGTGCTCGAGATCTATGTGATGATCGCCGCTTTCGTACTGCTGGGTCTGATCGAGACACATGCCGTCTTCATCTGCTATCCGCTGCTTGTGGCCGCGCTGTCCGGCCCTGTTCTGGGCGAGAAGGTCGGCTGGCGACGCTGGGTCGCGATCGGGATCGGCTTCATCGGGGTGCTGATCATCCTCAAGCCCTCGGGCGGGGTGTTCTCGCCTCTTGCGGCCATTCCCTTCCTCTGCGCCGTCATGTTTGCCGTCTACGGGCTGCTGACACGCAAGGTCGCGGATAAGGACAGCTCCAACACCTCGATTTTCTGGACGGGAATTGGCGGCGCGATCGTGTCGACCGTGGTCGGCGTCTGGTTCTGGGAACCGATGAGCGGGACAGACTGGATCTGGATGTCGATCCTCTGCGTCACCGCCGTGGTCGGCCACGGGCTGATGATCCGCGCCTATGAAATCGCGGAGGCCTCTGCCATCCAGCCCTTCAGCTATCTGCAGCTTGTCTGGGGGGCGATGATCGGCATGACGGTCTTTGGCGATGTGCTGCGTACCAATGTCGCCATCGGAGCCTGTTTCGTGGTGCTGGCGGGGCTGTTCACCCTTTGGCGTCAGGCGCAGAACAACATCGACCCCGTGCCGCCCGGACCGGCGGTCAAGCCCTGATCAGGGCCCGTTCCCGCGCAGTTCCTCGCTGAAGGGCACAGCCGGCTCGCCAAGCCTTGCGCGATAGATCGGCAGGCTTTCGGCGACGCGCATGACATAATTTCGCGTCTCGTCAAAGGGGATCATCTCGACCCAGTCCACCACATCGGCCCCGGGGGCACGCGGGTCGCCCATATCCTTGATCCACTGGCGCGACCGCCCCGGCCCCGCATTATACCCCGCCGCCACCAGAAGCGGCGAATTGCCGAATTCGTCGCGCAACTGCTTGAGATATTCCGAACCGAGCCGGATGTTATAGGTGGGATCGGTGGTCAGTGCCGCAGGCGTATACTCGACGCCCAGTCTGGCGGCCATCATCTTGGCCGTGCCCGGCATCAACTGCATCAGCCCGCGCGCCCCGACATAGGAGATGACCGTATGGTCGAACTCGCTTTCGCGTCGGGCAATCGAGAGCGCCAGTTCCTCCGGCACCGCCAGATCATGGGTTTTAAGCTCGGGGAAGGGGAAATAGCCCGCCACGAGAATCTCGCCATTCAGCGCCGCCCGCTTGGAAAGCTGCAAGGCCAGATGCGGATCGCGCCATTCCAGCGCCAGATCGACCAGCCCCGCGATGCGGCTGTCGGGCAGGCTTTCCTCGTAATGCAGCACGAAACGTTCGGCGAGCGCCGCATCGCCTGCCGCATGCAACAACAGCGCCGCCTGAAACACCGAACTGTCCGTATAGCCGCCTGCCCGCCAGTCGGGCAGCGCCTCGGGCTGGATCAGCGAGGCGTCAAGCGCCTTGCCCACCTTTTCCGCCGAAAGCAGCCCGTAATAGGCGGTCTGGTAGCGCGCGCCCGCCTGATAGGCCTGATCTGCCGCCTCCTTGCGGCCCATCGCCTCAAGCGCCCGCCCACGCCAGTAATCGGCCCGCGATTGCGAGATCGGGCTGCCGACATTGACCGAAAGCGCCTCGAAATGACGCAGCGCGGTAGGCGCATCCCCAAGCTTGAGCGCCGCATAGCCCGCCAGCCATTCCAGCTCGGCATAATCGGACCCGCCGGGCGGCAGGTGATGGTTGGCCGCCTCGCGATAGGCGCGCCGGTAATCGCCGCGCCGCATGTCCCAACGCGCCATGCGGCGGCGCACATCCGCCCAAAGCGCGGGATCGCCCAGCTTCTTGGCCGAGCCCGACCAGTCGAGGATCAGATCCGCCGCGCCGTCCTCGTAGCTTTCGCGCCAGCGCCAGACCGCACGGTCACGGGCCAGACCGTAGGAACCGCGCATATATTCCGGCACCGCCTCGACCAGCGCATCGACACCGGCCTTGCGCCCCTGCAAGGCGATCCGCGCCGCCGCCACCGCGCGGGTGCCCGGCGTGACCAGATCCAGCATCCTTCTGGCCTGCGCCAGATCGCCACGATCCAGCATGGACTGCATACGCCCGCCATTGGCGGGGCTGATCAGAACACCGTAGCGGTCCTGAAAGGCCTGCTGCTCCTCGGGGCTGAGATCCAGATGCCGCCATGCCCGATCCGCCTCGGTCGCGGCGGCATGGGATTGCCCCTTGGCCTGATAGGCGGCGATCAGGGCCAGGGCCCCTTCGCCGGTCAGGGGTTTATCCTTGGCGAAATAGGCGATCACCTGTTCGGGGCTGGCCGCGTCCAGCTTGTCCTCCCCCTTGCGGCGCAGCAGGGGCAGTCCCGGCCAGTTATGCCGCCGTGCCGAGAAATCGGCGTAATCGCGAAAGCTGCCCTCGCCAGCGCGCAGACGCTCCCATTCGATGATATCGAATGCAACAGCGCCAGCGGAACGGGCGGCCTCTTCGGCCCCCGGCCAGTCCTGCTGATCGGCCAGTGCCAAGGCCTGCGCCAGAGCCTGCTCGGGGCTTGGCCTGACCACTTGCGTGGCCTCTTCGGCCCGCAAACCGGCGCCACAGCCCAGAACCACGACAGTCAGCCCGGCGAAAAGGGTCTTTCGATGCATGAGATCCTCTTTGATTGGCCCCTGTGTGCCATAGTGACGCCGGAGTGCAATTCACAAGTTGGCAAGAGCGCCAAGCTCGCATAATGTCCGCCCGATTTTAACCCGACGAATCCATGTCGGATACCCAACACTGCAAAGGAGCGTGTCATGTTCAAAGGGTCCTACCCCGCCCTCATCACGCCGTTCAAGGACGGCGAGCTGGATCTGGACGCGCTCAAGAAGATCGTCGACTGGCATGCCGATCAGGGCAGCCACGGTCTGGTCCCTGTGGGCACCACCGGCGAATCCCCCACGCTGAGCCATAGCGAGCATAACACCGTTGTGGCCGAAGTGGTCAAAGCCGCCGCCGGACGGATGAAAATCATCGCCGGTGCAGGCTCGAACTACACCCGCGAGGGGATCGAGCTGATCCAGCACGCGCAGGCCGCCGGTGCCGATGGCGCGCTTGTGGTGACGCCCTATTACAACAAGCCCACGCAGGCCGGTATGATCGCGCATTTCACCGCGATGCATGATGCCTCGGATCTGCCGATCATCATCTATAACATTCCGGGCCGTTCGGTTGTGGATATGACGCCCGAAACGATGGGCGAACTGGCCAAACTGCCGCGCATCGTCGGTGTGAAAGACGCCACCGGCGATCTGGCCCGCGTGGCCAAACAGCGTATGAGCTGCGGCAAGGACTTCATCCAGCTTTCGGGCGAGGATGCCACCGCATTGGGCTTCAACGCGATGGGCGGCGTCGGCTGTATCTCGGTCACGGCCAATGTTGCGCCGAAGCTCTGCGCCGAATTCCAGAACGCCACACTGGCAGGCGACTGGGCCCGCGCGCTGGACATCTCGGACAAGCTGATGCCGCTGCATGTGGCCATCTTCCTCGAACCCGGCGTCTGCGGTGCGAAATATGCGATGTCGCGCCTTGGCCTGTGCTCGGACGAGGTGCGCCTGCCGCTGGTCGGGCTAAGCGATAGCGTGAAGGCGCGCATTGATGCCGCGCTGGAATTTGCAGGGCTGATCTAGGCCCAGAGCCCCTGCGGGCCTCCCCTGAGCGGCCCGACCTTTCACGGGGCAAGCCGCCCAAGGACGGCCCCCTCAAAGATAGCCAGATCGGGGGGCCTGTCAGGGGATGACGCAATGCCCGCGCGCCTGTGCCGCGGCCACGCCGGAAATGCAAAAGACGAAAGGCGCCCGCTCGGGCGCCTTTTTGGTTGCCTATGACGCAGGATCAGGACGCTTTCTCCCACTGCCGAGGACGATCGGCATCGCGTTCTTCCCATGCGGCGATCCAGTCACGCCCCAAAGCCTCGATCAAAGGCTGAAGCTGTGCCTCGTAGCGCCGCCAATAGCCGACCCCCTCACGGTTGATCTTGCGCCGGACCCGCACATCCGAGGCCGTGCGGACCGCCCCCTGCGCCGCTTTCGGCTCCAGACAGGCCGGCTGCATGGCCAAGCCCAGATGATCCAGCAAGCGCGGAATTTCCTGCGCAGGCTGCTCGACCAGCGCCCGCAGGGACTGCATCCGGAACGCCGGCCCCAGCTTTTGCGCATAATCACGCATCGACCGGTCGGTGGCCCTGACCATATGCGCGATCCATTCCAGCTTTTCGCTAAACCCGTGCCCGTCCGCAAAATCCGTCATGAACAGCGACAGCCCCACATCCAGCGGGTGCCGGTTCACACAAATGAAGCGCGCCTCCGGCAGCATCGCGCGCAGCACGGCAGCATGGCTGAGATCCAGCGGCATTTTCGAGAGAATATAGGGCGTCGTCTGGCCCCGCGCGGCAATCCGGCGGCGATAGATCTGGCCCAGCTTGTGGATCAGTGGCCGACCGGGCTGGCTGAACCAGCGCCAATAATCCAGCGGTGCCGTGCCCGCGCCGATTTCGGCATGCATCAGCTCGATCATCGACAGGCGGAAATCACAGGCCTCGCCAAGGGTCGACACCTTGTCATGACGGATCAGGATCTGTTCGGTCAGGGTGGTGCCCGACCGCGGCAAACCACCGATAAACACCATCCGCGGCTCCCCCGCCATACCGACCCGTTCCGGCAGGCTGCGCAAATCGGGACACTGCGCGAGCTGATCGTGCAGGCGTCGCTCGATCAGGTGCGGATCATAGCCGCGCGCCTTCAGGTCATTGCCACGCTGGAAATGGGCGAAGGCCGCCGCGTACTCTCCGGCGGCATCCTCGATCGCGCCCAAGGCGAATTCGGACATCACCTTCTGGCCAAGGCTTGTGGCCTCATCCCGACTGGCCTGCGCCAGCCTACGCCATTCCGGCCCCGTCGCGGAAAACCGCCGCAAGCGGTTGCGCCCCGAAAGAAGTTGCACGTCATCCGGACGGAACGACAGCGCACGATCATAGGCGGCGACCGCCCCCTCGACATCGCCAAAGGCGGTCAGGATCGCGGCATGCATCCCCCATAGCACCGAAACCTCGGGCCACAGAGTCACCGCTTCTTCCGAAAGTTTACGGGCTTCGCCGTCCTGACCAAGCGCCCAAGAACTGCGGATCGCCTGCATCATCAGGTGTGAACTCGGTCCATTCTGTGACCAGAGTGTCTCTATTCGCTTCAATGCGGCACGATGATCGCCATCAAGAACCGCAAGTGCAAGGGAGACATCCTCATCATGATCGAGATCGGTTATGTCCATTTCAGTATCCAACGAGTGGCACACCCCCTCAGGGTTGTACCTCCCATAGACCATACCGATCTTTATTTAATATGAATCACGACCGCTGATCGGCATCGGCGGCTTCCACCGTGCCATGACCGTCAACCTCGCCTTCGTAATCATCCTCGTCTGCCGCTTTGCGGCGGGCTTTTTCCTCGCGGGCTTTCTGGATCTCCACCGCCTCTTCCAACTGATGTGCCGCCGTATCGGAAAGGGGCGTGTAAACGGCCCAGTCACCATCGGCGGGCGGCGGCAGGGTCTCGCGCGGGATATTGCGCAGAAGGATCGTCTTGGACAGGAAATGCGCGGTGATCGGCGCCGTCATGAACAGGAACAGCGTGATCATCAGCTCGTGCAGCGACAGATCCCCCTTCTTGACCGCGAACCAGATCATCGAGGCGATCAGACAGGCCCCAACCCCCAGCGTCGTGGTCTTGGTCGGCGCATGCAGGCGGGTCATGGAATCGGGCAGCTTGACCAACCCGAACGACCCCACCAGCCCGAAGAAGCCACCGATCACCAGAAGCGCCGAAATGAGAATTTCCCAGAACAGTTCCATCTCTTACCTCACTCGATCAGATCGCCACGCAGAAGGAATTTGGCATAGGCCACCGTCGAGACGAAGCCCACCATCGCATAAAGGATCGAGGCCTCGAAAAAGATCGCCGTGCCTTCCCAGATACCGAAACACACGAACAGCCCGATGGCATTCACCGCCATCGTGTCCAGCGCCAGAATCCGGTCGGTGACGCCCGGCGATTTCACCACCCTGTAGAGGTTGAACAGAAGCGCCAGCGCATAGCAGCCGATGGCAAACATCAAAGCATAGGTGATCATTCGAAGATCTCCTTCAGACGGGCCTCATAGCGGGATTTCATGCCGTCGCGCGCGCCCTCGGGGTCGGTCTCGTGCAGGCAGTGGACCAGAAGCGAATGCCCGTCCGCCGAGAGTTCTGCCGCCACCGTTCCGGGCGTCATGGTGATCGTGCCGGCAAAGACGGTGATCGCCTCGGGGGTATGCAGATCGAGCGGAATGGAAATCCATACGGGCTGCAATTTCGCATTCGGCGTGAACAGCACGATCTTCGCCACCACGACATTCGACACCAGAATATCCCACAGCACGATCAGCGCATATTCGACCATCTTGGGAATATTGCGCACCATCGGCCGGTCCGGCCAGTAGGGGGCGGTGATCCACGGGATCACGATCCCGAGGATCAGCCCGAAGACCAGCGAGTTGAGCGTATAGGCATTGGCCAGCAGCAGCCACACCACCGTCAGAAGCACGGTCAGATGCGGATGCGGAAGGATGCGTCTAATCATATCCTGCCCTCCCTCAATGCCCGTCGATCACGGTGTGATCTTCTTCATGGGCGCTGTCTTGCACGTCATGGTCCTCTCCGTGCGGATGGGCTCCGGCTTCGGCGGCGGCCTGCGCGCGGGCGGCAGAGCCCTCCATCACCGCCGAGATATAGCCCTGACTGTCATAAAGCTGTGCCGAGATCCCCTGCACATAGGTGCTGGCAGGCCCTGCGAAGACGGTCCATGCCACAAGCCCCGCCAGCAGGCCGCCTGCGGCAGTAATGGCCAACGCGGGCGAGCTGCTATCTGTCACACCAAGCGGCGGCGGGGTCTCGTCTTGTTCGTCCTCTGTCACGGCATAGGCCTTCCAGAAGACCGTTGTCCCCGCCCGCGCAAAGCCCACGATGGCAATCAGTGACGTGCCAAGGATAACGGCCCAGATCCACCACTGGCCATAGGTTGCGTGCAAGATCATCAGCTTGCCAAGAAAGCCCGAAAGCGGCGGCATACCGGCCATGCCGATGGCCGCCATGAAGAACATCCCCGCCAGAAGCCCGTTCTGCGCAATCAGTGGCTGGGCTGTCAGAGCCAAGCCGATGCGACGGCGCTCTTTGACAAGATCGGCCACAAGGAACAGCGCGGCGGCCACCATCGTCGAATGCACCATATAGTAAAGGCCTGCCGCCGTCGCATCCTGATGGAATTGCGAGAAGGCCATCAACATGGTCCCGACCGAGCCGATCACCGAAAAGGCCACGACCCGTCCCAGATCACGCGCGCCCAGAATACCGACCATCCCGACAATCAGTGTCAGCGCCGCTGCGGGCAGAAGCACATCATGCGCCAGTGACCCCACCGCGCTTTGCGGCGTGAACACCAGCGTATAGATACGGATGATGGAATAGACCCCCACCTTGGTCATGATGGCAAACAGTGCCGCCACCGGCCCCGGCGCGTTGCTATAGGTGCCCGGCAGCCAGAACTGGAATGGCACGATCGCGCCTTTCACAGCGAAGACAAGGATCATCAGCGCCGCACCGACCCGCAGAAGGGCCGCGTCGCTTTCGGGCATCTCGGCCACTTTCTGTGCCAGATCGGCCATGTTCAGCGTGCCGGTCGTGGCATAGATCGTGCCAAGCGCAAACAGGAACAGGGTCGAACCGGCAAGGTTATAGACCACATATTGCACGCCCGCCTTCAGACGGTTGCGCCCGCCCGCATGGATCATCAGGCCATAGGAGGCAATCAGCAGCACCTCGAAGAAGACGAAGAGGTTGAACGCATCGCCCGTCAGGAAGGCCCCGTTAAGCCCCATCATCTGGAATTGCAGCAGCGAATGGAAGTGCCAGCCACGCTTGTCCCAGCCCGAGCCGATCGCATAAAGCGCGATCGCCAGACCCAGCACCGAGGTCAGCACCAGCATCAGCGCCGAAAGCTGGTCCAGCACCAGGACGATGCCGAAAGGCGCTTCCCAGTCGCCCAGCCGGTAGACTTCCGGCACCCCGCTGGAGGCCCGCACCGCCAGTGTCACCGAAATGGCCACCAGCAGCAGCATTCCCACCACCGAGAAGACGCGCTGCGCCGTGCGGTCGAAGCGCATCCACAGAACGATCAGCGGCGCCAGAAAGGCCGGCAACACCACGGGCGCGATAACGAGATGATCAAAGAAGCCCAACATCTGTCTTATTTTTCCTTCTCGTCATCGAGGTCGATATAGTCATCGCCCGCCTCGATGAAGGCGCCAAGCGCCAGCATCACAGTCACCGAGGTCATCCCGAAGCTGATCACGATGGCGGTCAGCACCAGAGCCTGCGGGATGGGGTCGGTGTAGTTTGTCACACCGTCCTGCAGGATCGGCGGCATATTCACCGCCAGACGCCCCGTCGCAAAGAGGAACAGGTTCACCGCATAGGACAGCATCGTCATGCCCAGAACCACCGGAAAGACCCTCAGCCGCAGGATCAGATAGATCCCCGCCGCTGTCATCACGCCGATTGCGCTTGCAACCAAGGCTTCCATCAGTGGGCTCCCCCGTTCTTGTCGCCGTCTTTGCTATCGTCTTTTCTGGCTTGGTCCTCGTAGCGTTCCATCAGATAACGCTCCTCGAAACCGCCATCCTCGCGCTGCGCCAGCCAGCGCCGCGGCACCACGGTGCCTTCGGGGAAGTTCTGGATACCGACCTCGGCCACGGTGCGGGCCTCGGGGCGCTCTGCCAGAATATGGGCCGCGCGCTCTTCGGTGGGCATGGCGGCCCGCCGTGCCAGACGCGACAGCCCCCCCAGCGCCAGCAGGACCGAGCCCACCACCCCGAGGAACACGCCCAGATCGAACCCCATCGCGGTGGCCAGCTCGAATTTATCGAGGAAGGGCAGCTTGAAATAGCCGAAATCCGAGGTCAGGAAGGGCTTGCCGTTGAACCACGCACCAACGCCCGTGATCCCCGCGGCCAGCACCCCCAGCCCGATCAGCTGGTGGTAATAGATCTTCTGCCGCGCCTGCGTCCACGCAAAGCCCGACGAGATATACTGCATGACCAGCGCGATCGCGACGATCAGACCGGCGATAAAGCCCCCGCCCGGCAGGTTGTGGCCGCGCAGGAAGATGAACACCCCGAAGACCAGCGCGATGGGCATCATGACACGGGTCACGATCAGCATCATCAGCGGGTGCTTGTCGCCCGCACGGATCATATCGGGACGCCATGCGATCAGCTTGCGCGAGCCGGTGCCGTTCAGCAGCGCCTCGGTCAGCGCAAAGATCACCAGCGCCGCGATCCCCAGAACGGTGACCTCGCCATAGGTATCATAGCCACGGAAATCGACGAGGATCACGTTCACCACGTTATCGCCGCCCGCAAGGTTATAGCTATTGGCCAGATGGTATTCCGACATCGACGGGAAGGCGAAATCGCGCATCATCAGCGCGTAGATCAACGAGCCGGTGCCCAGCCCCACCACAGCCGAGAAGATCTTGTCGAAATGGCGTTTGAGGTTGCTGGTCTCGGGGGCGGTGACCTTGGGCAGGAAGTTCAGCGCCAGAAGCATCAGCACCGCCGTCACCACCTCGACCGAGATTTGCGTCAGCGCAAGGTCGGGGGCCGAGAGATAGATGAAGCAGATCGACACGATCAGCCCGACAATCCCCACCAGCACCAGCGCAAGGAAACGGTTGCGGTGATAGGCGGCCACACAGAAGGTCGCGGTGACCAGCATGATCCAGCCCACCAGTGCCACGGGGCTGATCGGCAGCATCTGGCGGGTTTGCGGCCCCTGATCGCCCGTGGTCCATGCCCAGAACCCGATGGCCAGCGCGGTAAAGGCGAAAATCATCAGATAGCGCGCCATCGACCCGTTATGCAGCCCCGAGGTAAACAACCGCGCCGCGCAGGCGCAGCGCTCCACCACCCAGTCGAAGATCGACTTGGCCTCGGGACGCGGCATGGCATCCCAGATCGCGCGCAGCGGGTTGAAGGCCGCCAGCACCAGAAGACCGCCCGCAACCGCGAGGCCCGACATCATCAGGGCAGGCGTGATGCCGTGCCAGATGGCCAGGTGCAGATGCGCGCCCAGCGGCGCACCGATCACGGCCTGCGCCACGGTGGTGACGAAAGGATCCATCAGGAAGGGGAAACAGCCGATCAGCAGCACAAGGGCGGCAAGAAAGGCAGGGCTGGCCCACATGCCAAAGCCCGGATCATGCGGTTTATGCGGATAGTCGTCGCGCACCGGCCCCATGAAACCGTGCCAGATAAAGCGGAAGGAATAGGCCGCCGACAGAAGCGCCGCAATGGTCGCCAAAACCGGAATGAGCCACGGCGTACCGGCCCAAACGGTATGCGAGGCCTCCTCCAGCATCAGCTCTTTCGACAGGAACCCGTTGAAGAAGGGAATCCCCGCCATCGACAGGGTCGCGATCGTGGCGATCGTGAAGGTCACCGGCATCAGTTTGCGCAATCCGCCCAGACGTTTCAGATCGCGGGTATGGGCTTCGTGGTCCACGATACCCGCGGTCATGAAAAGCGCGGCCTTGAAGGTTGCGTGGTTAATGATGTGGAAGACCCCGGCCACAACGCCCGCTTGCGTGCCAAGCCCGAAACAGAAGGTGATCAGCCCCAGATGCGAAACGGTCGAGAAGGCCAGCAGCCCCTTCATGTCATCCTTGAAGATCGCGATCTTGGCCGCGATCAGCATGGTGAACAACCCGACACTGACCACGATATAGAACCATTCCGGCGTGCCCGACAGCGCAGGCCAGAGCCGCGCCATCAGGAACAGACCCGCCTTCACCATCGTGGCCGAATGCAGGTAGCTCGAGACCGGCGTGGGGGCTGCCATTGCATGCGGCAGCCAGAAGTGGAACGGAAACTGCGCCGATTTCGTGAAGGCCCCCAGCAGGATCAGGATCAGCGCCGGAAGATAGAGGTCCGACGACTGGATCGCCTCCCTCGCCGCAAGAATATCGGAGATCGTATAGCTGCCCGCGATATGGCCAAGGATCATCATCCCCGCAATCATCGCCAAGCCCCCTGCCCCCGTCACGGTCAGCGCCATGCGCGCGCCCTGACGTCCTTCGGGGAGGTGTTTCCAATAGCCGATCAGCAGGAAGGACGACAGCGAGGTCAACTCCCAGAAGATCAACAAAAGCAGGATGTTATTGGAAAGGACAATCCCCACCATCGCGCCTTGGAACAGCATTAGATAGGTGTAGAACTGCCCCACCGGATCTTTCGATGACAGGTAATAGCGCGCATAAAGGATCACCAGAAGGCCGATCCCGAGAATCAGCGTCGCAAACAGCATGCCGAGCCCGTCGATCATGAATTCGACATTCAGCCCCAGCCAGGGCATCCAGTCGATTCTGGTGCGGATCACTTCGCCCGCCATGACGTCGGGCAGATGCAGAAGAAGCCCCAGAAGCGCTAGGCCGGAACAGATCGCCACCGAAATCGCTGTTGTATTCCGGCCGGTGCGGATCAGAACACCAGGGAGCAGCGCCCCCAGAAATGGCAAGACGGCAATTATAGCAGGTGACATTGCTCTCCGGTCCGTTCAAGGGCATAGCTGTTTCACGCCCACCCGCGCTGGACCGCGCGAGATGTCGCAAGGTGGCTGATCAATCCACCTTTAAC
Source organism: Thioclava sp. GXIMD4216 (assembly GCF_037949285.1). NCBI lineage: Bacteria > Pseudomonadati > Pseudomonadota > Alphaproteobacteria > Rhodobacterales > Paracoccaceae > Thioclava > Thioclava sp. GXIMD4216. The sequence goes on from NZ_CP149926.1 coordinate 181,342, forward strand.
TGCGAATTCCCCTCCCCCGTGTCAAGGGAAACTGGGGCGAATCGAACACGGCATATTCACGGAACCGTCAAATCGAAAACCGACAGAAATGCCCCCAAAGCGCGTGGTTAACAACAAAAGACCCAAATTGCGCCCGAGATTTGGGCGGGTTTTTGCCTGCTCTCTCCCCAAACAAGCGCAATTATGCGGAACAAACCACAGTAGGTTGCTGTTCTGCACATTGAATATCAACCTCTATTGCACATCGTGACGCTTCAAGAGTATGCCTCAGCGGCAGAGGTTCACGTGATAGGGAACTTCCTGAGATTACTGGATAATACATGATTAAAACTGCCAAGAATGCCCGCACCGTCCCGACCCGCCGTCAAGTGATGGCCCATCTTGCCGCAGGCACGATGCTGGGTGGCGTCTTGGCAGGGGCTCCGCTTTGGGCGCAGGACGCGGCAGAGGACACACCCGCCGCAGATGCCGCGCAACCGGCCCTGCCCCCCGCAGCCGAAACCCAGCCCTTCAGTTTTGACAGCCTGACCATCGAGATGCGCGAGGCGGCAAAGCAGCCCGCAACCGCACCGCAAAAGGTCGACGGCTTCCTGTCGAAGCTCGATTATGACGCCTACCGCATGATCCGTTTCAACCCCGAGCATGCGCGCTTTGCCGATGGCGACCACCCGCAATTCACCCTGCAGGCCTTCCATATGGGCTGGCTGTTCCGCGAACCGGTGCTGATTTACGAGGTCAAGGACGGTCAGGCGCAGGCGATGAGCTTCTCGACCGATGACTTCGTCTACGAGCGTAAAGCCCGCGAGATCGTCCCCGAACATGCCCCCCTGCCCGGCGTGGCGGGCTTCCGTCTGCATCATCCGCTCAACCGCCCCGATGTGCTGGACGAGCTTGTGGCCTTTCAGGGCGCATCCTATTTCCGCGCGCTTGGCCGCAATTCGCAATACGGGCTTTCGGCCCGCGGTCTGGCCGTGAATACCGGCCTGTCGGTTGCCGAGGAATTCCCGCGCTTCCGCCGTTTCTGGGTCGAGCGTCCGGCAGAAAATGCCAAGACGGTGACCGTCTATGCCGCGATGGACAGCGCCTCGCTGACAGGAGCCTACCGGTTTGTGATTACACCCGGTGAAGCGACGGTGATGGACGTGACCGCCCGCCTGTTCCTGCGCGCCGATGTGCAGCAACTTGGCGTGGCACCGCTTACCTCGATGTTCCTCTATGCCGACCGCTCGCGCGACCGTTTCGACGATTTCCGCCCGCAGGTGCATGACAGCGACGGCCTCATGATCGAGAAAGCCAGTGGCGAGCGCGTCTGGCGCCCGCTGGCCAATCCCGAGCGTCTGGCCTCCAGCTATTTCAGCGAATCGACTCCGAAAAGCTTCGGCCTTTACCAGCGTGATCGCGAGTTCGAGCAATATCAGGATGCATGGGCCCGCTACGAGCGCCGCCCGTCGCTGAAAGTCGAGCCGACCAGTGATTGGGGCGATGGCATGGTGCGCCTTGTCGAGATCCCCTCCGAGGCCGAGGCCAATGATAATATCGTCGCGTTCTGGGTCCCCAAAGACGGGGCCAAGGCGGGACAAGAGCGAGAATTCTCCTATCGGCTCAGTTGGGGGGATCTTCCCCTTGATCCGAACGAGGGTATCGCCCATGTAAAAGAGACCTTCGCCGGCGCCGGCGGAGTTGCGGGCAGCAATGATAAGACCCGGAAGTTCGTTGTGGACTTCGCAGGCGGGCGTATCGCAAACCTTCCCTCTGACGCGGTTGCCGATCTGAAAGTCGTCAACACGATCAGCGGGGGCACTATCACCAACCAGAGCTTCTCAAAAATCCCAGATCACGACATATGGCGACTTGTGATGGATGTAGACGCCGAAGACGGTTCGACTGTGGAACTCACAGCCTACCTTCAGGGTTATGGTGCTAAGCAATCTGAAACTTGGGCTTACCAATGGATCAAAGCATGACCGTAATTACCTCCCCCGCGGCGGTGGACACCGTCAAACTTGAACCGCAGGACCTGATCTCGGGTCCCTGCGCCCTGCCGGACGCGCCGATGGCGATGCCTGTGCAGGTTCTCGAACGTGAAGGCGCCGGATTCTGGCATGCGCTGCTTGCGGTTCTTCCGCAGCCGATGCGTGCACATGGGCGCAGCTGATCGCACCGAATAGGAGCGAAATATTATGACCGTCGGACGCCTGTTCCTCTGGGCTTTGCGTAGTTTTGCGATTGCACTGAGCCTGGTGGCAGGCGGCGGTGCATTCGTATTGTTTCTGCAATTCGGCTCTGCAGATGGGCTGGATGTGTTCGACGTCGTGCGCGCCGTTCTTATCCTTATCTCAACACTCTGGCTGGCATGGGGGGCCGTTCAGGCCCTCATCGGGCTGACAACCCGCGCCAAGCCCCCTAAATATGACGCGAACGCCCCGATCGAGGGGCGGACCGTCATCCTGATGCCGGTCTATAATGAAGACCCGCTTTACACCTTCACCCGTCTGGCGGCGATGGACGCTTCGCTTCAAGACGCGCAGGCCAAGGCCGGCACCTCTGCCGAGGTGCATTTCGCCATTCTCTCCGACACGCGCAACGATCTGACCGCGCGCCGCGAAGAACAGCTTTTTGCCAAGCTGGTGGCGGAGCGCAACGGGATGGGCCGATACTACTACCGCCGCCGCGAGAACAATACCGGCAAAAAGGCCGGTAATATCGAGGATTTCATCACCCGCTCCGGTGGTGCCTATGATTTTGCGCTGATCCTTGATGCCGATAGCCTGATGGAAGGCGAGACCATCTTGCAGATGGCCCGCCGCATGGAGGCCGAGCCGCGTCTGGGCCTGTTGCAGACGCTGCCGAAAGTCATTCGGGCGCGGTCGCATTTCGGACGGGCCATGCAGTTTTCGGCCGCGTTCTTCTCCCCCGTTTTCGCGCGGGGTCTGGCCATGATGCAGGGCCGCACCGGCCCGTTCTGGGGCCATAACGCGATGGTGCGCACCCGCGCCTTTGCCGAGTGCTGCGGCCTGCCCACGCTGCGGGGCAAACCGCCCTTTGGCGGCCATGTGATGAGCCATGACTATGTCGAAGCCGCACTTCTGGCGCGTGGTGGCTGGATCGTGCGGCTGGATGACGATCTGGAAGGCTCCTTCGAGGAAGGCCCCGAGAATATCGTCGATCACGCCAAACGCGACCGCCGCTGGTGTCAGGGGAACCTGCAACATAGCCGCGTCATCAACGCCCCCGGCCTGCGCATGTGGTCGCGCTTTGTTTTCGCGCAGGGCATCATGGCCTATATCGCCCCCCTGTTCTGGCTGGCATTCATTCTAGCCTCGATCGGCGCGATGGCCTTTGTCGCGCCGCCCAACTACTTCCCCGAGCCCAACTGGCCCTTCCCCTATTTCCCGCCCTCCGAAGCCTCCAAGGCCATCGGCCTGTTCATCGGGATCATCGGCCTGCTGCTTCTGCCGAAGATGCTGATTGCCGCGCGGGCATGGCTGGATGGCACCGCCCGCGGCTTCGGCGGTGGGGCGAATGCCCTTGCAGGCACGGTCTGCGAACTGCTGATCAGCTCGGTCAACGCACCGATCCTGCTGATGTTCTCGACCCGCTCCGTGCTTCAGGTCCTGTTCGGGGCCGATGGTGGCTGGCCCACCAATAACCGCGGGGACGGCACTCTTGGTTTTCGTGATGGGTTCAAGGCCTCGTGGTGGATTGTGCTTATCGGCGCGCTTGGCTTATGGGCCACTTGGGTGTATGCACCGGGTCTGTTCTGGTGGCTTTCACCCGTCGGCATTCCGATGATTCTGGCGCCTTTCATCATTTCGATGACCTCGCGCACGGCCAAAGGAAACCTGTTCGGAACCCCCACGGAATATCACGCAGCCCCGATCATGGTGCTGCATGACCGGATTCTCAACAATTGGTCGGCTGAACCGGAGGCTTCGACCATAGAGGAAAAACACCATGCCTGAAGCTCGGTCCGCGCGCGATCCGCGGCTGGATTTCTTCCGCGGCATCGCCTTGGCGATGATATTCGTCAATCATATCCCGCATCAGATCTATGAAAATTTCACCTCGCGCAATTTCGGGCATTCCGATGCCGCCGAGGGATTTGTGTTCATGTCCGGTCTGGCCGCCGCTCTAGCCTATGGTCCGAAACTGGCAGAGGGTTTCAACCGGCAGAGCTTCGGCAAGATCTGGGGCCGGTCCTGGACGCTCTATATGACGCATCTTGTGATCACCTTCTGGGTCATCGCGATCTTCGCCGGTGGTGCGCTCTTTTTCGGCGGCGACAAGCTGTTGACGATGAACGCTTTCGGCCCGCTGGCAAAGCAGCCGCTGGAATGGTTGATCGGCCTTGCCACGCTGAGCCATCAACTGGGATATGTGAATATCCTGCCGATGTATGCCGCGCTGATGATCGCCGCGCCCTTCATGATCCGCTTCTCGCAGGTGGCTCCGATGAAGCTGCTGGCGGTCTCGCTGAGCCTATGGGCGCTGGCGGGCACCTTCCGGCTGAACTTCCCGAATTTCCCCTATGAGGGCGGCTGGTTCTTCAACCCGCTCTCGTGGCAGCTGATCTTCTGCATCGGTATCCTGACCGGCACGGCAATGCGTGGCGGCAAGCGGTTTCTGGGGGTGCACAAGCCCTTGGTGATCCTTGCGGGGCTATGGCTGGTCATGGCGGCGATCTGGGTCAATAACGCATGGATGCTGCGCACTTGGGGTCCGGCGCTTGGCAGCCTCAAAGATCATGGCGTGCCCTTCTTCCTTGTGACCTTCGACAAAACCTTCCTGTCGCTGCCGCGCTTCCTGCATGTGCTGGCGCTGGTCTATATTCTGTCGATGCCCTATCTCGTGCCGCAGATTGCCGCCTCCAAAGCGGCAGCGCCCCTGCGTATGCTGGGCCGCCACGGCCTGAAAGTCTTTGCCTTCGGCACCGTTCTGGCCATCTTCGCCCAAGCGGTGAAAGTGGTGCATCCGGGCGGGCTGCTGCAAGATACGGTTCTTGTCTGGGGCGGGCTGGCCATCCTTTACGCGATTGCCCGTATCTCGGAATGGATGCGTGCCAAACCCGTCGCGCGGGACGTGCCTGCGGCCCGTACTATGCCGCGCGAGGACATGCCCGGCGACCTCCTGCGGCCCGGTGCGCCCGCCCTTGCGCTGCCGCGGCTGTCGCTGCCCTCGTCGATTCCGGTCGTCCAGCCCGAAGTGCCACGCCGCGCCGAACATTGAAAAAAGGCCACGGAACGCTCCGTGGCCTTTATCCATTTCGAGGGGCTATCTGGAGCCCGCGGCCCAAAGCGCATAATCTTCGGGTTCGGGCCCCAGTTCAGACCTCAGTTCAGACCCTAGTTCGGGCGCGGGCTGCCGATCAGATCCTTCAGCACTTTCAGCACCGCCTGCACCTTTGCCGTGCGATGCAGATCGACATGGGTCACCAGCCAGAGCGAGGATTCCCATTCCGGTCGCGGCGGCAGAACCTCGACCATCCGGCTATCGGAGCGGCCTTCGTTATAAGGCACGAAGCCCAGACCAAGCCCCTGCCGCACAGCCGCCAGCTGGCTCTCATGGTCATTGGCACGGAAAACAACGCATTCATCGGGCACGGCATTGCTCATCCAGCGCCAGAAAGGCGCGCGGCTGTCCCGTTGCTCCGGCCCGATGAAACGGTGCTGGTCCAGCGTCTCTTCGGTCGGCATGCCATAACGCTCGACATAGCTCTTGCCCGCATAAAGGCCGGTGCGGTTGGCGCAAAGCTGCTGCACCACGTTATCGGGTTCGGTCGGGCGGTTACCGGCACGAATGGCCACATGCGCCTCGCCATATTCCAGCCGGAACACGCGCTGATCGGTCAGATAGCGCAGTTGCAGCTTGGGATGGTCTACCAGCATCTGTTCCAGCGCCGGCAGGATCAGGGTCGAGATTGTCGGCAGGGACGTCACGATCAGCTCGCCCGACACTTCCTCTCCTGCCCCGGCAATCCGGGCCGCCAGCTGGCTGAACTGGTCTTCGGTCGCCTGCCCTACGGCCAGAAGCTGATGCCCCGCTTCGGTCGGCGTATAGCCGCGCGGATGCCGCTGGAACAGCTTCGTCCCCAACCGCGCCTCCAGCGCGTCGACATGGCGGATCACGGTCGCATGGTGGACACCAAGCACCTCGGCTGCCCCCGAAACCGTGCCGACCCGCGCCACTTGATAGGCCGTTCTGATTTCATCCCAATTATCGAAACTCATGCTGTGCACCCGCGAACAAATTCCGTGCGATCATGCCAGTTGAGTTCAAGGTAGCAAGAGGCAATCTTGCGCCAGACTAAAAAATCCTCCCCATTCTTCGCTATTGGAGATTCCAATGACCATTCTGCGCATCGATAGCTCGATCAAGGGCGATGCTTCCGTGACCCGCAAACTGACGGGCATGATCTGCGAGAAACTCGGCGGCGACGTCGTCACCCGCGACACCACCGGCCTGCCGCTGATTGATGGCGTATGGCTGGGCGCGGCCTACACCCCCGCCGAGAACCGCACCGCCGAGCAGAAAGAGCTGCTGAAACAATCCGACGCGCTGATTGCCGAGCTCAAAGCCGCCGACGAGATCGTCATCGGCATGCCGCTTTACAATTTTGGCGTGACCGGCCCGCTGAAAGCATGGATCGACATGATCTGCCGCGTCGGCGAGACCTTCCGTTACACCGAATCCGGCCCCGAAGGTCTGGTATCGCCCAAGCGCGTCTTCGTGGCCTATGCCTCGGGCGGCGTGCCGCAAGGGTCGGGCTATGACATCGCGTCGAGCTACATCAAGCAGGTTCTGGCCTTTATCGGCCTGACCGATGTGACCTTCGTCTCTGCCGAGGGCGTGGCTATGGGCGAGGCGGAAGCCATTGCCAAAGCACAAGAGCAGATCAAGGGCCTTGCCGCCTGAGGTCTGCCGGTTGTAGTGTACGAGTATGGCCCGCGACATGGCGTTGCGGGCCTTTTTCATGGAGCGCCACCAATGTCCCGTTTCGCGCCCCTGCCGGACCCGCCCTATCACGCGGTCATCTTTTCGTCGCAGCTTGGGCCGGAACAGGCGGGCTATGGCGAAATGGCGGATCTTCTGGCCGATCTGGCCGCCAAGCAGCCGGGCTATATCGGGGCCGAGTCGCTGCGCGACAGCCACGGCTATGGCATTACGATCAGCTATTGGCGCGATGCCGAAGCGGTGCGCGGCTGGAAGCAGGTCTCGACCCACCTGATGGCGCAGAAACTGGGCAAGACCCGCTGGTATGATCATTATACCCTGCGCGTGGCCTGCATCGAACGCCAGTATGAGGGCCCCGACGGACGGTAACGCCCCGCAATCGCCTTGCGCGGTTGACTCCGCAGCCCTTTTTGACTAAGTGTCCCGAGATTCCCCGGAGGACGAGCCCTCCGGTCCCCGCATGAGGCGGGGATCGCCACCAGTCAGCGCGTTGCGCCCACTGGTGCGCTTGTCGTTTGTCTGATGCCCTTATGCAAGGAGGGAGCCATGTTCGAGAGCCTTTCAGATCGCCTTGGCGGTGTGTTCGACCGGCTGACCAAGCAGGGGGCATTGTCCGCTGATGACGTAAAGACCGCGCTGCGCGAAGTACGCACCGCGCTCCTTGAGGCCGATGTCTCGCTGCCGGTGGTGCGGTCCTTCGTGAAGGCCGTCGAGGCCAAGGCGACCGGTGCCGCCGTGACCAAATCCATCACCCCCGGCCAGCAGGTCGTGAAGATCGTCCATGACGAGCTGATCGCCATGCTTGCGGGCGATGATGACGCCGGGGCGCTGAAAATCGACAACCCGCCTGCGCCGATCCTGATGGTCGGTCTGCAGGGCTCGGGTAAGACCACCACCACTGCCAAACTGGCCCGCCGCCTGAAAGAACGCGAGAAGAAGCGCGTGCTGATGGCGTCTTTGGATATCTACCGTCCGGCGGCAATGGAGCAGCTGGCCATTCTGGGCAACCAGATCGGCGTCGACACGCTGCCTATCGTGCAGGGCGAGAGCGCCGTGCAGATTGCCAAACGTGCGAAGCAGCAGGCCACTCTGGGCGGCTATGATGTCTATATCCTCGATACCGCGGGCCGCCTGCATATCGATCAGGTGCTGATGTCCGAGGTCCAGCAGGTCCGCGATGTTGCCAACCCGCGCGAGACGCTTCTGGTGGTTGACGGGCTGACCGGTCAGGTCGCCGTTGAGGTCGCGCAGGAATTCGAGGAAAAAGTCGGCATCTCCGGCGTTGTCCTGACCCGTATGGACGGCGATGGCCGTGGCGGTGCGGCGCTGTCGATGCGCGCGACCACCGGCAAGCCGATCCGCTTTGTGGGTCTGGGCGAGAAGATGGAGGCGCTTGAAACCTTCGAGGCCGAGCGTATCGCGGGCCGTATCCTTGGCATGGGCGATATCGTCGCTCTTGTGGAAAAGGCGCAGGAGGTCTTCGAGAAAGAGGCCGCCGAGCGTATGATGAAGCGGTTCCAGAAGGGCCTCTTCAACATGAACGACCTGAAGTCCCAGCTTGAGCAGATGCAGAAGATGGGCGGCATGCAGGGCGTGATGTCGATGATGCCGGGCATGGGCAAAATGGCCAAACAGGCCGAGTCCGCCGGTTTCGACGACAAGATGATCCGCCGCCAGATCGCGCTGATCCAGTCGATGACCAAGGAAGAGCGCGCCAAACCCGAGATGCTGAAAGCCTCGCGCAAGGAGCGTATCGCCAAAGGTGCGGGCATGGATGTGGCCGAGCTGAACAAGCTTCTGAAGATGCAGCGCCAGATGGGCGACACCATGAAGAAGCTGGGCAAGATGAAGGGCGGCGCCCTGAAACGCGCGATGGCCGCGATGACCGGCAAATTCGGCGGTCTGCCCAATGCGGGCGAGATGGACCCCGCCAAAATGGAAGAAGCCACCAAGATGCTGGGCCAGACCCTGCCGAAGAACATGCCCGGACTGGGTGGCATGGGCGGTCTTGGGGGCTTGGGTGGCCTTGGGGGCTTTGGCAAGAAGAAGTAATGGTCGCGCCCGTCCTTCATACCGAGCGCCTGACGCTGCGTCCGCATGACATGTCGGATTTCCCCGCTTTTGCGGAGGTGATGAAGTCTGCGCGGGCGCGCTATCTGGGCGGGCCGCATGATGTGAAGGCGGCGTGGTTCCATTTTGCGTCCGACGTGGCGCAATGGGCGCTGAAGGGCTGTGGTGCGCTGGCCGTGGTGCGCAAATCCGACCGCCAGCTGGTGGGTCAGGTGACGCTGAACGATCTGCCGCATTTTCCTGAACGCGAGTTGGGCTGGATTGCCTTCACCGGCTTCGAGGGTCAGGGCTATATGACCGAAGCGGCACGCAAGATGCGCGATTTCGCGGCCACCGACCTGAACTGGAAGCGCCCGCTGGTCAGCTATATCATGCCGGGCAATGCGCGTTCGGTCGCGCTGGCCGAACGCATCGGGGCCAAGCTGGACCGCGATGCGCTGCCTGCGGTGAAGGGCCAGCTGGTCTATCGCCACCCGATGGGAGGTCAGCCATGATCGCGCTGTCCCCTACCCCTGTTCTGCATAGCGCCGCGCTGGTGCTGCGGGCGCCTGCAGCCCATGACTATCCGCATTGGCGCGACTTTCAGGCCTCCCCGCGGTCGGTCTTTATCCGCCCTGCCCCCGAGTTTGACGAAGGGCTGGTCTGGCGGGCTTGGGCTGCGGTGATCGGCCATTGGGTCATGCATGGCTGGGGGCCTTTCGTAGTGACCCCCCAAGACAGCGACCGTGGTCTGGGCCTTGTCGGCCCGTGGCAACCGCATGGCTGGCCCGAGGCGGAAATCCTGTGGAATCTGTGGGATGGCGCCAATGAGGGCCGTGGCCTCATGGCCGAAGCTGCCGCAATGGCGCGCGCCCATCTTTACACCGATCTGGGCTGGGACAGCGTTGTCAGCTATGTCGATGCAGCCAATAGCCGCTCTGCCGCACTGGCCGAGCGTCTGGGCTGCCGCCTTGATCCGCAGGCCGCCACGCCGCTTGGCAAGCCCTGCCTTGTTTACCGCCATCCCAAGCCGGAGGACCTTGCATGAGTGATGCAACCAGCCGCGCCGCAGAGCTTCTCAAGGAGCACCGCGACAGTATCGACCGTCTGGATGCGGTGATGATCTATACGCTCGCCGAGCGCTTTGCCCAGACCCAAGCGGTGGGCAAGCTGAAAGCAGAGCACGACCTTCCTCCCTCGGATCCCGACCGGGAGAAGACCCAGATCGCACGTCTGGAAAAACTGGCCGACGACAGCGGTCTCGACCCGGAATTTGCAAAGAAATTCCTGAATTTCGTGATCTCGGAAGTCATCCGGCATCACGAACAGTTCCAAAAGTAACGGACCCCGAAACAGGTCCGACACCAGCCATTCAAAGGAGATCAACCCATGGCTATGAAAATCCGTCTCGCACGCGGTGGTTCCAAAAAGCGCCCCTTCTACGCAATCGTTGCTTCCGACTCGCGCATGCCGCGTGACGGCCGCTTCCTCGAGAAGCTGGGCACCTACAACCCGCTGCTGGCAAAAGACAGCGAAGAGCGCGTGAAAATGAACATGGAGCGCGTTCAGTACTGGCTGAGCAAAGGCGCGCAGCCGACCGACCGTGTGGCACGCTTCCTTGAAAACGCCGGTGCTCTGCCGAAAACCGAGCGTAAGAACATGAAGAAAGCAGAGCCGGGCAAGAAAGCCCAAGAGCGCGCAAAAGAAAAAGCCGAGAAAGCCGCTGCGGCTGCTGAGGCCTCCGAGGCCTGATCTTGGACGCGTTCTCCCCCGAGTTCCGCGAGGATCTGCACCGGTTGATGCTGTGGCGGCGTGATGTGCGCCGCTTCCGCACCGATCCTGTGCCCGAAGAGATCCTTGCACGGGGGCTGGACGCATTTTCCCGCGCACCATCGGTCGGCCTGTCCGAACCGTGGCGCGTGATCAATGTCGAAAGCGCCGCGGCCCGTGCTGCGGCGCTTTCCAATTTCCAGACCGCCAATGCCGAAGCGCTGGCCGCCTATCAGGCCGGTGGCGACATTGATCGCGCGACGCTCTATGCGGGGCTGAAACTTTCGGGCATGCAGAAAGCCCCTGTCCAGCTGGCGGTGTTTTGCGATACCGGCACGGTCAAAGGGGCCGGTCTGGGGGCCAGATCCATGCCCGAAATGCGTGCCTATTCGGTCGTGGCAGCCATGACGATGATGTGGCTTGCCCTTCGCGCCGAGGGGGTGGGGATGGGCTGGGTGTCTATTCTGGACCCCGAGGCACTGGCAAAATCGCTGGATGTGCCTGAGAGCTGGAAATTGATCGGCTATTTGTGTATCGGCTGGCCGGAACGGTCGCAGCCGACCCCCGAGCTGGAGCAGCTTGGCTGGGAAACCCGCGACGGGCTGCCCAAACTAGAGCGGAGATAAGCCATGACAGAACGGACCTGTGTCGGAGCCATTGCGGGCGCTTTCGGGGTCAAGGGCGAGGTGCGGCTGAAGAGCTTCTGCGCCGACCCGCTGGCCATTGCCGATTACGCGCCGCTTTACACCGAAGACGGCAAGCGCGCCTTTGATCTGACCGATCTGCGCGCGATCAAGGGCGGCATCGGCGCCTATCTGAGCGGCGTCGAGACGAAAGAAGAGGCCGATGCGCTGAAGGGCGTCTCGCTCTGGGTGGATCGCGATATGCTGCCCCATCTCCCCGACGACGAATTCTATCACGCCGATCTGATCGGACTGACGGTTGTGGATACCGGCGGCGCGGTGCTCGGGTCGGTGCGCGCCGTGCAGAATTATGGCGCGGGCGATTTTCTGGAAATCACCACAGCAGGCGAGAGCCAGCCCCTGCTCTTGCCCTTCACTATGGCCGTTGTGCCGACCGTCGATCTGACCGCAGGCCGGATCGTGGCGGATCCGCCCGAAGACGTATAAGACATGACCGACACTCCCGAAGACACCCCGAAAAAGGGCGCGATGCGCCTTGGCAATCTAATGGGCAATGCGGCGCAGGCCGAAGCGGTCCCGCCGAAGGCAAGCCGTTCGCATGGGCGGGTGTCGATCAGCGCCAGCCTTCAGGTCCGGTCCTTGATGGACGAGCCCGTGCAGCTTTCCCGCGCGTGGAAGGCCAAGATTGTCACGCTGTTTCCCGAGGCTTTTCCGGGGGTTCTGGGGCTGTCGCTGACCGGCAAGGCCCGCGATCAGGGGCTTTGGGCACTGGAGACCATCAACCTGCGCAGCTTTGGCGTGGGCAAGCATCGCAATGTGGATGATACCCCCGCAGGCGGTGGTGCGGGCATGGTGCTGCGCCCCGATGTGGTGGGCGCGGCGCTAAAAGAGGCCGCGCGCGGCGTGGACCCGCAGGCCGACTGGCCGGTGGTCTATATGTCCCCGCGCGGCAAGCGGTTTGATCAGGCGATGGCGCGGCGCTTTGCGGCGGCCGACGGGATGACCATCCTGTGTGGGCGCTTTGAAGGCGTGGACGAGCGCGTGCTGGAGCATTTCGGCATCGAAGAAGTCTCGATGGGGGATTTCGTCCTGACGGGGGGCGAGCTGCCCGCGCAGGCGATGATCGACGCCACCGTGCGCCTTTTGCCCGGTGTGCTGGGCAATGCCGACTCGGCGGTGGAAGAAAGCCATTCCAACGGGCTTCTGGAACATCCGCAATATACCCGCCCCGCCGAATGGGAGGGCCGCGCCATCCCCGAGGTGCTGATGTCCGGCCATCACGGCAAGATCGAGAAATGGCGCCGCGAGATGAGCGAAAAGATCACCGCCGAGCGTCGCCCTGATATGTGGGACGCCCATCAATCCAAGCGCTAGGCCGCAGGCACGCCCGCACGGGAGCGCGGGCATTGAGCCAAGACAGGACCGGCGTCTCGATCCAGCGATAGCCAAGCAGACCGACCCCGACCAGCAGCACGGCTTCGGCCACAAAAATCAGCCCCGCATCCGTGGTCCAGCGCGTCAGCCCGACATAGACCAGCGGCAGAGCCAGGTGATGGGCGAGATAGATCGAAAAACTGGCATCGCCGCAATATTCCAGCCAGCGCAGGCGGAACGTGCTGCGGGCGGCCACCAGCGTAAGCACGGCGCAGGCCGTGCCGAACCCCGCCACCGTTCCAAGGTCATATTTCCCCTGCCCCGCCCAAAGCGCCATCACCGCGACGCCCGTAAAGGCAAGCACCGTGCCGCGCCCCCCGATCCGGAATGCGGGCAGCTTCTGATGGGCGATCGCGGCAAGGATTCCCAGCAGGAAGAGAAGATTGGCGCTGGAGAACGCGGTCACCCACAGAATATCGGGCGCGTGCCGCATCGGGGATGGCACCCCCGCAGGCACAAGCGCCGATGCCAGCATCCACCCGCCGAACAGCCATGCAAAACCGCGCGGCGAGAGGAAAAGGACAAGGAAGACCAGATAGAACAGCGCCTCGTGGCGCAAGGACCAGAGCACGCCGGGATAGGGTTTTTCCAGCGGCAGAAGGAAGGCGGAGGACAGCCATGAGGTAAAACCGCCGCCACTGGCGTCCGCACCGAAACGGCCCGCCACTGCCACGATGCCCACCCACGCCGTCGCCGCGATCAGCGTGAAGGGCAGGATGCGGCTGACACGTTTATAGGCAAAGCGCCCCAAGGCTGCGCGCTGGCCTGCCTCGTGGTGATGGACCTGCCAGAGGATAAAACCGCTCAGCACAAAAAACAGCCCCACGCCGCGCGCGCCCAGATCCAGCGATTGTGCCAGACTGGCCACTCCGAGATTTCCCCAAAGCTGGTCAAGAATATGGTGCCCCACCACGGCCAATGCCGCGATTGCCCGCAAAATCTGCAAAGCGGGCAAGCGTTTGGTTTCCGGCTTGGACATTCATGGCACCCCGACTGACACTCGTACCGGCGCAGGGTGGCAGATCGGGGTTAAAAGACTGATAGTCCGATCCAGGCGACCGGGCCGAAATTCGGACGGCGCGGTGCTTCTATGCTTGATCGAAACCGCATTTGGCCGTATAGCGCGCAGGTCCGTACCGGAATCGGTGACCGGACCTTTTTTCTGTAACCACGCGGCGGCGCCTTCACCGCCACATTGCGGCCTGAAAAAAGCAGCTAAAGGATGACCTGAATCCTCCGGTGGGCGCAGCATGGCGGACCCGCGAAGACCCGGAGCTCTGAGGCGTGAAACCACCTTCACGGCAATACCGTGAGTAGATGAAAGGACATGCGATGAACCTGATCGCACAACTCGAGGCGGAACAAATCGCCAGCCTCGGCAAAACCATTCCGGATTTCAAAGCCGGCGACACCGTTCGCGTTGGCTATAAAGTGACCGAAGGCACCCGCTCGCGCGTTCAGATGTATGAAGGCGTCTGCATCTCGCGCAAAGGCGGTTCGACCCTTGCTGCCTCGTTCACCGTTCGCAAGATCTCCTTCGGCGAAGGCGTGGAGCGTGTGTTCCCGCTGTACTCGACCAACATCGACTCGATCGAAGTCGTGCGTCGTGGCCGTGTGCGCCGTGCGAAACTCTACTACCTGCGTTCGCGTCGCGGTAAATCGGCACGTATCGCCGAAGACACCACCTACAAACCCAAAACCGAAGCTTGAGGAGCGGATCGATGAAAGCGGAAATTCATCCCGATTACCACACCATCACCATCAAGATGACCGATGGTTCCTCCTACGAAACGCGCTCGACCTGGGGCAAAGATGGCGACACCATGACCCTCGACATCGACCCGACCTCGCACCCGGCATGGACCGGTGCAAGCTCGCGCCTGATGGACACCGGTGGCCGCGTGTCGAAGTTCAAAAACAAATATGCCGGTCTGGGCTTCTGATCCGACCTGCCGTTATGATGAAGGGCGTGCCACTGGCGCGCCCTTTTTCGTTGCGCCCCATTTTTCATTGCGCCCGTTCGATCGCGCAGGAAGGGTTTCCTTGGCTAACCGCCAATCTCCATAAGAACAAATATACGCCGGATCACCGTCCCTGACACGTTGAACAGATGGGTTCTCGCCTCGCGCAGGTGGCTGCCCCCAGACAGGAGACCGGCATGACCCAGAGCAATAACAACGCTTCAAACGGCACCACGCAGGGAAATGCGCAGGGCGCTTCGGGGCAGCAGGATAATTGCAACAGCCAGTCCAGCGACCATCAGGACGCGTGCAATAGCCAGCCATCCTCCCCCCAAGGGCATGACGACACCTGCAACACCGGTGGTCAGGGCAATTCCGGCTCTGGCACGTTTCCTCCCGATGGAAATGGGGGCAACCACCACGAGGATGACTGCAACGGGTCCGATGACAACCATAACGGGGTGCCCTGCTTCACCCCCGGTGCGCAGATCATGACGGCGCAGGGGCCGCGCAGGATCGAGGAACTCCGGTTGGGCGATCAGGTCGTGACCCGCGACAACGGGCTACAGGCGATCCGCTGGCTGGGGGCCAGGAGCCTGGGGGCAGAGGCGCTGGACGCTCCCGCCTTGCGCCCCATCCGCATTCCGGCAGGCAGTCTGGGCGATGGTCTGCCCGCCATTGATCTGCTGGTCAGCCCGCAGCACCGGATGCTTCTGCGCGGGCCGGAACTGCAACTGGCTTTTTCGGAAGACGAAATGCTGATTGCGGCGACCCATCTTTGTGGGGCGCGCGGCATCCATGCGATCCGGCCCGACAGCGTGACCTATATCCACATGATGTTCGACCACCACGAGGTGGTTCTGGCCAATGGCGTCTGGAGCGAGAGCTTCCAGCCCGGCTGCCAGGTGATGGGCGCGATGGAGACGGCGCAGCGCACCGAAATCCTGACGCTGTTTCCGGCCTTGGAAGGGGCTCTGGAAGACGGCACCCCCGAGCAGGCCTATCCCGCCGCGCGCGCCAGCCTGAAAGGCCCCGAAGCCGTTCTGGCCCGTCAGATGATGTAACACGACATCAATATCTTACCCACATGTGACAAAGCGGAAACTCTTGTGCAACTCCGCTTTCCCCGCTGTGCCTTCCCCCCTATAGTCACGTCATAAAGATCACCCGCAAGATGACGTGAGGACGGCAGAGTTGGCGCATATCATCGTGACTGGCAATGAAAAGGGCGGGTCGGGCAAATCGACCACCTCCATGCATGTAGCAACGGCGCTGGTGCGCATGGGGTGGCGCGTGGGCGCGCTGGATCTTGACCTGCGCCAACGCTCTATGGGGCGCTATGTCGAAAACCGTCGCGCCTTTATGGAGCGCGAGGGCGTTACCCTGCCCTGCCCCGATTATCGCACATTGCCCGAGATCGACGCCGCCAGCCTGCCTCCGGGCGAGAACCCCTATGACTACCGCCTGTCCGCAGCGGTGACCGAGCTGGAGACAAGCTGCGACTTCATCATGATCGACTGTCCCGGTTCGCATACGCGGCTCAGTCAGGTCGCGCATTCTCTGGCCGACACGCTGATCACGCCGCTCAATGACAGCTTTATCGATTTCGACCTTCTGGCACGGATTGACCCGAATACATCGAAGGTCACAGGGCCATCGATCTATTCGGAGATGGTCTGGTCGGCACGTCAGTTGCGCGCCCGTGCGGGGATGAAGCCCATTGACTGGATCGTGCTGCGCAACCGTCTGGGTGCCCAACAGATGCATAACAAACGCAAGGTCGGAGCCGCGCTTGAACAGCTATCGAAGCGAATCGGGTTCCGTGTTGCGCCGGGCTTCTCCGAGCGGGTCATCTTCCGCGAACTCTTTCCGCGCGGCATCACATTGCTGGATCTGAAGGATCTGGGCGTCGAGAACCTGAACATGTCAAATATCGCCGCCCGGCAGGAATTGCGCGATCTGATGAAAGAGTTGAACCTGCCGGGGGTCGAGGTCGATTTCTGAACGCCGCATCAGGCCGCCTCTGCCCCGCGTCACAGGGCATGGTGGACCACTCTGAACGGCGAAACCGGCCTGAACGGCGAGATGGGGCAGCTATGTCTGCGCGCCTTGCGCAGCCCCAGATCGGTCAGCCGCGCATCGATTTTCGGATCACGGCGCACTGACAGAAACGACAGGACGCCGGACAGGGTGAAGACTGGGTGCATAATATCCTCCCGACACTATAAGCAAGCTCAATGTAATCCGATTCGCCTTAAACGCGAAAAATAGATTAGATAAATTTCGAACCTTCAGCTCGGGCAAAGGAGGCCATGATCTGGGCAAATTGGCGGTCACCGGATGGCAAGGACCGGCAACACTCCGGCAATTTTGATTTTCTAAAAATATAACGATCCTGCGGAAACATGGAAAACACAGAAGTTTTCAAGCCTTACCCTGCTTATCGTATACATATGCATACAGTGCATAGCTGCCAGACTATGGACAATCACGATGCGTAAAGGAAGTCTGGCGACAATACGCTACCACTGAGCATTGGTCATAGCGGGTGCTTGAGGAGCCCCGCTGCTATTTGGCCCCGAGGTAGCACCTGAGGAGGACCCCATGAGCTTTGATGTCAAAGTGAGTAGTTCACGCATTCGTAGTGATGTTTTTAAACGTAAAATCATGTCGGCAGAGGATGCTGCCGCCCTGATCAACCCCGGCGCCATTATCGGCATGTCGGGGTTTACCGGCTCGGGCTATCCCAAAGCCGTTCCGCAGGCGCTGGCCAAGCGAATCGAAGAGGCCCATGCCCGCGGTGAGAAATTCAAGGTCTCGATCTGGACCGGCGCCTCTACTGGCCCCGAACTGGATGGCGCATTGGCCAAAGCCAATGGCATCGATTTCCGCCTGCCCTTCAACTCGGACCCGATCGCGCGCCAGCAGATCAACAATGGCGAAATGTCCTATTTCGACATCCATCTCAGCCAGGTTGCACCGATGGCGTGGGAAGGCTTTCTGGGCAAGCTTGACACCGCCGTGGTCGAGATCTCGGGCATTACCGAAGACGGTCAACTGATCCCGTCCTCCTCGGTTGGCAATAACAAGACATGGCTGGATCTGGCGGATAAGATCATCCTTGAGGTGAATAGCTGGCAGACCGAGTTGCTGGACGGGATGCATGACATCTATTACGGCACTGCGCTGCCGCCGCATCGCAAACCGATCCCGATCCTGAAATCGGATGACCGCATCGGTCAGCCCTATTTCAACGTGGACCCGTCGAAGGTCGTGGCCGTGGTCGTCACCGACAGCCCCGACCGGAACGCCCCCTTCTCGCCGCCCGATGATACGGCCAATGCGATTGCAGGCCATATTCTGGAATTCCTGAAATGGGAAGCCAAGCGCGCCGGCCTGCCCAATTCGCTTCTGCCGCTGCAATCGGGTGTCGGCAACGTGCCCAATGCCGTGATGGCGGGGCTGATCGATACGCCGTTCGAGGACATGACCGCCTTCACCGAGGTGATTCAGGACGGCATGCTGGATATGCTGGAAGCGGGCACCCTGCGCATGGCTTCGGCCACGGCCTTCTCGCTGTCGCCGGAAAAAGCCGAGTATTTCAACCAGAATGCGGCCTTCTTCCGCGACAAGCTGCTGCTGCGTCCGCAAGATATCTCGAACAATCCCGAACTGGTGCGCCGCTTGGGCTGTATCGCCATGAACGGCCTGATCGAGGCGGATATCTACGGCAACGTCAACTCGACCCAGATCATGGGCTCGAAAATGCAAAACGGCATTGGCGGCTCGGGTGATTTCGCGCGCAACTCCTATGTCTCGATCTTCATGACCCCTTCGACCGCCAAAGGCGGTGCCATTTCGGCCATCGTGCCGATGGCAAGCCATGTCGATCACATCAATCAGGACGTGCAAGTGATCGTGACCGAACAGGGTCTGGCCGATCTGCGCGGGCTCTCGCCCAAACAGCGCGCCGAGAAGATCATCGAAAACTGCGCCCATCCCTATTATCGTCCGATGCTGCGCGATTATTTCGAACGTGCGAAAAAGGGCAGCTATGCCCAGCAGAGCCCGCATCTGCTGAATGAATCGCTAAGCTGGCACCAGCGCTTCATCGAAACCGGCTCGATGAAGGTCTGACCTGAAGCCGTTTCGCACCGGAACCAGATGACCTCTGCGGGGTTTCCCCGCAGAGGTATTTTTATGCAAAACCAGACCCAGACCAGACGCGCCGTCCGCGATATTGTCGCCGCCATTGACGCGCGCGCGAGAGACGAAGACGAGATCCGCATCGAGGATGTGCTTGGCTCTTTGGGCGGCGCCTCTTTCGTGCCCGTGCTACTGGTGCCTGCCCTTTTCGTGGTCAGCCCGCTCTCGGGCATCCCACTCTTCTCGAGTGCCTGCGGCATCCTGATCGCGCTGATCTCGGCACAGATGCTGCTGGGGCGAGACCACCTCTGGCTGCCGCGCCTGCTGACGCGCCGCCATATCGCGGGAGACAAACTGCGCAAAGCGACGGGCAAGTTGCAGGGCATTGCGCGGTGGATGGACCTGCACACCAAGGAACGGCTGCGCCTTTTCACGCATCGCCCCTTTCGCTGGGTCACACAGGGCGCCTGCCTTTTATGCGGAGCCGCCATGCCCTTTCTGGAGCTGGTGCCGTTCAGCTCGTCCATCCTTGGCGCGGCGGTCACCCTTCTGGCCCTGTCGCTTCTGGTGCGCGACGGGTTGATCGCATTGTTCGGGCTATGCTTTATCGGACTGGCGGGCGGCGTCGGCTACTGGGCCGTCAGCGGCACCCTCGCCGCCTGAGCGCCCCACCAAGCCAACGGCTCCGGCGCATGGGTCAGGTCAGCAAGAGCACAAGCGACGGGAAGGCGATAATCAGGCCGATGCGGACGATGTCCATCGCCACAAAAGGCAGCAGCCCGCGGAAGATGGTGCCCAGCCGTACATCCGGCACGACCGACCGCAACACAAAGGCATTCATCCCGACCGGCGGGGTGATATAGCTGATTTCGGTGATCACAACGACGAAAATGCCGAACCAGATCAGATCGAAGCCCTGAGCCGCCACGATGGGATAGAAGACCGGCACGGTCAGCATGATCATCGACAGACCTTCCAGCATGCATCCCAGCACCAGATAGATCACCAGAATGGCCAGTATCATCGCCACGGGACTGCCTCCGAACACCGACAGCCAGTTCTGGATATCGCCCGTCATGCCGGACATATTGACGTAATTGGTGAAACTCAGCGCGCCGAAAAGGATGAAAAACATCATCGCGGTGGTCTTCATCGTATCATAGAGCACGTTCAGCAAGCCGCCCCATGTGAACTTGCCCGACACGACCACCAGCAACAGCGCGCCCGCTGCCCCCATGCCTGCGCTCTCGGTGGGGGTGAAAACCCCCAGATAGATCCCGCCCATCACGAAAACAAACAGCACCAAAGCGCCCGCCGTGCCCTTGAGCGCCCGAAACCGTTCGATCAGCGGCAGCTTCGTTTCGACAGGCAGGTCAATCCCGCGCATCCCGATGGAAATCTTCACCGCCAGCGCATAACCGACAATCCCGATCAGACCGGGAATGATCCCCGCCAGAAACAGCTTGCCGATATCCTGCTGCGTCATGATGCCGTAAAACACCAGAATGACCGAGGGCGGGATCAGGATGCCCAGCGTTCCCCCCGCCGCAATCGAGGCCGTCGACAGCCTGTCGGGATAGCCGAAGCGCCGCATGGAGGGCAGCGAGATCCGCGTCATCGTGGCCGCAGTTGCCATTGACGAACCACAGACCGAGGAAAACGCCCCGCAGGCCACCACAGTGGCCATCGCCAGCCCGCCCTTGCGATGGCGCAGCCATGCATAGGCCGAGTTATACAGCTCGGAGGCGATCCCCGACTGCACCACAAAATTGCCCATCATCAGAAAAAGCGGCAGCACCGACAGCGAATATTCCCGTCCGTTGTCAAAAAATGCCGACCCGATCAGGGAAAGGGCTGGCGTCCAGCCGATGATCATCGCCACGCCCACAAGGCCGACACCGGCCAAAGCAAAAGCGATCGGCACCCCTGCCAGCAACAGGACGATCAGGATCGCCAGACCTACAGGCCAATGCTCCATCACTGCCTCCGAAGCTGAAAGGTCAACTGCCGCAGCGCCGCCACCACGGTCAGCACGACGCCAAGCGCACAACAGAGCGCGCAGAGATAGCCCAGCGGCGCGATGGGAAGACGCAGGGAATTGGTGGCCTCACCATAGCTGGCCTTCTGCCCCGCATAGACCCAGATCCGCCATGACACGATCCCCAGAACCACAGCAGACAGCAACGAGGTGGCCAGCTCCCGCCACGGCTGCACGCAGGCCGGCAAGCGGTCGATCACCAGATCGACCGTCACATGGTCACGGTCGAAGCAGACGGCAGGCAGCCCCAGAAAGATCACCGCGCATAGCAGCATTTCGGTCAGCTCGGTGGCCCCTTGCAGCGGCGCGACAAACACATAGCGCCCGATGACATCCACCACCGTCAGCGCCATCATCGCCAGAAGCATTGCGCCACAGACGACCCCCAGCGCAAGCCGCGGCCAGTTTCGGGGCACCGGTGCCCTATCGCGGCCCGAAGACGGATCCGTCTCGGGCACGCGCGGAAAGTTCTCGTGTGTCACAGGTTACTCGGCAGAGGCTTTGGCGATTTCGGATTTGAGGAAATCATAGGCTTCCTGCCCGTCGATCCCCGCGCTTGAGGCTTCTTCGATCTTGGCATCGACAAGCAGCTGCAGCGCGGTCTTCCACGCCGCCATTTGCGCATCGGTCGCAGGCGTAATCTCGATTTTGCCCTTCATCGCCTCGCGGCCTGCTGCATCGGCCCGATCCCACATCTGCCCCGCCTTGCGCGCAAGAACCTCCCCCGTGACCGAGTTGATCTCCTCCTGCACCTCGGGCGAGAGGCTATCCCATTTCGCCTTGTTCATCACAATGAAGAAGGACGTGTTATACAGCCCGCCATCCACGGCAATCGCCTTGTTCAACTGGGGGATCAGCTTGAAGAAATTCACCGATTCATAGGGGAAGGTAATGCCATCGGCCACACCTTGGCTCAGCAGTTCGTAGGATTTCGACGACGGCCCCTCCACAGGCACCGCCCCGAGCTTCGAGACGATTTCATGCACGATCCCGCCCCCGACACGGATCTTGCGCCCCTTGAGCACGTCGATATCCGACACATCGCCATCCTTCAGGAAAACTTCCCCCGGACCGTGGCTGAAAACGGCCAGAACATGCACGTCTTTATATTCACCCGCGTCCTGCAGCATCGTCTGGAAGGTGCGCCAATAGGCCACCGAGACCGCCTCCGCCGAATTGCCCAGAAACGGCAGTTCGACAATATTGGTGGTTTTGAACCGGCCCGGATTATAGCCCTGCACCCCGAAGGTAATATCGGCCACCCCATTGACGGCAAAATCGAAATGTGCGGCGGGCGGGCCAAGCGGAGCCGGAAGCAGGGTTGCCTTGACCTCGCCGTGGGTGGCCTCCTCAATGGCCTTGGTCATCGGCACGATCAGGTCCGCGACCAGCGGATGCGAGGGCGGAAGCCAGTTGGCCACAGTCAGATTGGTCTGGGCCGAAACCGGCAAAGCCAGCGCCATAAGCGCGGCAGAAGACAACAAAGCGAAACGGGCCATGGGCGGAACCTTCCTGTAACTATGCTCCGGATTTTCGCGATATTAGGCCCGCCACATCGGCAGATGGAAGGTATCGGCGCGCGAGTTATTCCAATTTGCGCCTTCCCGGCAACAAACTGCTGTAAATTGCGCCCTTCCGAGAAGGCCGGTCTCTTGCCAGCGGCCCCACAAGCGATTAGACCCGTCAAACGCCAAGGCGGATGACGCCGAGGCGCATGGATGGGTGGCCGAGTGGTTTAAGGCTCTAGTCTTGAAAACTAGCGTGCGGGGAACCGTACCGTGGGTTCGAATCCCACCCCATCCGCCACAACGCCTTCGCAACCCCCTTGTTTTACTGACTTAATGCTCAGAGCCTCTTGTGGGCACGTAGTTTTGCTATACATTTTGCTATACAAACTGCATGACACGTTTCGTCTTAGATAGGCATACAGCATAAAGATCGCGCCCCGCGCAGGTTCGAAAAAAGGCATCTTGGGCATCCAGAAACGCGTGCCAAAGAGATACGCAGCAGTGGAGCCAAGGAAAAGCTTGTGGATCAGTCTCCACACAGATTCTCTGTCGGAAGCCGAGCTAAAGGCAAGTGTCATCTGGGCCGAACAGACTGCCGCATGGGAAGCCAAGCTGGCGGGAGATACAACTGATGCCGAGAAGCGTTTTGAAGCTGCCCGAGAACTCGCTACGGCCAAGGGTGCCCGCCAAAGAGGTAGTGGATCTGCCAATCGATGAACTGCGGGATCGCTTCAAGAGCATCGGTGGCTTCTCGAAGAATCCCAAAGAGCCAAATCTGCAGGATGCACAGGCCTTGCTCGGCTCGGTGCCGGAGCCTTCTATCAAGGTCTCAAAGGCGCTTGAGACATATTGGAAGCTCTGCAGTGAGAAGTTCATTGGCAAGTCGGACGATCAGATCCGACGCGCGAAGAACCCCGTCAAGAAAGCCATCAACAACTTCATTGACGTGATCGGCGATAAGCCCATCGCTGAAATCACAGCCGACGACATGCTAGATTTCCGTGCGTGGTGGGCCGACAGACTTCAGAACGAACAGCTCACGCCCAATAGCGCCAACAAAGACCTGAACTACGTCAAAACCGTATTTTCGACGATCAATCGGATGAAACGACTGGGCTTGGATTTGCCTCTTGCCAACCTCGCCTTCAAAGAGAATCTTCCTGAAGCGCGCGATCCGGTGTCCCCGGCATGGATACACGAGAAGATTCTCGCGCCCAAAGCTCTGGACGGTCTCAACACAGAAGCGCGGGCCATCTTGCTTATTATGATCAACACTGGATGTCGGCCTTCGGAAATTACTGCCCTCACATCCAACACGCTCCACCTTGATGCGAAAGTCCCGTATCTCTCGATCGAAGCAGAAGGCCGCCAGTTAAAGAGTGCGAATGCGAAGCGGACCATGCCGCTGCTCGGGGTCGCACTTGACGCCGCCCGGCAGTTTCCGAATGGCTTTCCACGTTACCGAAAAAGCAGCGCAGGGCTCTCCGCTACAGTCAATAAATTTATGCGAGAAAACGGTCTCTTTGAGACTCCCAAACAGACCATGTATTCGTTCCGGCATGCATTTGAAGACAGGGCGTTGGCTGCCGGGATAGACGAACGCGTGCGCCGCGATTTTATGGGGCACGCTCTTGGTCGGGAGCGATATGGGGCGGGGGCTAGGCAATGCAATAGCCAGAGGCGAAGCAGGGACCATCAAAGAAAAGATGTATGAGGCACTGCAGATGTGGATAGCGAGAAATTCTGATCAGCCTTAGCGTCTGGAGGCGCGGTGCTTGCAACGAACAGGCTTTCCGGCTGGCCTGCAAAATACCTGCTTTGCCTGACTGCCAAGTCAATCCAAAACTTCACTCTAAGCAGACCGACCCCTTCAGAAGCGCGAGTGTATAATTAGTTCAGAAAATCCAACCGGACAGAACGAACGCCACGCTTCAATTCCTCAGAGTTGATCGAAGGCGCTGGAACGAAACGACTTAGAAAATCATCAGCGGACGATGCTATCAAGGTGAAAGCAGCCTGCGATGCCTCCTCGTCGAGACATTTATGATCCCAGAAATAAACTTGTCCATTCTGCTTCGAGACAACAAACAGGTTTCCCAAACCGTCATCGGCTATTGGCACCACTTGCTTTGGCAGCCTGCCTAACATCCTGTTATACTCTAAAAAAACAGAACTCTCACGATTGCCCAACCCGAAGATCGATGCGATTTGCGGCCCATTCGGTCCCGCAACTCTCGGAGGCAGCGAGATAGCCTTTACACATACCTCTTTTGTAAAACCCAATGACTGAGCGGCTAGCGGGACCACCGCGCGCAGAGCATCCAGCGCATCTGCGGGCAGCCCGGTCTGATCAGCGAAGAGCACAGCATTGGTCTCGTCGCTATCTCGAACGAAGACCAAAGAAGCAACTGCAGAGGGAAAAGTCATATCAGACGTTCCTTCTCAAATCCGAGGCTGAGCCAATGTGCGGGATGTTTGCATGAAGATCAGTGGGGATCAACTGTATCACCGTGTCACTGAAATGGTGAGGTGTCAGCCCCCTCTGTCGCAATAACTCCTTCGCTGCGTTATTCGAGGGCAGACCCGCTGCCTCTTTGATTTGCTCATAGACGCGAAGAAAATCGGTATTACTGCCATCCAAGACACCCGGATCAAATTCGACCTCACCCTTGGACCATTGACTGAAGTCAGGACGTCCATTTTTGAATGGCATACCTTCGGCACCCAGAACATTTTTAGCCTCAGGATTATCAGGATACCACGTTCATTCGCCGGGCTCGCCTAAGCAACGCACTTTCCAAAGATGAAGCCGGGACCATCGACCGAGCGATGTATGGGTCGCGGATGGCCTAGCTAGCGGCGAACCATCAGTCCAGCAGGCTGAGCCCAAAGACCGTCCTTCAACAACAGACAGCACCCCACCTTTTACAGCCGCCTATGTCGCGGCCTCGCCCTCTCCACTATAGCGGTTCAACAAACATTCTTCACTGCCGCTTTCAACGCCTCCGGCCCATCAGCGCCAAATGCAATCCGCGCTAGATCGTCTGTTGTCATCACGCGAGGCGGCTCGAGTTCAGTGACCATTTCAAGATACTCCGGGGCTGAAGTCACTTGCAGGCTCTCCAGCTCGAAATTTCCGCCAAGCGGAATAGCCAGCTTGGGCGCATAAATCTGGTCGATCGATAGCACGCCAAGCGCCGCTCTAGCGCTCTCGAAATCTTTCTCTTCTTGACTATCTTCATCGGGCATCCAGGAAAACAGTTCCCCTTCGATTTCGAAACACTGGCTATCCATAGAGTGTGTCTCTGACTCAAAACGCTCATCCAAAACAAGCGCATGGAATATCGGCAGATATTTGAAAGCACACCCTACGCCTTGCCTCCACACCCAAAGGTCACCAAATCCCGAGAGACAATAAGGGACCAACCCATTTCGATATTGGACCGGAAGCTCTTGGGCCCATTTGTCTACCACGTTCTGGTAAGGCTTGGGATCGATGATCTTAAAGCGCCCGCCTTGCCAAGAAGCTGCACCAAATTTCTCATGGATCTGTAGCAAAGAGATCGGCAGCGCTTCGTCTATCGTGGCCCTCGGCCCTGACTCAAAATCAGGCGCTCCAAACTCATCTAGAAAATCATCTATGAACTCTGACATTTCATTTCCTGCAAGGCTCAAGTTTCACATTCATAGTGGCGTTAGGCGAATTCTGCATTTGAGCTGCCGCTTGATCGATCTGAGATATTCTGCTCGTGGGATTCTGGTAGTCCCCCCAACCGCCCCCAATAGAAGAATTAACGCCAGCATGTCCCACGCGACTGATCTCATCATACCCGCCAGCGATCAAGTCAGGATTATGCAACGCAGCAAGGTGAGACATAATAGCCTTCGAACGCTCGGTAGCTTCCTTGGCCAACTGCTGCCTCGATAATTTGCTACCCGCCAAGGAACGCCTAATACTCTGATTAATTTTCGACCGAAGGTTTTTTCGTGCTGCCTCTTGCGCCTTACCGTCACTGATACCTTTACGCGTAAGATTGATGTAATCAGCGCGTGCTTCAGAATATTGCGCGACGGTGAGAGCATTGAGACCATCTTGCTGGTCGGAAAGCTGCCTCGTATATTCCCTAACGATCTCTCGCTGCGCCGCTGCATCTCCCGGCATCTTGTCCCGCGCATATTTCCAAGCATCAAAACAATCAACATCCACGCGCGCCATGCGTTTGCGCGTGATCCGGATATTGCCGCCATTCATACCCAGCGTGCTCGGGTCGATTTCGAGCTTATATTGCTTGAGCTCGTGGGAGATGCGGGCCACCTGATCGCTGGCATATTCCCCGCCCGCCCTGATCGCCTTGTGCAGCCCCTTGCCGATCTTGCCTACGAATTGCACGACCTTCTGGAAGCCCTGCACGAACGAGGTCACAACACCCAGTGCGCGCACGGATCTGGACAGTTTGACAAGCTTTGCCATCAATGTCGCCATCCGGCCCGCCAGAAGTGCCGCCGCCGTGCCACCCGATAATGCCGCGATCAGCGCAAGGACCAGCTCGATCAGCACCTCCGGCAGCACGAAGCCCGCCCCCGTCCCCGCCATCTCGGCCAGAAAGTTCGGTGTCATATTCGTGGCGACCGCCATCAGGATATGGAACAGATACTCAAATGCGTTGGTCTCGCTGGCCACGAGGATCATCCGCTCGATCCAGTCCTGCCCCTTGGCCTTGAGCTCGGCAAATAAAAGCCCGATCTCGCCCGGCAGACGGGTCAGGCTATCAATCGCGCGCTCGATCACATCCACGGTGCCCGAGGCGAAGCCCCGCAGCGCATCGAAAATGATGCTGAGATGGTCGGACAGATCATCGGCGCCCTCGAAGATCTTCTCGTAAATAAAGGCCGCGCCCCATGTTCCGGGGATATATCTGACAAAGGCGGGCTGACGGCTCCACCATGATTTCGCCGCCTGGAACTGGCTGATCGCGATCTTGCTGGCACTGCCCCAGAAATCGGCCTCGCTATCCCACCAGTTTTCCAGACCGGACATGACGCCATCGCGCAAGCCCTCTGCGATGGACATCACCCCATCGGCATTCCACTTCACGACCCAAGGCTGGAGCGCGCCCAGCATGGCATCACGCCACGCGGTCAGCGCTGCCCCGAGCCCCTCCATCGCCTGATCGGCCTCGGCATCCCCGCCACTATCGCCGGGCAGATCGACGCTGACCCGCCCGCGCTCGACCTCGGGATATTCGAATGTGCCAAGCTTGGTGATGGGCGCGGTCTCGGCATCGCCATCGGTCAGCCCGTGATGTGGCAGGGCATCCGTCTTGACCGTCTGATCCACCAGCACACCGCTGGCATCCGCAAGCCTCAGCGGCGCATTGGTCAGGGGCGTGGCCCAGGCATCGGTATATCGGGCAGACACCCCGATCCAGCCTTTGCATGGCATCGTGGTCTTATCGAGCGATCCGACAAAGCGATAGGCGCTGGATTGCGAACGTGCTGAAATATCTTCAGGCGAAATCGACATGAAACCGTCACATGTAAAATGGATCTATAAGCCTGTCTTTTATGGCCGGTTCATAGGGTCATGAGAAGCCCATCCGGATCACGGGAGGCATGGATGCCGCATTATAAGCAGAATTTCGCCAGACCTGATTGGACAATCAGCCTGAAAGCCGCAAGATTACTTTTAGGTGGTGGCGGAGCGACATGATGGATGATGATTTCTGGCTGACCCTTGCCAATGGTCCCGAAGACACCGGCACAGCCATCGCAGTCCAGCACGAGGCGCAACAAGGGATTACCCCGCTCGACCGCCAGTTCGGGCATCATCCGCGCCGGATCGTGCCGGAGGGGCTGGAGATGCAGTTCGACCCCGTCACCGATCAGGACCAGCTCTTCGCCATTCTGGATGGTGCCAAGATCCCAGATCTGCCCGAACTTCTGGAGGCCAGCGGCCTGAACCACCTATGCCTTTTCAAAGGCGATGCGCTAGAAGACTATGGCGCGATCGCGCCTTGGGTCGTGAAGATGGATCACGACAGTGACCTCCTCCGGCATCTCTTCACGAAAGACCAAGGGCCCCATCATCTTTGGGATCATGAGGCCGCCATCTACCTGCGGGCGCCCTGCAATCTGGACGCGCTACAGCGCCATTTCCGCCGGCTCGTAAAACTGCGGCGTGAGGATCAAAGCTGGACCTTCTTCCGGTTCTGGGAACCCAAGATCCTGCGCCGCTTCCTGCTACTGGCCGATAGCGGCTCTCCCCTGCTGCGTACCCTTCTGTATCTCACCGACGACCAAGGGCTCCGCGAAGTTATCACGGTTCTGAAAACCGGCGATCTGGACCGCTTCGCCTTCACCCTCCCCGCGCTGGAGGCCCGCCCCCCTGTGCCCCGGCTCGAAGGGCAGGATTTCGCGATCCTGACCCAAGCGGTGTCCTTGGAGCGCCTCGACGAGATGGTGCGCGCTTTACAGGGCGACTTCCCCGACGAACTGCAGGGACAGGATTACCCGACCCTTCACCGCAAGGTCAGCGAGGCACTGATCCGGATGCAGAGCTACGGGTTCCGTTCGGGCCCGCTGCTTTACACCTTAACCGCATGGGAGCTGATCTATGGCGCAGGGTTCGAACACCGCGATCCGACCGGCCGCCTGCTGCAGACCTTCCGCTCCCATCTCAGCGAACAACGCAAATTCCGCCGGATCGAGCAGAGGCTGACCAGCCTGTTCAAAGAGGGCGTTCTGTGACCGCTGACCCGGCTTCGGGTTCAGCACCTTCAACGTCCCAAGACAACGCATCACTCCCCACCCGACATGCGTAGAGGCAGCCGGTAACCTCATCCGCAGAATATTATTTGCCGCTGCGGGTGTGTCCGACTTCGCGCTAATGATGGCTTGGACATGGCGCTTTTCCATATGGGCAACCCGCTTGTCGCCATGCTCCGCCCGGAAGCGTTCGATGATGCCGCGATAGGTTGCTTTCGTGGAGTCCTTAAGCCTCGTGAAGTTACTTGTCTGATAATAGCTTGCGATCAGAGCGGAAACACTGCCCGGCACCGTCGTTTTCTTGCCGATGTCCAGTTTTTCTCCAGACGCAGCCCTTTCATAGCAGGCCATGAACTCTGGGCTCCAAGGCAAGCCAGAAAGAGCCACGCGAGGAAAGCTGGGGCGAGATAATACTAACGCACCTTTCCGTGCCGATCTATGAAGCCTTGGCAATATTTAGGAGGTTTTCGTAACTGCTTCACTTTAGTCCCAGTCATTAGTTTCGGGGGGTGAATCGTCACTCGGAAGAGCTAAGAATGCCAAGTCCAAAGCTTGCCGATCCCATACTTTACGGGTGCCGAAACGCTTAGGGGCTGGCATTAGTCCGTCGGAAACCATTCTATCAAAGGTCGTTGTGCCTATTCCGCCGCCTCAACACGGCTCAGGCCGCGCTTTTCAGGCAGCATGAAACCATGTTGAGGATGACGGACTTGGGCGGGCATATATACCTCAGAAGCCCGACAGCCGAACTTTAAGAGACCCTGTGTCAACCGGTGCAGCTTCGACCGCCACGCCTAGCTTCGTGTTATCGGTTGCGATGCTGGTCGCCAGCTCGTCGTCAGCATCCCAATAGACAGGCGCGCCGAGCGTGAACGCGTCTGCGGCTATTCGCTGCATTCGGTGCGCCATAGGCAAGCCAGAAAGAGCTACACGAAGAAACCCGCCATCTCATCCGGTATGAAGCGATTACTCTTCAACCGCCCTTTTGTTTCCATTCCTCCAGCGCGGGGTTTGTCGCGAGCGGCGTGGTGGTGCTGGACGGGGTGGTGCTGGGCGCGGTGGACGCGGGGGTCGTTGGTTTCGGGGTACGAAAGTAATGCGCCTCTCTCGCGCCGAAATAGAACCCGACAATCGCCGCCAGCAGCCACCAAAGCGGCTCGGGCACATAGGAAAGACCGACCATGCGCTGTGCAAAAGAGGCCGGATTGACCATCGCATAGATGAACAAAGCCAGCGTCCCCAACGCAAGAAGCGGTCGTGGCAAGCGGTTCAGGCCGTTGACGAAACCGTCAAACCAGCATGCGCGCGGCTGGGAGAATTCCTGGCCATAGGCACGCTGGGTGGCCATGAACGCATCATGCGACGTTTCCATCTTCTTCGTCGCATTCACCGTGAATATCTCTGCAACCTGACTGGCGGCACTGCCGATTGCCGCCGCCCCGCCCGCGCTCCCGAAGAGCCTGCCGATCAACCCCATGCTGCCACCCGTGCCTGATGCTCGGCATCGCTCAGATGAAAGCGCGGCGAGATGAATTCTTCCGAGCGGGTAATCCAGCCCCCCTTGCGCCCCTTGCGGGTGGTGGCGTATTTGCGGCTGGCAGGACGGCTATCGGCCAGCGCGTAGTAATAGTTCCGGCGCGCAATCCCATAGGCATCGGCAATATGCGCGGGGGCGGCCCGTGCCGCCGCCTGCGCCGCAGAAACCGTCTGTGGCCCCAGAAGACCGTCGAC
This sequence comes from Thioclava sp. GXIMD4216, assembly GCF_037949285.1. Taxonomy (NCBI): domain Bacteria; kingdom Pseudomonadati; phylum Pseudomonadota; class Alphaproteobacteria; order Rhodobacterales; family Paracoccaceae; genus Thioclava; species Thioclava sp. GXIMD4216. The sequence continues at coordinate 212,339 of NZ_CP149926.1, forward strand.
CCCAACCGATTGCCCCATGTCGTTCAGAAGATGCTGCAGGATTTTCACGGCATTCCGGCCGGCATTGACATACATGTCGAAAACCGAGGCCTGCAACATCTCGGGCAGTTGCCCCAAGCCAGGCTCATCGAAATAATGCCGGACAAAGATATCGACCGCCTGTGCACGGGTCAGCCGACGCACATCGGCTTCCGTGATCTTTCCGTCATGATCAAGGTCCAATCCGAGCTTCCGCATCGTATGGATGGTCACACCATAATTGGTGGCGCCTCCCGGATCGGAGGGGTCATTTACAAACCCTCCCTCACGGGCCACGATCCCTTCGGCAATCTCTCTCACGCTTGGCATGCCTGTTCTCCCGATTGATCTCACGGGAAAAATCCTCACAGGCAAAGGTTAAACAGCGGAAGCCGCAACGTCCGCGCGTTGCCGCCTCAGCTTTTAGGCGGCTCGTAAACACCCTGTTCCTTGAGCGCGTCCACAACTTCTTTGGGCATATAATTTTCGTCATGCTTGGCAAGAATTTCGCTGGCGACAAAGACGCCATCTTCCATCTTCCCCGTGCCCACCATGCCCTGCCCTTCCTTGAACAAATCGGGCAGCACACCATTAAAACGGGCAGGCACAGTGGCACCGCCATCGGTCACAGCAAAATGGATCGTGCCATCGGGGTCACGTTTGATCGATCCTTGGGCGACCAGCCCACCCAGACGGAACACTTCATTGGGCCGGACCGGCTCTGTGGCCAGTTGTGAGGGAGCGCGGAAATAGTTGATCCCGTCGCGGAACGCATAGCCGATCATCGCAACCGCCACGACAAGCGCAACAGCCGCGGCCACCAGAACCTGAATACGGCGTTTCTTCTTGAGACTTTTCATCGCTTCCCCATGATGCCAGACCACCGGATGGGCGGTCTGGCCTTGATGATCAGATCTTACGGGAACACGGGGGCCAGCATCAGCCCTGCGGTTTCCTCATTGCCCAGCATCAGGTTGGCGTTTTGCAGCGCCTGACCCGAAGAGCCCTTGCATAGGTTATCAAGCGCCACAACAACCAGCGCACGGCCCGGAATACGATCCGCACTTACGCCCACATGCACGAAATTGGACCCTGCCACAGACCGCGTTGAAGGCAAGCCGCCAAAAGGTAGCACCTCGATAAAAGTCTCGGCCGCGTAACGGTCCGCCAAGGCCTTATAGACCGCCTCCGGATCGCCCTTCACATAGGCCGAAGCCAGAATGCCACGGTTCATCGGGGCCAGATGCGGCGTGAACTGCACCAGCACCGGACGCCCCGCAATCTTCGAGAATTCCTGATCGAACTCGCCCAGATGGCGGTGTTTGCCGCCCGCCGAATAGGGATAGGTGCCGCCCGAAAGCTCGGCATGCAGAAGGTTTTCCTTCAGCGAGCGCCCTGCCCCCGAGACACCGTTCTTGAGATCCAGCAGGATGTCATCCAGATCGATCACCCCCGCCTCGATCAGCGGGCGGATCGCATATTGCCCCGCCGCCGCGTTACAGCCGGTGCCCGCGCAAAGCCGCGCATTACGGATGTCGTCACGGTAGAATTCGGTCAGCCCGTAGACCGCCTCTTTCTGCATCTCGACGGCGCAATGCGGCTTGCCATACCATTTCTCGTATTCCGCCGGATCGCGCAGACGGAAATCAGCCGACAGATCAACGACCTTCAGATCTTTCGGAAGTTCGCGAATAACCTCCTGCGAGGTCGCATGCGGCAGGGCACAGAAGGCCAGATCCACGCCGGAAAAATCGATTTCCTCAATTTTCACAAGGTTCGGAAGATTGAGATGTCGCAAATGCGGGAACACATCCCCCATCGCCATACCGGCCTTACGCTCGCCGGACAAAGCGACGATGTCCATCGTGGGATGGGTTGCAATCAAGCGGACAAGCTCGGCACCGGTATAGCCGGATGCCCCGAGAATGGCGATTTTCTGGGTCATATGCGATCCTTTCGCAGGCGATCCGGCGCGGACCAAACCTGTTTGTAAGCCACGATAAAACCGGACTGGCCCGCCCCTTTTGGCCAGACCACCCAGTTTGACGCTGTTTTCCGCGTTGTGCCCGCGCCCGTCAAGTTATCACGCAGGATTTTTACCGACCTTGCGACAGATCAAGCCTGCTCGAAGACAACCTTGCGACGCAGGAAACGGGTTGCATGATTGGCAACATGGCCGGGATCCCCCGTCGTCAGGAACTTCGTCTGCGTTCCGGCGCCGATAAATTCGGGACGACGCTCCAGATAGTCCGCCAGACTTTCCGCAACCAGATTGGCCTGACTGTAAACCTTCACATCAGGGCCAAGACCTTCTTGGAAGGCCTGCTGCATGATCGGGTAATGGGTACAGCCAAGGATCGCCGCATCGGGGCGGGGCATACGACGGCGCAGCGCCTCGACATGTGATTTCACCAGCGCCTCCGCCAGAATGTCATCGCCCTCCTCGATCGCATCAACCACGCCACCACAGGGTTGCGCCTCGACATCCACACCGATCGCACGAAACGCCAGTTCACGCTGGAACGCACGGCTCGCGACAGTGGCAGGGGTCGCAAAAAGCGCCACATGCTTGACCTCGACCTCACGGGGCGGCGAGTTATCGCCCCATTGGCGCTCGGTCAGCGCCTCGATCAGCGGCACAAAAACCCCCAAGACGCGCTTGTCTTTGGGCAGCCACGTTTCCTGCATCCGCTTGAGCGCCGCAGCCGAGGCCGTATTGCAGGCCAGAATGACCAGATCGCAGCCCTCCTCCCACAAGCGCTCGACGGCCCGCGTGGTCAGGTTGTAGATATCCTCGGCATCGCGCACCCCGTAAGGCGCATTCGCGTTATCGCCCAGATAGACAAAAGGTACCTCCGGCAACCGCCGGGACACCGCATCCAAAACCGTCAGTCCGCCAAGACCGCTATCGAAAATGCCGACCGCCATTGGATACTCCTTCCGGATTGTCGCCCATCGTTTTGCAAGTGTTTTACGCCTGCATGATCCCGGATGGAAAGACGTAATAATGTGAGCAAGCGCCTCAAATCAGGACGGAAAGGACACGTTCCGCGATTGTTTGCACCTGCGGCACGGTTTCTCTTTGTGATCTAGGGCCTTCGTCTATAAAAGCATAGCTGTTATGCAGATATCGTAAGACTGGCTAAGGAAATAGAGGGCGTGATGGACTGGGACAAGCTGCGAATCTTTCACGCGGTGGCCGATGCGGGGTCTTTGACCCATGCAGGCGACGCGCTGCACTTGTCACAATCGGCGGTCAGCCGTCAGATCCGCTCGCTCGAAGAAATGCTGGGCACGACCCTGTTCCACCGTCATGCGCGCGGCCTGATCCTGACCGAGCAGGGCGAACTGCTGTTTGACGCCACCTCGACGATGGCCAAAAAGCTCGATGCCGCCTCGGCCCGCATCCGCGATTCGGAGGAAGAGGTCTATGGCGACCTGCGGGTAACTGCGACCACCGGCTTTGGGACCATGTGGCTGGCTCCGCGTCTCAACAAGCTTTACGAGAAATATCCCGAGCTGAAGATCGACCTAATGCTGGAAGAACGCGTGCTGGACCTGCCGATGCGCGAAGCCGATGTGGCGATCCGCATGAAAGAGCCCGCACAGGCCGATCTGGTGCGCAAACGGCTTCTGAATATCCGGATGCGCTTCTACGCGACCCCGCAATATCTCGAACAGCACGGGCGTCCAGAAACGCTTGAAGATCTCAAGAAACACCGCCTGATCTGCCAAAGCCCCTCGGTGCCGCAAGTGGCGGCGGGCGCCGCGCTTGCACAGCGCGCGCTGGCCTATGACATGCCCAGCACACTGACCGTGAACAATTATTTCGGCATCCTTCAGGCTGTCCTGAACCATGTGGGCATCGGCATCCTCCCCGATTATCTCACCGTCGACAACAAGATCGAACGGGTCCTGCACGACATCGATTCAAATGAAGTCCCGGTGTTTCTGGCCTATCCGGAAGAGCTGCGTCAATCGCGGCGCGTCACCGCGTTCCGCGACTTCATTCAGGAAGAGATCCAGGCCTATCGCCGTGTTCAGGCAAGCGAAAACCAAAGCTGACAGGCTCCGGCATCCGGCCCGCAACAAACGCGCAAGGAGGCGTGGCGGGCCATACATGCCGCCAACGCATAGCGGCTCTGCAAAAACCTTTCCAGAAAACCCTTGAACGATTCATAAACTGCACATATTTCAGGCGCAGAAGCAGATGGTATGCGGAAACGCTCATCAGCTTCTACCTCCCTGTTGGACTATGGCCGAGCTTTGCTCGGCCTTTTTTTTTGGCTCCTCCTCACGAAAGCTTCCCGCAGGCACGCCTTGCCAAGCACCGGACACCGCCGGTAAAAATCGCATATTTCGCAGAGAATTAGCCTCGATAAGCGGCATAAGTTGCAAAAAAGGGCAAAGTTTTTCGGAACTGGCACGCGGATTTCAGGGTTGAGGGAGCATGAACCGCAACGGTTAAAACATGACATCCGAGAGGAGCCAAGATATGAAAACCGCACATAAACTTCTGACCGGCACGCTGCTTACCGCAACCTTTGCCATGCCGATGACGGCATTCGCGCAACCGAGCACTGACGCCGCGGATTCTCTGTATCAGGACGATCCTGCGGGCCTTGTCGACTATAAGATGGGCATCGTTCAGATGCAAGATGAAAGCTCCAAGGACGCCGCCGCTGCCGCGACCGCCAGCGCCAATGTGACCGGCGGTCCCGATGGCCGGAAAGGTCTGGTGCAGATGAAAACCGAAGCCAATGCTGGCGTGACCGAAGCTGATGCGGGCACGATGGGCAAGATGGACGGCAACAACACCCAAGCCGCAGTCCCTGCCGAATACAACTACAAGGGCGGCCTCGGGATTGCCGAAAGCAAGACCGCAGCACAGGATCTCGGCTCGGCCAAGTCGAAGGATGGTCAGGATATCGGCAATATCGAACGCGTCGAGAAGAATGGCGACACCGATACCGTGTATATCCGCGTCTCCGAAAAACTCGATACGCCGGTGTCGATGTTCAAGGTAACCGTCCCGGCCTCGGACCTTGATGATGGCGTCGTGTCGCTGCCGTGGACCCTTTCGGGCCTTCTGGACACGCTCAAGAAGCAGCAGGACGCATAATCCTTATGTGATTCCCCCCAAGAAAGGGCCAGCCACGCGCTGGTCCTTTCCTATTTTTGCACCTATCCGCCATTCCATCCCGCCCTGCGGCACAAGGGGCCTTCCCCCAACGCGCTCAATGTTCTAAGGCATGCGCAACCGATGCGCCCGCCGGAGGACATTTATGACCGAACCCGCACTCACCCCCGACCTGATCGCCGCTCACGGGCTCAAGCCCGACGAATACGAGCGTATTCTGGAAATTATTGGGCGTGAACCGAGCTTCACCGAACTTGGCATTTTCTCGGCCATGTGGAACGAGCACTGCTCGTATAAATCATCCAAGAAATGGCTGCGTACGCTGCACACCAAAGGCCCGCAGGTCATCTGTGGTCCGGGGGAGAACGCAGGCGTTGTGGATATTGGTGACGGTCAGGCGATCGTCTTCAAGATGGAAAGCCACAACCACCCCTCCTATATCGAGCCGCACCAAGGGGCTGCGACCGGTGTGGGCGGCATTCTGCGCGATGTCTTCACCATGGGCGCCCGCCCGATTGCCGCAATGGACAGCCTGTCCTTCGGCATGCCCTCGCATCCCAAAACCAACCATGTCGTCAAAGGCGTGGTCGAAGGCGTGGGGTCTTACGGCAACTGCTTCGGCGTGCCGAATGTGGGCGGCGAAGTCCGTTTCCACCCTTCCTATAACGGCAACTGCCTTGTGAACGCCTTCGCGGCGGGCCTCGCGGATGCCGACAAGATCTTCTACTCGGCCGCATCCGGCATCGGCATGCCGGTCGTCTATCTTGGCGCGAAAACCGGCCGTGACGGTGTGGGCGGCGCGACGATGGCGTCGGCCGAATTCGATGACACCATCGAGGACAAGCGCCCGACCGTCCAAGTCGGCGACCCCTTCACCGAGAAATGCCTAATGGAAGCCTGCCTTGAACTGATGGCCTCGGGCTCGGTGATCTCGATTCAGGATATGGGCGCTGCTGGCCTGACCTGCTCGGCTGTGGAAATGGGCGATAAGGGCGGCCTTGGTATCCACCTCAAGCTGGAGAATGTTCCCCAGCGCGAGACCAATATGACCGCCTATGAGATGATGCTCTCGGAAAGCCAGGAGCGTATGCTCATGGTTCTCAAGCCCGAGAAAGAGGCCGAGGCCCGTGCCATCTTCGAGAAATGGGATCTGGACTTTGCCATCGTGGGCGAGACCATCGCGGAAGACCGCTTCCTGATCGAGCATAATGGCGCGATCAAAGCCGATCTGCCGCTGTCGAAACTGTCTTCGACCGCGCCCGAATATGACCGCCCGTGGGTCGAGACGCCGAAGCCCGCTCCGGCTGATGCCCTGCCCGCGATTGGCGCGATGGAGGCGCTGAAGGCGCTGATCGGCTCGCCGAACTATGCGGCCAAGGATTGGGTCTTCGAGCAATATGACACCCAAGTCATGGGCGATACCGTCCGCCGCCCCGGCATGGGTGCAGGCGTGGTGCGCATCCATGGCACCTCGAAAGCCGTGGCCTTCACCGCCGATGTGACGCCGCGCTATGTCAAGGCCGACCCCTTCGAGGGTGGCAAACAGGCGGTTGCCGAGAACTTCCGCAACCTCTGTGCCGTTGGCGCAAAGCCGCTGGCCACCACCGACAACCTGAACTTCGGCAACCCCGAAAAGCCCGAAATCATGGGCCAATTCGTGGGCGCGATCAAAGGGATCGATGCCGCTGTGAAGGCGCTGGATATGCCGATCGTTTCGGGCAACGTCTCGCTTTATAACGAGACCGACGGTCAGGGCATCCTGCCGACGCCGACGATCTGTGCCGTGGGTCTTCTGGAAAACCTTGAGGACGAGCTGATCGCAGGTCTGCCGTCGGAAGGCGACATCGCGCTGGTGATCGGGGCGACCAAGGGCCATCTGGATCAATCCGCGCTGGCGTTTGAAGCCTTCGGTATCGAGGCAGGTCAGGCCCCCGAGGTCGATCTGGACGCAGAGCTGAAAAACGGCACCTTCCTGCGCGCGAACCGCAAATCTCTGACCTCGGCCACCGACCTTTCGGATGGTGGTGTGGCTCTGGCAGCCTTCGAGCTGGCGGAAAGCGCAGCCGTCGGCGTCACGCTCGATACCGCCGATATCGGTCAGCTCTTCGGTGAGGATCAGGCCCGCTATCTGGTCACCGCAACCGAGGCGGGCGCAAGCGCGCTGGAAGCCGCCGCCGCAAGCGCAGGCGTCACCATCGCCCGCGTCGGCACCTTCGGCGGCGCTTCGATCAGCTTCGGCGGCGACAGCGCCCCTCTGGCGGATCTGGCCAAGCTCTACCGTGGAGCCTTTGCGGCAGCCATCAACGGCTAACCCGCCTCCCCTGCTTCCCGAAAGGCCGCTGCAAAGCGGCCTTTTTTCATGCGCGGCACGTCACGCCCTGCGCATCTGCCAAGGCCTTCCCCACGATATCCGCACAGAGAAAGCGACTGCCGCGCCTTTCCGAAGGTTGCCACAGCGCCTATGTTCGGCATCACCCTTTTACCACCGCTTTCAGGTATCCAATGACCCGCTTCGCTGCCGATAGCGTCCCTGCAAAAGCCCTGCGATTGTTTCTCGCCGCGATCATTGCCCTGAGCATCGCCGAGCTGTTGGGCTTTCATAATACCTATTGGGCGGCCATGCCGGTTTTCGTCATCGCCCAACCCCTGCGTGAGGATATGGTGGTCCGTGGTATCCTACGCGTCATCGGCACGCTGGCGGGGGCCGGTATCGGCCTGCTGGCGCTGATCTATCTCGGCAATCCCGTCGCGATCGGTCTGGCCGTCGGGGTGACCGCGGCCATCGGCACCGGCCTCGCCTACAGGATCGGCACGACCTATAGCTATGGCTTTACCCTGATGGCTTTCAGTTGCGGTGTGGTGGTCATGCCCTCGCTGGGACTTGGCGCAAACGACATTGCGCTGGCGCTTGAACGGATCTGGTGCACCCTGATCGGTGTCGCCTGCATCACGCTGGTGTCGTGGTCCTTCACCCCCAGCCGGCACGGCCCCATCCCGCCGCGCCCCATGCCCCCTTCAACCCAGCAGTTGATCCTGCGGATGGCCTTTGCCGCCACCGCCTGCACCATCGGCACGGCGGCCACCGGACTGACAATGAATTTCGCCATCATGTCGGGCGCTCTTGCGATGACCGTTTTCAGCGCCGTGATCGGCTCCATGACCGATCCGCGCCCGATCATCCGCTGGCTGGTGCCCGGCGTAATCATGGGCGTCTGCGCGGCGGTGGTCTACCGCTCCATCATCGACAGCCTCGGCCTCAACCAGCCGCAGATCTATATTCTTGCGATTCTTTTTGTGGCTGCGGGGGCCCTGCTGCGCGCCCATCCGAAAACCGCCGCCCCCGCCCTTGATTGCAACATGTGCTTCCTGCTGGCGGGCGAGGCAGGCGCGGTCGGTCATTCCTTCGAGCTGACGGCCTTGGGGGCGTGCGGCATGGTATGCGGCACGCTTCTGGTGGCCGGACCGCTGCATTTCATCGCCTCCTTACGAGACCGCGAAAGGACGCAAGCCGCCAGCTGACAGGGGACAGCCCTTGCAGCGCCTGCGTCCAGGCCCTAATTTAGACAAGAAGCTGCAGGAGTGCCTATTTCATGCCAATGGAAGCCCAGGATATCGAAAACCTGATCCGAGACTCGTTCCCCGAGGCAAAAATCACCATCACCGACCTCGCCGGAGATGGCAATCACTGGGCCGCCGAGGTCATCGACGAATCCTTCCGCGGACAGAACCGCGTCCAGCAGCAGCGCGCAGTCTATGCTGCCCTCAAAGGCGCGATGGACGGCCCGAGCGGCGCCCTCCACGCGCTGGCGCTCACGACAAAGGCGCCCGAGTAACAAGAACAGACCGGCAGGAGGCGCGGCATCGTGCCCTCCTGTCATGCCCGACCGAAAATCCTACCGCCGCGCCGAGTCGTCCATCGCGGGCGACCAGCGTCCGGACAAAGACCGCTGGCCATACCGACACCCCCGTCGGGCGGATCGGCCCTCACTCACATACGGCCTGTATGCATTGCGCATGCGCCAAACAAAGGAACTTCGCCATGAGCGCGCAAGACCAGATCCAGAAAGACGTCTCTGAAAACGATGTCGTGCTTTTCATGAAAGGCACCAAAGAAATGCCCCAATGCGGCTTCTCCAGCCGTGTGGCGGGTGTGCTCAATTTCATGGGGGTCGCCTATAAGGATATCAACGTCCTTGCCGATGCCGAGATCCGTCAGGGCATCAAGGATTTCTCCGACTGGCCGACCATCCCGCAGCTTTATGTCAAAGGCGAATTTGTCGGCGGCTGCGATATCGTGACCGAAATGACCCTGTCGGGCGAGCTTGACCAGCTGTTCAGCGACAAAGGGATCGAGTTCAACAAGGAAGCGGCAGAGCAGATCCGCGCGGCCAACGCCTGAGATCCCGTCCTGCCCGACAAAAGCCCCGCCTCAGGCGGGGTTTTTTCACGCCCGCACGCCTGCCCGATTGCCCCGGCCCGATTGCCCCGTATCGGTCATCCCAGATCGAGAAACGGCCTTTCGTGCCACATTTCCAGCAGATCGCCCGCCATACGCACCGGCCTGCCCTGCAACCGCTGGGCATGCATCTCCAGCATCAGGACGGCGGCAAGCTTGTAGCCGTGCCGCGCCGCATCCATCGACGGACTGCTGGGCACAAAACTATGTTCGATTTCCGCCGCAGCAGAGGTCAGTGCAATCGCGATATCCACCGCCTCGGCATGGGGAAAACGCCGCGCCAGCGCCGGAACAAGATTGACCCACCCTGTCTCGCGGGTCAGCAGAGCCTCCAGAGCAAAGGCCAAAAGCTGCTCTGGCACATGGTCATCGACGCTCTGAGTTCTCAATGCCGAATCGTCTTTCATTTACCCGCCGCACCACTTACCCCGCTATCATACCAGATTATGGGACCATCTTCGCGGAAAGAAATATCTGGACTTTGTGAAGAGCCGCCCCATTTGATGTTGTTTATTTGGAAAGCACTTTCTGCTAGGAAAGGGGCTCCACAGCCCAATGAGCAGCAAAATGCAGTATATCCCTCAAGCCCGCGAACTCGCGCTTGGCCTGTTCACGGCCATATTCGCGATGATCATTTTTCAGGCCGCACGCGGTGCGGGCACCCTGGCCCCGCCCGAGCTTCTGCTCCTGTCAGCCGCCGGTGCCTGCGCGCTGCGCGGCTTCATCGCCAATCTGCGCGAAGGCTGCCAGCCGCCATTACGCGCGGACTGCCTGCGCACCACCGTGATCTGCGCGGCGCTGACCCTCAAGCTTCTATGGGCGGAATTCGCGCTTACACAGAGCGACGGCACCATGATGGCCGCCAGCCTTGCCGCAATCATCATGGCCCTTGCCCATAATCTTATCTGCCAATCGCGCGGCGCGATGCGCCGCAGCTGATCTTGGCGCGGGCGGGGTTATTTCCCGCCCAACCGGCGCTTCACGCGCCCCCAGAGGCCTTCGGCACGGTCTTCGACACCATCCCACGCCTCTTCCATATCCTCGATCACCGGATCGATGGAGCGCCTGCGAAACTGCCGCCACATCGCGCGCAAAAACAGCAGCACGATCAGCAGGAAGGTCAGGATAACGATATTCGCCCAAGGAACGATCGTCGCATCCGGCCCCGACACAACATTGATCGATACCGCATTGGGATAGATCGAGATCCACTCGTTACGCCAGCCATAATGGGTGATCGACACCCAGACCGGATTGGCCTTGGTCGAGACAAGATCCTGCGCCACGGCTTGCAGGTTAGAGCTGTCCAGCTTGAAATAGGGCGGCCAGCCCCAGCCGGTATCCTCGTTGCGATAGACCATCGGCTTGCCGTTCGGGCGCTGCGTCTGGATGAAAAACACATCGCGGCTGCCCACCGCCTGCGCCGCCTTGTCGGGCGTTGCCCAGAAGATCGAATGCTGCCCGTAATCGATGCGGCGATTCTCCGTTCCGACAATCCGGACGATGTCATGCTGCGGCAGGGTGTAGTGGAAAAAGGCGAAGACCAGCAGCGCAAGCACCGCGAAGAAACCCCATTTGAAATACCGCATCATGGCCTCATGTGTAGTTCATTAAATAGACGATACAGATCACCACGCCCACCGGCACCAGAATGACCAGCACCAGCAGGCGCTTGCGCAGGGAGCGCGCATAATCGCGCAGACCTTCGGCAATATAGGCTTCGGGGTCAAGCTGCCCGTCCGCCGCGCGCTCCAGCCCCTCGCGGACACGCGAGCGCGCGTAAAGCGAAACCAGCCAGTAGATCAGGCATAAAACCCCGAACCCGATGACTGCAAAGCTCAGAAATGCGCGCATATGCTCTCCACACCGAGGGGGGCGCCGCCATCCGCCGCGCCTAAACGGGAATATTATCGATCAAGCGGACATTGCCCAACCATAATGCCACCAACAGGCGTGCATTGTCTTCAAGCTGCGCCAGCGGAGCAAGGCTGTCTCCGGCGCGCAGATCCAGATACTCGACCGTGCCGAACCCTTTCGCAGCCAGCTCCGCGCGGGCCGAGGCCAAAGCCACCCCGACATCGGCACCCGCGCGCAAACTGGCGGCAAGCTCTTGCAAGACCTGATGCAAGAGCGGTGCCATGCTGCGGTCTTCGTGGCTCAGCCGGACATTGCGCGAGGACATGGCCAGACCGTCGGCCTCGCGGATGGTCGGGCAGCCGATCACGGTCACCGGCAGATTGAGGTCGCGCACCATCCGGCGCACCACCTGCAATTGCTGCCAGTCCTTTTCTCCGAAAAAGGCGCGCCCTGCCTGCGTCATGCCAAACAGCTTGGCCACCACGGTCGCCACCCCGTCGAAATGGCCCGGACGGTGTTCGCCCTCCATCGGGGCCGAGACCCCGCTGACCGATACGGTCGTGGAAAACCCGTCAGGATAGACCTCGGCCACGTCGGGCGCAAACAGCACATCCACCCCCGCCTCGTCCAGAAGCGCAAGATCACGCGCCTCGTCGCGTGGGTATTTGCTCAGATCATCGGTATTGTTGAATTGCATCGGGTTCACGAAGATCGTCACGATCACACGGTCCGACTGCGCCCTTGCCGCCTTCACAAGGCTCAGATGCCCATCATGCAGCGCGCCCATCGTCGGCACCACACCGACCAGCATACCAGAGCGTTTCCATGCCGCGACCTTGTCCTGAAGTTCAGCGGAATTACGGATCACCAAGGTCATTTCTTCACCTCGTCGGAAAACATATGTTCGGGCGCAGGGAAACGGCGCGCGCGCACCTCTTCGGCATAGGCAGCAACCGCCTGCCCTGCCGCATCGCCCAACTGCGCATAGCGTTTGACAAATTTCGGTTTGAAGGCGGTAAACAGGCCCAGCATGTCATCCACCACCAGCACCTGCCCGTCGCAGTTCACGCTGGCCCCGATGCCGATGGTCGGCACCGAAATCTCGGCGGTGATACGGTCGGCCAGCCCCTGCGGCACCTTTTCCAGCGTCACCGCAAAGGCTCCGGCCTCGTCCACCGCAACGGCATCGGCCATCAGACGCGCCGCCGCATCCCCACGCCCCTGAACCTTATACCCCCCGAAAACATTGACGGATTGCGGGGTCAGCCCGATATGCGCCACCACCGGAATGCCGCGCTGGACAAGGAAGCGGATCGTGTCGGCCATATGCGCGCCGCCTTCCAGCTTCACGGCCTGCGCGCCGGTCTTGGCCATGATACGGGCAGCGTTCCGGAACGCCTGCGCGGGGCTTTCCTCATAGGAGCCGAAGGGCATATCCACCACGATACAGGCCGCCTGCGCCCCGCGTGCCACCGCCTGACCGTGCAGAATCATCATCTCCAAGGTCACGCCCAAGGTGCTTTCAAGCCCGTGCACCACCATGCCCAGACTGTCGCCCACCAGAACCAGATCGCAATGCGGGTCCATGATACGGGCCATAGGGGTGGTGTAAGCCGTCAGACAGACAATCGGGCTTTGGCCTTTCATTGCGGCAATATCGCTCGGCATCTTGCGCGAGATCTTTGCAGCAGCACTCATGGGCTATGTCCTCCTTTGGCCTGCATATCCTCCGATGCAGGTGCCAGAGCAATAGCCCCCAGTTTCTGCAATTGCAAAGAAAACCCTGCCCCCTGCCACGAAGGTGCCACCCGCCCCCCGAAAGGCCGGTCCGGGCCTGGCATAAATGAAAGCGCGACAGACCGGTCGGCCTGCCGCGCATCCCCTTTTCCCACCCGTGGGAAAACCTGTTTATGCGATCAGTTCCCGCTCAGTGCGGCCTCGCGCTCTGCATCGGTCATGGCCGCCGGATAGATCGCCTCGTCGGCTTTTTCCGCAGCTTCTGCTGCCGCGACCGGATCCCCGCCAGATGCCTGTGCCTTGGCTGCGGCCACCGCGCGGTCATGCGCTTCCTTATCGGAGATGGCCGGATCCTCGATCTTGCCCTCATCCCATGCTTTCGCATCCGCCTCGATGGCTGCGGTATCCGACGAGGGCACCACATATCCCGAATGCAGCTCGGTCATCGGGCCTTCCATCTTCAGGCTTTCTGCCTTCGAACGCACCTTCACGACAGTGCCCAGATCCGTTTCGTCGAACATATCCATGATGTCCTGATTGAAGAAGCGGATGCACCCTGCCGATGTCGCCTTGCCGATGGAGGACGGGTCCATCGTGCCGTGCAGACGGTAATAGGTATCGCGACCGTTTTTATAAAGATACAGCGCCCGCGCCCCCAGAGGGTTCTCCAGCCCCCCCTTCAGCCCGCCAGACAGCGGACCATAGAGGTCGGGATCATTGCGGATCATGTTCTTGGTCGGCGTCCAGCTGGGATAAACCTCTTTACGACGGATCACGGCCGTCCCCGAGAAGCCCTTACCGGCCTTGCCGACCGCAACCCCCATACGCATCGCACGCCCCGGCGCAACGATGTGATAGGCCACGCGGGCATAGGGGTCCACAACGATGGTGCCGACCGCCTCGGGGCCGTTGTAATCAACCCATTGGCGGCGGTTACGCTCGGTCAGATAACGCGGATTGATGGCCGGAACGGTCACATCCGGTTCCAGTTCGTCTTGGCGCGCGCGATATTCAGCCGGAACCGACGCTGTCGAGATCCGGGTCGAGGGGCTATCGGTATGCGGCTGTGCGGCACATCCCGCCAACGCAACCAACCCCGCAGCCGCAATCATCGGCAGGCGAAAACGAACAAATAGAGATGACACAGCAGCAAATCCTTTCGGAACTTTTTTACAAACCAGCGCCTGCCGGGCAGATCGGCAGGTCGTGGGTTAACCGGACCTTATTTTCATGTTCCAGTAAGCGGTCAAGCCTATTGACCGCAACTCGGTTCCCCCGAAGGTGAAAAAAATGCAAGCGGTGGCCAACATATGACATTTGCGCCGGTTTCTGCGGCAGCAGGGCGCCGTTTCCCCGATCACACTTAACGCGGATAAATTAAACTTAATCATTCTGCGGGATCATAAGGGCTGATCGTCGCAACGGAGCCGTCATGGCCGTCTTCAACCTCAACTTCTTTGATCTGAGCTATGCCAGTACCACGGCGGGGACCTTCAGCAATAATGGGGGCTACCAGTTCACCGTCAATGTGGACACGATCACCCTGCAACCCGGCGCGACGAGCGACGTCCTTCAGGTCGATGACCAAACCAACGCGACCTTCGATGATGATGACAACACGCAAACTCTGGCTGCCGGATATACGATCGGCGGGGTCAACTATGCGGCAGGCACCATCATCGAGGCGGAATATGATGTCATCGTGCAGGATTCGCTGGGCAACACCTATACGCTGCAATTCGTCTCTTTGAATGGGGATGCGTGGAATATCGAAGGCTTCGTCATTCAGGGGACGCCGCCGCCCTATGGCGAACCGCTGACGGTGATACAGGCCATTGACTATACAAGCGGCAGCTATGCCTATGCCACCTCCGCGCCATCCTGCTTCGGCCCCCGCACCCGCTTTCTTATGGCGGACGGGCAGCAGAAAATGGCCCAAGCCCTGCGCCAAGGTGATATGCTGCGCTGTCATGATGGCACCGCCGCGCCGGTTGCCATGCTCTTGCAGTCGCGCGTTCCGCTCGACAGCGCGCGCGACCATCGGCCCATCCGCCTGCGGGCCCATGCGCTTGGCAATGGTCTGCCCGGAAAGACGCTGATTCTATCGGCGCATCACCGTGTATATATTGCCGAGATTGACGCGCTTCTGCCCGCCTCTTCGCTGCTTGTCCGCCCCCGCATCGGTCGTGCCCCGGAAATTGCGGGACCCTATATCCATATCGTCCTACAGCGGCATGCGGTGATTTTTGCCAATGGCCTCCCCTGCGAGAGCTTCTGGCCCGGACCGGTGGCGCTGTCGCTTCTACCGCCGGAAATTGCCCGAAAGATCCGCAAGATCATGGGTCGCACCCCCACTCCGGCCAAGCCGCTCTGGCCGATGCGGGCCGCGCAGCGCCATACAACCCACGCCTTGGCACAAGAGCTGCGGATCTCTCTGCCCCAATTCGGCCCATAAAAAAACCGCCACAAAAATCGTGGCGGTTTTCTGTTACAAAGATCGGGGCCTTAGCGGCGCTCGTCTTCTTCTTCGTCATCATCGCCATGCGGCAGGTTGAAGAAGCTGTCCGCATCGGAATAATCGGCGGGCGATTTACGCTCGTCGTCATCTTCCGGCTTCGAAAGCGAGAAATTCTCCAGCCCCGCAATAGAGGACGGCAGACGCGGCTCGTCCGACATTTCCAGCGACTGCTCGGTGGACACCAGCTTGCGGCGCTCGTCATCGGTCATGACGCCCATCGCAGCGGCTTTCTTCGCGGCCTTCTGCACTTCCATATCCAGTTCGGACTGACGGCACAGGCCCAGAGCCACCGGATCGATGGCGGTCATGTTCTGGATGTTCCAGTGGGTGCGCTCGCGGATCGAGGCGATGGTGGGCTTGGTGGTCCCCACCAGACGCGCGATCTGCGCATCGGCCAGCTCGGGGTGGAATTTCACCAGCCACAGGATCGCGTTCGGACGGTCCTGACGCTTGGACAGCGGCGTGTAGCGCGGGCCACGGCGCTTGTCTTCGCCAACAGCTGCCTTGTTGAACTTCAGCTTCAGCTTGTAGAGCGCGTCTTTCTCGCCCTTCTCGATCTCACTGGCGTCCAGCTGGCCATGCGCCACAGGGTCCTGGCCCTTCACGCCCACAGCCACATCACCATCGGCAATGCCTTGGATTTCCAGCTCGTGCATGCCGGTGAAGTCACCGATCTGCTTGAAGCTCAGCGTGGTATTGTCCACCAGCCACACGGCGGTCGCTCTTGCCATCAGGGGCTTGTTGGTCATCTCAGCCATCCTTTACATATCTCTCCCGTGCCGAGAAATCGGCTGCGGGCGGGAGATCCCTACGCCGCGATCCATTTCTGGTGGGGAATTGGCCTCGTATATACTCAAATCCACAGCTCGGGAAAAGAGAAAATGACGAAACTTCGCGCATTCCTGATAATCTTGGCACTTCTGAGCACCAGTCTTTCTGCGCAAGCCGAGGGCGAAAAGGCAGGCCAATTCGATTATTATGTGCTTGCGCTCAGCTGGTCCCCAACATGGTGTGCCTTAACGGGCGATGCCCGTAACTCGCCGCAATGCGACACAGACCGCAACGGACCGCATGATTTTGTCCTGCACGGGCTCTGGCCGCAAAACGAAACCGGCTGGCCCAGCTATTGCAACATGTCAGCACGCGATCCGTCCAAGCGGCAGACGGCGGCCATGGAGGATATCATGGGCACAACAGGGGCGGCTTGGTATCAGTGGAAGAAACACGGGCGCTGCTCGGGGCTTGAGGCGCAGACCTATCTGGATCTGGCACGCCGCGCCTATGACAGCGTGAAAATCCCGGATGTGTTCGAGCAGCTGCGCAAGGATGTCACCCTGCCCGCCAGCGTAGTGGAAGAAGCCTTCCTTGAGGCCAATCCGCAGCTGAGCGCCGATGGCGTGACCATTACCTGCCAATCGCACCGCATTCAGGAGGTGCGCATCTGCCTGACGAAAGACCTGACGCCCCGCACCTGCGGGGCCGATGTGATCCGCGACTGCCCCCTGACGGACGCGCTGATGGATGGCATCCGCTGAGGCCAAGGCACCAAAAAACCCCCAAGGAAACCAAGGGGGTTCAAGGTGCGGGCAAACCCGCCAGCTTTCTCAACACGTCGAAACTCAGAGAGCCCCTTCACGCTGTGCTTTTTTACGCGCCAGTTTACGGGCACGGCGAACGGCTTCCGCCTTCTCGCGCGCTTTCTTCACGGACGGCTTCTCGAAATGTTGCCGAAGCTTCATTTCACGGAAAACGCCTTCACGTTGAAGTTTCTTCTTCAGGGCACGAAGCGCCTGATCGACGTTGTTATCGCGAACGCTGACCTGCATGGTGTCACCACCTTCCTAAGTTAGAGTTGCATCGGTTTGCAGGAGCGCTTCATATAGCTATAAACCTTCCATTTGTCCACCACCTGAAAGGGGCCCGAAAGGGAAAGGCCATGAAAAACGATCATCTCGATGCCGATCGCGCCAAATCAGAGCTGTTGGATGCGATCCTGCCCCATGTTCCTTTCGATGGCTGGGCCAAACCGGCCTTCGATATGGCCGTAAGTGATTCGGGTATCGACCCGGGTGTCGCCAAGATCCTCTGCCCTCGGGGGGCGCTGGATCTGGCGGTGGAATATCACCGGCGCGGAGATCGGGCGATGGTAAGCGCCCTGAAAACCGCCGATCTGTCAGCGATGAAATTCCGTGACAGGGTCGCCTTTGCCCTGCGCACCCGTCTCGAAGCTGTCGACCCCGAACTGGTGCGCCGAGGGGCCGCAACTTTTGCCCTGCCGCAAAATGCCGCGACCGGCACCCGACTGGTCTGGGACACCTGCGACCTGATCTGGAGCACGCTTGGCGACAGCTCGACCGATTACAACTGGTACACCAAACGCATGACACTGACCGGCGTCTATTCGGCTTCAGTGCTGTACTGGATGGGCGATGAAAGCGAAGACCATGCAGAGACCTGGGCCTTTATCGACCGCCGGATCGAGGATGTCATGCAATTCGAGAAAGTGAAGGGCAGCGTCATGAAGCTGCCCTTTGTGAAGACCATGCTTTCGGGCATTCGCGCGCCGCAGGGCTGCGAGGATCTGCCCGGCAAAACCGCGGCCCCGCAGGATAAGGACTGAAAAATGAGCCTCCCCCATGAAATGCAGGTGATGGAAATCACCCAACCGGGCGCCCCCGAGGTCTTGCAACCCGCCCATCGCGCCGTGCCTGTGCCGGGCTATGGCGAGATCCTGATCGAGGTGGCCTATGCAGGTGTCAACCGTCCCGATGCGCTGCAACGCGCCGGAGCCTATGATCCCCCGCCCGGCGCATCCGATTTGCCCGGGCTGGAATGTTCGGGCCGTGTGGCTGCGTGCGGGCCGGGTGTCAGCGACTGGTCCGTGGGCGACGAGGTCTGCGCGCTTCTGCCCGGTGGCGGCTATGCCGAATTTGTCACCTGCCCTGCTGCCCATGCCCTGCCCGTCCCGAAAGGTATGGACCTGAAACTGGCCGCCTGCCTGCCCGAGACCTGCTTCACCGTCTGGTCCAACGTGGTGATGCGCGGCGGTCTGAAAGGTGGCGAACGCTTTCTGGTGCATGGCGGCTCGTCCGGCATCGGCACCACCGCCATCCAGATCGCCCGCGCGCTCGGCGCCACGGTTTTTGCCACGGCGGGCTCTGCCGAAAAATGCAAGGCTTGCGCGGATCTGGGTGCCACCGCCATCAATTATCGCGAGGAGGATTTCGTCAAGATTCTCACCGCTCAGGGCGGTGCGGATCTGATCCTCGATATGGTCGGAGGCGAGTATATCAAGCGCGACCTCAAAGCTTTGGCAATGGACGGGCGGCTGGTCTTTATCGCCTTCCTCCAAGGGCCGAAAGCCGAAATCAATTTCGCCCCTGTGATGACCCGCCGTCTGACCATCACCGGCTCGACGCTGCGCCCGCAAACCGATGCACAGAAAGCTGTTATCGCAAGCGAGTTGCTCGAAAGGGTCTGGCCGATGGTCGAAACGGGCAAGCTGAAAGTGTTGCTGGATTCAACCTACCCCCTGACCGAAGCCGCCGCAGCCCACGTCCGCATGGAGAGCTCGACCCATATCGGCAAGATCGTCCTGAAGGTCAAATAACCTCCGTCTCGGGGCGGGGCCTTCGGGAACAGAAGCCGCGCCACACACAGGCCACGGACAACAAAAAAGCCGCGACCCTTTCGGGCGCGGCTCGTTCGCTAAAGCTGGTTGCGTGAGCCTGACACCACCGAAATCTTACCGTTTACAAACTTTAGACGCTACCGGACCTTTTCCTGCGGAACACAATGGGCGGAAAGCGGACTTGCGGCAGTGCGGCTTGGCGCCTGCGGCGAGTTTGGGATAGCGGCCATTCATGCGCCGCGCAGCAAGGAACGCTGACCTTCGTTACGCATAGGGCGACAGAACCGCGAGAGCCTCATCATGCTACCTGCTCTGACATCTGCTTTTTCAGAAGATCTGCGAATGCCCTGATCTGCGTTTGGCGCAGAGCTTGAGGCCGCGTAACGAGAAACACGTCCAGTTTCGGCAGGCTCACGCTAGGGAAAAGCTCCACAAGCCCCACCGCTAGAGAATGTGGGAGAACGGCCGCCCCGTGCCCCCGCTCTACGGCCTGAATCTGGGCGGCAAAAGACGAGACCCTAATGCGGATGTTGCCAAATCCTGCTGCCCGCGCGGCTTTCATATGGGGCAACTGGTCCATTGGCGGCAAAAGCCCGATCATCGGTATGTCCTCGGGGCGAGCGTTCCGTTTGATGCCAAGATCTTTGATCGCGTAAAGGCCGAGTGAAACCTCAGGCATCCGTTGATAGATCAGCGACGGCTCTCCCAGATGTGCGGTGCGCACTGCGATATCGGAGGCGCCCTGTGCCAGCTCTACGAACTCGGGCGAACTGGTGATGTCGACGGAGCAGCCGGGATGCTCGGAAATGAAACGCGCGGCAACATCAGCAACCAACCCGATGAACCCGTCGCCCGCCGTCACCCTGACGCGACCGGAAAGACCAGCGCTCTTCTGTGGCAGGATAAGCGCGCTTTCGAACTCCTGCGCCGCTTGGATCAAAGTCGATCCCCTCTCGGTTAGGCGCGTTCCATCCGCGCCGCGTTCGACCAGAGCCGCGCCCATCTGATGTTCCAGCTGCGTGATCCGGCGTGAGAGGGTCGAGGCAGCCATGCCGAGCGTCTCGCCCGCCCTGAGGAAACTGCCGCGCCGCGAGATCGCCAGCAACAATCGGATATCATCCCAGTTCATCTTGGCTCTCTGCTGTGCATTTTGACAAAGCTGTTTTGCCATGGTGTGCGTTCTACGCAAAGCCCGGCTTTGCTATCAAATCGCTAAGCGGCGCAGTGTGCGCCCGCAAGGAGATCTTTCATGCAAACCGTTTTCGTCACTGGTGCCACCGAGCTATTGGGCAATAATCTCGTGCGGCTGCTGCTTGATCGCGGTATTTTCGTGCGCGCTTGTCCGCTCGCGGGCCAAAGCCCATGCGCAGTTCGGAGCGATCCCCCAGCTTGAGATTATCGAAGGCGATCTGCTGGACGTTACGACATTCGCAGCGGCGCTTTCGGGGTGCGACACGGTGTTTCACACCGCGGCTTATTTCCGCGAGAGTTATGGCGGCGGAAAGCACTGGGCCATGCTCAAGCGGATCAATATCGATGCCACAGAGGCGTTGATCTCCGCGGCATATACCGCAGGCATACGCCGTTTCATCCATACCAGTTCGATCGCGGTGGTGAATGGTCCCCGTGGATCGCTGATAGACGAGACGATGACCAGAGACCTGTCCAAACCGAACCCGCGTGAGGAATGGATCATTACCGAACAACCGGATCTACGGATCATCGAAGATGACCTTTGGCGCCGCGTGAAGGCACGGCAAGACACCATCCGGGAAGAGATGAACCATACCGCGCAGGATGACACACCGCTGCGCCGCGATTTCGCGCGCCAACCGAAGTTCCTGCTCTCCGGCTTGATCAAATGCGGCTGTTGCGGTGGCAACTACATCCTGATCAACCGCACCCGCTACGGGTGCTCCGTCTCCCGGAACAAGGGACTGGCAGTCTGCGACAACCGCGCGACCATCGGGCGAGAGGACCTCGAAGCCCGCGTGCTCGGCGGGCTGAAGGATCGCCTGATGCACCCGGAGCTGATTGCTCTGTTCGTCGAAGAATACCGCCGCGCCTGGAACGACGCGCTGGCTGGGCAGGTCGTGCAACGCGCCAAGGCCGAGCGTGAGCTTGCCCAGCTGGAGCGGAAGATTTCAGGTATATTGGCGGCGGTCGAAGACGGGATGTATGATCCATCGATGAAGGCACGAATGGAGACGCTGAAGGCCGAGAAGACACGGTTGACACTTGCCGCGGCGCCCGAGCCCCCTGCCCTGCGCCTGCATCCGGGACTCGCTAAGACCTATCGGGCGAAAGTGGCGGATCTGGCATCGTCGCTGTCAGACCCGGCGCACCAGCTTCAGGCGAGCGAGGCGCTTCGCGGGTTGATTTCGCAGGTACGGCTCATGCCGGATGCCGCTGCCATGGACGGGCACGCGATCGCGCTTGTGGGGGATCTGGCTTCAATTCTTACGTTGCAGGAGGCGGAAACGGCGCAAACCCCGCCGAATACGAGGCGGTGTGTTGGCGGTGATGTTGGTATGCAAGTAAAAGTGGTTGCGGGAGTAGGATTTGAACCTACGACCTTCAGGTTATGAGCCTGACGAGCTACCGGGCTGCTCCATCCCGCGTTATTTTGTGTCTGATTTGGGGGGGTGTTATCGTTATAGAGATGAATGACGCTCTTTATTAGGTTTGGCGGTGACCTACTCTCCCACGTCTTGAGACGCAGTACCATTGGCGTGTTGGCCCTTAACGGCCGGGTTCGGAATGGGACCGGGTGTATAGCCAGCGCTATGACCACCAAACCGAATAAAGAGCGTGCAAGTCAAGTTGTATGCATGATTTTGATCTGTAGGAGTGTCTGTCTACTACTGGATCAAATCAAGCCAATCGGGCAATTAGTACTGGTCAACTGAATGCATTGCTGCACTTACATCTCCAGCCTATCGACGTGGTGGTCTTCCACGGCCCTCAAGGGATACCTAGTTTTGAAGGGGGCTTCCCGCTTAGATGCTTTCAGCGGTTATCCTGTCCGGACATAGCTACCCAGCACTACCGTTGGCACGATAACTGGTCCACCAGTGGTCCGTTCACCCCGGTCCTCTCGTACTAGGGGCAACTCTTCTCAAGTATCCTACACCCACGGCAGATAGGGACCGAACTGTCTCACGACGTTCTAAACCCAGCTCACGTACCTCTTTAAACGGCGAACAGCCGTACCCTTGGGACCTGCTCCAGCCCCAGGATGAGATGAGCCGACATCGAGGTGCCAAACGGTGCCGTCGATATGGACTCTTGGGCACCATCAGCCTGTTATCCCCAGAGTACCTTTTATCCGTTGAGCGATGGCCCTCCCACTTGGGACCACCGGATCACTATGGCCGACTTTCGTCTCTGCTCGACTTGTCAGTCTCGCAGTCAGGCAGGCTTTTGCCATTGCACTCAACGACCGATTTCCGACCGGTCTGAGCCCACCTTCGCGCGCCTCCGTTACTCTTTGGGAGGCGACCGCCCCAGTCAAACTACCCGCCACACAGGGTCCCGGATCCGGATAACGGACCGCGGTTAGACATCAAGAGTGCGAAGGGTGGTATCTCAAGGATGCCTCCACCGGAACTGGCGTTCTGGTTTCAAAGGCTACCACCTATCCTGCACATCACAATCCTGATGCCAGTGTGAAGCTGTAGTAAAGGTTCATGGGGTCTTTCCGTCTAACCGCGGGTAGTGTGCATCTTGACACACAGTTCAATTTCGCTGAGTCCACGTTTGAGACAGCGGGGAGATCGTTACGCCATTCGTGCAGGTCGGAACTTACCCGACAAGGAATTTCGCTACCTTAGGACCGTTATAGTTACGGCCGCCGTTTACCGGGGCTTCAATTCAGAGCTTGCACCCCTCCTTTTAACCTTCCGGCACCGGGCAGGCGTCAGACTGTATACGTCGCCTTACGGCTTCGCACAGCCCTGTGTTTTAAGTAAACAGTCGCCACCCCCTAGTTTGTGCCCCCCACCACCAGTTGCCTAGCGATGGGGCCTCCTTCTCGCGAACTTACGGAGGCATTTTGCCGAGTTCCTTAAACGTGGTTCTCTCAAGCGCCTTGGTATTCTCTACCAGTCCACCTGTGTCGGTTTCGGGTACGGTCTTATAGAGAGGCTATTTCCAGGGACCTGTAGGCTGCCCACACAATCCGATAAGTGTGAACAACGGTTCAGATCCGTCACCATCTCACGGCCCAGGAATATTAACCTGGTTCCCATCGACTACGCCTTTCGGCCTCGCCTTAGGGGCCGGCTTACCCTGCTCAGATTAGCTTTAAGCAGGAACCCTTGGACTTTCGGCGACAGGGTCTCTCACCCTGTTTGTCGCTACTCATGTCAACATTCTCACTTCTGATCACTCCACCGGATGCCTTACAGCCCGGCTTCACAGTCAGAACATTGCCTCCAATGTATCCGAGGATACTAAGGAGGCAGCGTTCTATATCACAGAACGCTCCGCTACCACGCACTTCACAGTGCATCCAAAGCTTCGGCTCGTGGCTTGAGCCCCGTTACATCTTCGCCGCAGGACCTCTTGACTAGACCAGTGAGCTGTTACGCTATCTTTAAAGGATGGCTGCTTCTAAGCCAACCTCCTGGTTGTTTTGGAAGTCCCACATGCTTTCCCACTTAGCCACGAATTGGGGGCCTTAGCTGTTGGTCAGGGTTGTTTCCCTCTCCACGACGGACGTTAGCACCCGCCGTGTGTCTGCCGATCAGTTCTTCCCGGTATTCGGAGTTTGCTTAGACTCAGTAAGGCTGTGGGCCCCCATCATCCATGCAGTGCTCTACCCCCGGGAGAATACAATCGACGCGCTACCTAAATAGCTTTCGCGGAGAACCAGCTATCTCCGAGTTTGATTGGCCTTTCACCCCTAGCCACACGTCATCCGGACCCTTTTCAACGGGTGTCGGTTCGGACCTCCAGTTGGTGTTACCCAACCTTCATCCTGCACATGGCTAGATCACTCGGTTTCGGGTCTGATCCCACGAACTCGTCGCCCTTTTAAGACTCGCTTTCGCTGCGCCTACACCTATCGGCTTAAGCTTGCTCGTAAGACCAAGTCGTTGACCCATTATACAAAAGGTACGCCGTCAGAGCTCGAGGCTCCTCCGACTGCTTGTAGGCGTCCGGTTTCAGAAACTGTTTCACTCCCCTCGTCGGGGTGCTTTTCACCTTTCCCTCACGGTACTGGTTCGCTATCGGTCAGTAAGGAGTACTTAGCCTTCGAAGGTGGTCCTCCGATCTTCAGACAGGATTTCACGTGTCCCGCCCTACTTAATACGTCCCGTTGAGCTTCGTATACGGGGCTATCACCCATATTGCTGGACATTCCAGACCATTCTACTCACTCTCAAGGCTCGGCTGGTCCGCGTTCGCTCGCCACTACTAGCGGAGTATCATATTGATTTCCTTTCCTCCGGGTACTTAGATGTTTCAGTTCCCCGGGTTCGCTCTTAAAACCCTATGTATTCAGGTAATAAGTCCCTGGTTATGCCCGTTGTAAATTACCAAGGTAATTACAACAAACATTCAGGTGGGTTTCCCCATTCGGAGATCCATGGATCAAAGCTTATTCTCAGCTCCCCATGGCTTATCGCAGAGTATCACGTCCTTCATCGCCTCTTACTGCCAAGGCATCCACCAAACGCCCTTCTCGCGCTTGATTTGATCCAGAAGAAGATAGACTTCTTCCTGTATCAAAAGCATGCATACTATTCCCGCTGATGATCTAAGATCATCAACATTGGTTAGTGTACTTGACTTGAACAACATCGCTGCTTGCAGATCGAACTGCTGTCACCCGTACTTGGGCGACCCGCGATGCTGATGTTTAATTTCATCTCTATATACGATATCAAACCGTCCAATCGGACGAGCAAACCGTTCATCACTTGAACGTCTTGCTGATCTGATTGGATCTAGTCATCTTTGGTTTTACTGTCAGAAGTTATGGTGGAGCCTAGGAGGATCGAACTCCTGACCTCCTGAATGCAAATCAGGCGCTCTCCCAGCTGAGCTAAGGCCCCATAAACTGTGGAAAGTGGTGGGTCGAGGAGGACTTGAACCTCCGACCTCACGCTTATCAGGCGTGCGCTCTAACCACCTGAGCTACCGACCCATTCCTGGACCGAAGCCCTTGGCATTTTTCCGACTACTGAAGAGATATGAGGACGGCCTGGCCGTATATGTTTGAGGCTCTGACTGAGCCTCATGCTAAGTGTTTCACGAGCAAGGCAAGCCAAGCTACTAGAAACATCCTTAGAAAGGAGGTGATCCAGCCGCAGGTTCCCCTACGGCTACCTTGTTACGACTTCACCCCAGTCGCTGAGCCTACCGTGGTCCGCTGCCTCCATTGCTGGTTGGCGCACGGCCGTCGGGTAGACCCAACTCCCATGGTGTGACGGGCGGTGTGTACAAGGCCCGGGAACGTATTCACCGCGTCATGCTGTTACGCGATTACTAGCGATTCCGACTTCATGGGGTCGAGTTGCAGACCCCAATCCGAACTGAGACGACTTTTTGGGATTAGCCCATTGTCATCGCCATTGTAGCACGTGTGTAGCCCAACCCGTAAGGGCCATGAGGACTTGACGTCATCCACACCTTCCTCCGACTTATCATCGGCAGTTTCCCTAGAGTGCCCAGCCGAACTGCTGGCAACTAAGGACGTGGGTTGCGCTCGTTGCCGGACTTAACCGAACATCTCACGACACGAGCTGACGACAGCCATGCAGCACCTGTCACTGATCCAGCCGAACTGAAGGAAAGTGTCTCCACTAACCGCGATCAGGATGTCAAGGGTTGGTAAGGTTCTGCGCGTTGCTTCGAATTAAACCACATGCTCCACCGCTTGTGCGGGCCCCCGTCAATTCCTTTGAGTTTTAATCTTGCGACCGTACTCCCCAGGCGGAATGCTTAATCCGTTAGGTGTGTCACCGACAAGCATGCTTGCCGACGACTGGCATTCATCGTTTACGGTGTGGACTACCAGGGTATCTAATCCTGTTTGCTCCCCACACTTTCGCACCTCAGCGTCAGTATCGAGCCAGTGAGCCGCCTTCGCCACTGGTGTTCCTCCGAATATCTACGAATTTCACCTCTACACTCGGAATTCCACTCACCTCTCTCGAACTCAAGACTAGCAGTATTAAAGGCAGTTCCAAGGTTGAGCCCTGGGATTTCACCTCTAACTTACTAATCCGCCTACGTGCGCTTTACGCCCAGTAATTCCGAACAACGCTAGCCCCCTCCGTATTACCGCGGCTGCTGGCACGGAGTTAGCCGGGGCTTCTTCTGCTGGTACCGTCATTATCTTCCCAGCTGAAAGAGCTTTACAACCCTAAGGCCTTCATCGCTCACGCGGCATGGCTAGATCAGGCTTGCGCCCATTGTCTAAGATTCCCCACTGCTGCCTCCCGTAGGAGTCTGGGCCGTGTCTCAGTCCCAGTGTTGCTGATCATCCTCTCAAACCAGCTATGGATCGTAGGCTTGGTAGGCCATTACCCCACCAACTACCTAATCCAACGCGGGCCGATCCTTTGCCGATAAATCTTTCCCCCGAAGGGCACATACGGTATTAAACCCAGTTTCCCGGGACTATTCCGTAGCAAAGGGTACGTTCCCACGCGTTACTAACCCGTCCGCCGCTAGATCCGAAGATCTCGCTCGACTTGCATGTGTTAGGCCTGCCGCCAGCGTTCGTTCTGAGCCAGGATCAAACTCTCAAGTTGAAAGCGATTTACATCGCTAACCTTGACGCATGAACCTTCGCACATCGTCTATCCAATTGGATAAACGCTTTCTGCTTACCGTTCTCACTTGCGTGAAACCGACAAACAGTGAAGCTGACACTCACATCATCGGGCTAGACGCCCTAGTGAGCCGATATGCAAACGATCATTTAGTCGATCATCGACCAAACCGCCCGCATATCTCTTCAGTAAAACCATCAATGTCAAAGAGCCGAAGACAAAAATTACCAGCAGCACCCAATCCTCAGGTGCTAACCGCCAACCTAATCTTCCGAATTTCCTTCCGCCTCAACCACTCCAAACCGTCTCTTTCGATCCTGTCTGCCGCGGCTCAAGCGCCCCGCTGCGTCGTCTGCCGCTGCGGTGAAGCGGTATTTACGGAGAACACCCACAACCCGCAACCCCTTTTTTCACAAAAACATACCAAAAACCAAAAAAATCAACTAACCAACTGAAATTAAAGTATATATTTCGAACAGTTTTATGACGCCAATCCCCAACACACCCAAAACCACAGGAATCACCCGCCCAAAAACCAACCCACACACACCCTGCCCCAGCCGAACCCTCCCCGACGCGAAAACAAACCCACCTCAAAGCGCTCCTTAACGGCCCATCAAACCCCAAACACCCCGAAGAAGCATCAGCAGGGTGAATGCCGCGATCCAGATCCAGCCTTCCTGCGAGATCACCTTCATCTGCCAGACATAATGCAGCACGCCCAAGCCGACGGCCGGATAGACCAGCCAGTGCAGGCGGCGCCAGTTTTTGCCCAGATGCCGGATCGAGGCCTTATTCGAGGTCAGCGCCAGCGGGATCATCAGCACAAAGGCGGCAATCCCGAAGAACAGATAGGGGCGGCGATAGAGGTCGGGCAGCAACTGCCCCCAGAGCAGCGCCATATCCAGCACGATCCATGCCAGAAGATGCAGCGCCACATAGAAGAAGCCCAGAAGCCCCACGGCACGGCGATAACGCAGCAAGTTCACCCCCGTGGTTCGGCGCAGGGGCGAGATCACCAGCCCGCCCATCAGGAACCACAGCGCGATCTTGCCCAGACGGTGCTCGATCCCCTTGACCGGATCGACACCGATCCCGCCGGAAAGCACCAGCCACACCACCCAAGCCAAGGGGATCAGTCCCGCTATATAGACGAGCCATGTCGGCAGATGACGTGTGGCGCGATTGATCGGAGACGCGATAGCCAGCTGCATCAGTAGAACTTCCGCAGATCCATGCCTTTATAGAGAGAGGCCACCTGCTCGCCGTAGCCGTTGAACATCAGCGTCTCTTTCCGCCCGCCAAACAGCCCCGCGCCAATCACCCTCTCGGTGGCCTGTGACCAGCGCGGATGGTCCACCTGCGGGTTCACATTGGCATAGAAGCCGTATTCCTTCGGCTGCAGCGCCTGCCATGTATTCAGCGGCTGGTCTTTCAGAAGCGAGATCTTCACGATGCTCTTGGCCGATTTGAACCCGTATTTCCACGGCACGACCAGCCGGATCGGTGCGCCGTTCTGCTTGGGGAGGTCCTCACCATAAAGGCCGGTGGCCATCAGGGTCAGCGGGTTCATCGCCTCGTCCAGCCGCAGCCCTTCCTGATAGGGCCAGTCGATGCCGGAATACCCGCTCTGGCCGGGCATCTCTTTCGGGCGCAGCACCGAGGTGAACCCCACATATCGGGCGCCGGATTGCACACCGACGCTTTCCAGCAGGTCCGACAACTGGAACCCCGACCACGGGATCACCATCGACCAGGCCTCGACACAGCGGAAACGGTAGATACGTTCGCTGACGGTGACCATCTTCAGCAGATCCTCCAGCGCATAGGTGCCGGGCCTCTCGACCAGCCCGTCAATCTCCACCGACCAAGGGGTCGTGGTCAGCGCCGCCGCATATTTCTTCGGGTCCGACTTGTCCCAGCCGAATTCGTAGAAATTGTTGTAAGAGGTGATCTCCTCGAAGCTATTGGGCGTGAGCGCCTCGGCACGGGCTCCGCGCGGCAGGGCCGTGACACACGCCGCCCCGAGGCCACCAGCCATGATCTGGCGGCGGTTGAGAAACATCTCCTTCGGGGTGACATCCCGATCCTTGTAGATATCCCAGTCTTGGCGCATCATCGACCCTCCGGCTATAGGCATCTGGCAAAGCATACGGGGAAGTATACGGGCCGGACGGGGCAGAAGTTTCAGGCTTTGCGCAAAAATCCCTCACGATTTGGTCACCCCGCAGCCTGTAGGATCTTTACTCGGGCGGCCAGCCGCCCTATCTCTGCCCGATCATGGCTAAGAAACCGAGTTCCGAGAATAACGGCCTGATCGCCGAGAACCGTCAGGCACGCTACCATTACGCCGTCGAGGATACGCTCGAGGCGGGCATCGTGCTGACCGGATCCGAGGTCAAGTCCCTGCGCAATGGCCGCGCCAATATCGCCGAGAGCTATGCATCCGTCGAAGAGGCGGAGCTGTGGCTGATCAACGGCAATATCGAGAAATACGCTCAGGCCAAGACCTTCGGCCATGAGGAACGCCGCAAGCGCAAGCTGCTGGTGTCCAAGCGTGAACTCTCGCGGCTGTGGAATGCGACCCAGCGCGAAGGCATGACCATCGTGCCGCTGAAGATGTATTTCAATGAAAAGGGTCTGGTGAAGCTCTTGATCGGCATCGCCAAGGGGAAGAAAGTGGCCGATAAACGCGCCACCGAAGCCAAGCGCGACTGGGATCGCCAGAAGCAGCGCCTGCTCAAGCAGAACCTCTGACCTGACGCGCGGATGCAAGCTGCGGCTGTGCGGGCAAGGCAGCCTTGCCCGATCCGCCCTTGCACCCCCGATCCTCTTCCGTTTAATCAGGAAGCTGAGTAAAAGGGAGGGAGGCGCGCGATGGATAATCCGAAGATACTGGTATCGACCGACTGGCTTGAGGACCATCTGAAAAATCCCGATCTGCGGGTGATCGATGCATCCTGGTTCATGCCGGGGTCCGATAAGGATGCGAAGGCGGCGTATGACGCCTGCCATATCCCCGGCGCACGCTTTTTCGATATCGACGAGATTTCCGACCAGCGTTCCGATCTGCCGCATATGGCACCGCCCGCCGAAAAGTTCATCTCGCGGATGCGGGCAATGGGCGTGGGCGACGGCCATCAGGTGGTGATCTACGATCAATGCGGCATCTTCTCGGCACCGCGCGTGTGGTGGCTGTTCAAGCTGTTCGGCAAAGCCGATGTTGCGGTGCTGGATGGGGGCCTGCCGAAATGGCTGGCCGAGAACCGCCCCACCGAAGACATGCCGCCCGTGCTGCGCGAACGGCATATGACGGTGCAGCGTCAGGCGCAGCTAGTGAAGGATGTGACGCAGGTCGCGCATAGCTCGAAACTGGGCGATGCGGTGATCATCGATGCGCGTGCCGCCGAACGCTTTGCGGGCAGCCAGCCCGAGCCGCGCCCCGGTCTGCGGGCAGGCCATATCCCCAATGCGCGCAATGTGCCCTTCGGCACGGTTCTCAACGCGAACGGCACGATGAAATCCCCCGAGGATCTGCGCGCGATTTTCGAAACAGCAGGCGTCGATCTGGCGAAACCCGCCATCACGTCCTGCGGATCGGGTGTGACGGCGGCCGTGCTGGCGCTGGCGCTCGAATCGATGGGCAAATCGGATTGGTCGCTTTATGACGGCAGCTGGTCCGAATGGGGCATGTATAACGACCTCAGGGTCGCAACCGGAGAAGCATGATGTTCAGCAATCTCAAACCCACGCCGGCGGACAAGATCCTTGCCTTGTCCGGCCTCTATCGCGCCGATCCGCGCGACGAAAAGATCGACCTTGGTGTCGGCGTCTACAAGACTGCTGAAGGCAAGACCCCGATCATGTCGGCAATCTCGAAAGCCGAGAAGATCCTGCACGAGACCGAAACCACCAAAACCTATGCCAGCCTGATCGGCCAGCCGGATTTCCACGGCGCAATGGCCGCGATGGTGCTGGGCGAAGGCTATCCGGCGGACCGTCTGGCCTTCCTGTCGACCGTCGGCGGCACCGGTGCCTGCCGTCAGGCCTTCGAACTGGCGCGTCTGGCCAACCCCGAGATGAAAGTCTGGGTGTCGGACCCGACCTGGCCGAACCATATCGCCATCCTGAATTTCATGGGTGTCGAGGTCAAACCCTACCGGTATTTCGACAATGACGCCCGCGCGGTGGCCTTTGACGCGATGATCGAAGACCTCAAGCAGGCCAAGAAGGGGGATGTCGTCCTGCTGCATGGCTGCTGCCATAACCCGACCGGCGCGAACCTGACGCTGGAGCAATGGGCCGTGGTTGCCGAGACCCTGCTGGCAAACGGCGCGACCCCGATGATCGATCTGGCCTATCAGGGCTTTGGCGACGGTCTGGAAGCCGATGCCGCAGGCACCCGCCTGATGGCCGAGAAGATGCCGGAACTGATGATCGCGGCCTCCTGCTCGAAGAACTTCGGCATCTACCGCGAGCGCACCGGCTGTCTGATGGTGCTGGGCGATGCGGCCAATACCGCAATCACGCAGGACAATCTGGGCAAGCTGAACCGTCTGGCCTATTCCTTCCCGCCCTTCCACGGGCAGGCGCTGGTGGCGAAGGTCCTGACCGACCCGACCCTGCGTCAGGAGTGGGAAGACGAGCTGGAATCCGTGCGCAACGGCATGCTGGGCCTGCGCGAGCAACTGGCCGCCGAGCTGCGCCAGTTGACCAATTCGGACCGGTTCGACTTCCTCGCCCGTCACCGCGGCATGTTCTCGCGTCTGGGGGCGACCGAGGCACAGGTGATGAAAATGCGCGAAGATAACGCGATCTATATGGTCGGTGACTCGCGTCTGAACATCGCCGGCCTGAATGAAAACTCGGTGCCGCTCTTGGCCAAGGCGATTGTCGCAGCCGGCGTCTGACCCGCAGATTGCATCTTTAAGACCTAAGTAGGCAGCCCCCAGGGCTGCCTTTTTTCATATATTGTAAGACGAATGCGGTAGAGTTACTTTGAGCAAACTTATAAAATAATAACCGTTTCATCCTAAGATGATGTCAGACAACAGAGGTTCCCTATGCCCAAAGCCCGCCTAGCCTATCTTCTGCACGACGCCTCGCGCGCCGTGCGCAGCCGCTTTGAAACCCATACGGCCGATATCGGACTGACATCTTCGCAATGGCGCCTTATGTCGATTCTCATGCGTGAAGGACCGCTGCCGCAGGCGCGGATTGCCGAGTTGATGGAAATCGAGCCGATCTCGGTATCGCGTCTTGTCGACCGGATGGAACAGGGCGGCTGGGTCGAGCGGGCCCCCTCCCCCAATGACCGTCGCGTGCGGCTGGTTGCGCCGACAGAAAAGGCCCAGAACACGTTCACCGAAGCCCGTAGCGCCGCTGACCGCGTTTATGCCGAATCCATGACCGGTATGCCCGAGGGCACCTATGAAGAACTGACCGACATTCTGGAAAAGCTGATCCACAACCTCAATACGCTGAACAACCAGCACCGTTGAGGCCACGCCCAGATCGCGACAGCCTTGCCCCGGGCGTGTTACAGGCGATGCCATCACATAGCAAAAGGCCCGGATCGCACGGATCCGGGCCTTTCTTCTAAGCGGTGATGCGCCCCTCTTACGGGTGATACGCGCTTTCGCCATGCGAGGTCTGGTCCAGACCCTGACGCTCTTCGTCTTGGCTGACGCGGAAGCCGACAAGGGCCTTGGTGATGTAGAGCAGGATGATCGAGCCGATCCCCGTCCACAGGATGGTCACGCCAATCGCCTTGATCTGCGCCATGACCTGTGCCGCCATCGTGCCTGCCTCGACCACATAGCCGGTACCGCCCAGCGACGGTGCGCACAGGATACCGGTGCCGATCGCGCCGACGATCCCGCCCACGCCGTGGATGCCGAAGACATCGAGGCTGTCGTCATAGCCGAACTTGTTCTTCACGGTAGTGACGAAGAAGTAGCAGAAGCCCGAAGCCACAGCGCCCAGAACAATCGCGCCAACCGGACCGGTGGTGCCACATGCCGGAGTGATCGCCACGAGGCCTGCAACCATCCCCGAGGCAGCGCCCAGCATCGACGCCTTGCCACGTGCCATCGATTCGATGAGGCACCATGCAAGGATCGCGCCAGCAGTGGCCACGAAGGTGTTGAACAGTGCCAGCGTTGCGCCGCCATTGGCTTCAAGGTTGGAGCCCGCGTTGAAGCCGAACCAGCCGACCCACAGCATCGCCGCACCCACCAGCGTCAGCGTCATCGAATGCGGTGCCATCATATCGCGGCCCAGACCGATGCGCGGCCCGATGAAGATCGCGGCAACAAGCGCAGCCACACCGGCATTGATATGCACCACGGTGCCTCCGGCAAAGTCGATTGCGCCCATGTTGAAGATCAGGCCTGCGCCATCCCACACCATATGGGCGATCGGGAAGTAGACGAAGGTGACCCAAAGCGCCGAGAAGACCAGAACGCCCGAGAATTTCACACGCTCGGCGAACCCGCCGATGAACAGCGCCGGAGTGATTGCGGCAAATGTCATCTGGAACGCGATAAAGACATATTCCGGCAGCACGACACCATCAGTGAAGGTGGCGGCGGTCGTGTCCGGCGTAACCCCTGCAAGGAACAGCTTGCCGAAACCGCCCCAGAACGGCGAGGTGCCGCCGCCAAAGGCCATCGAGTAGCCATAGACCACCCAGATCACCATCACCATTGCGCCGACTACGGTACATTGCATCAGAATCGAGAGCATGTTCTTGGTGCGCACAAGCCCGCCATAGAACAGTGCCAGACCGGGAACGAGCATGAAGAGCACGAGCAGGCTCGCGGTCATCATCCAGGCCACGTCGCCCTTGTCGATCACAGGCGCTGCCGCTTCCGTGGCGTCCTGTGCCAAAGCCGGCAGGGCCGACAGGGCGAATGCCGAGGCAAGCGCCGCTGATTTCAGCAATTTGTTCATTTCACCTATCCCTGTATTCCGTAACGCTTATAGAGCGTCTTCGTTGGTTTCCCCGGTACGAACGCGAACCGACTGTGCCACATCGAGCACAAAGATCTTGCCATCACCGATCTTGTCGGTTTTTGCGGCTTTGAGGATCGTGTCGACGACCTCATCCGCCAGACCATCGGTCACGACGATTTCAAGCTTCACCTTCGGCACGAAATTCACCGCGTATTCGGCGCCACGATAGATTTCCGTATGACCGGACTGCGCTCCGAAACCCTTGATTTCGGTCACCATCATGCCACGCACGCCGATGGAGGTGAGTGCTTCACGCACCTCTTCCAGCTTGAAAGGCTTGATTGCTGCAATAATCAGTTTCACGTTCGATCCCTTCCTGTATCCGCAGCTCCGCCTGCCGGATTCGATAGGCGGCACGCTGTCAGAAAGCCCATTTCTTAGGCATTGCACAAGCAAACCCTCATCGCCTCCTCACGATCCCGTGCCTTTCAGCGCAGGCAATATCCAATATTTAAGCAGCAAGATTAAAATTTAAGCGGACAATATACCGAATCGTGAGAACCATAATCTCCACAAAGCCTGCCCAGCCGTGTAAATTATCCGCAACGATCAAAAACGGAAACGAGCAGATGGCAAATAATGGCGGCCCGCGCAAACCGCTGGTGGCGGAACGACGCTACCCTCGCGGCGGCAAACCTGGACCGAAGAAGACCCCCCCGAAGAAATCCGCAAAACCGGCTCGGAAGCGTCCTGTGCGGCGTCACGGCCTGATTGTCGGATTGCTGCTGGGCCTTTTGAGGTTCTTCGGAAGCCTGCTGTTCAAGGTCACGTGGCGCGTCTTTGCCGTGATCGCCTTGGTGCTGGGTAGCTTCGTCTATTACTACTACACCCAGCTCCCGCCGCTCGAGACCCTGCTGGATGGCCGGACCCGCGGCTCTGTCACGATGCTTGACCGTGACAATCAGGTTTTCGCATGGCGCGGGGAAACCTTTGGCGGCCAGATTACCGCCAAGAACGTTTCACCCTATCTGCGCGAGGCCGTCGTGGCCACCGAAGACCGCCGCTTCTACCATCATTTCGGGGTCAGCCCGCGCGGCATCGGCTCGGCGATCCGCATCAACCTCAGCGAGGGGCGCGGCCCCTTCTCCGGCAATGGCGGCTCGACCATCACGCAACAGGTGGCAAAGCTTCTGTGTCTGGGCGTCGAATATGACCCCAAGAAATGGAAGAACGAGGCTGAATATGAAACCGACTGCCGCTCGGGCGGGCTGACGCGCAAGATCAAAGAGATCCCCTATGCGCTGGCGATGGAAGCCAAGTATACCAAAAACGACATCCTGACGATCTATCTCAACAGGGCCTATCTGGGGGCGGGTGCGCGCGGCTTCGAAGCCGCCGCACAGCGGTATTTCGGGATCTCGGCAGCCAATGTGAACCCGCAGCAGGCCGCCATGCTTGCCGGCCTGCTGAAAGCGCCGACCCGCTATGCCCCGACCAATAATCTGGCACGTTCGCAGGCGCGGGCAGGCACGGTTCTGGCCCTGATGCACGAGCAGAAATTCCTGACCGATGCCCAGTATCAGGAGGCCGTGGCGCATCCCGCAACCCTGTCGGAAGCGGCGCAGAAACGTGCGGGCGGCTATTTTGCCGACTGGGTGATGGATGACATCCCGCCCTTCCTGTCAAGCGACACCACCGAAGACGTGATCGTGCATACCACGCTGGACCAACGGGTGCAGGCTGCCGCCGAAAGCGCGCTGAAGGATGTGTTCGACAACAAGGTCAAGGATGGCTCCAAAGCGGAAGCGGCGATCATTGTCATGAGCGCCGACGGGGCGGTCCGTGCGATGGTCGGCGGGCGCGAAAGCAAGGTGACGGGGGCGTTCAACCGCGCGACAATGGCCCTGCGCCAGCCCGGTTCGACCTTCAAGCCCTTCGTCTATGCGGCGGCGATGGATATGGGCTACACACCTGATTCCATCGTGCAGGACACACCTCTGACGCTGAACATTCCCGGCTCCGGCCCGTGGTCACCGCAGAACTACGAGCGCACCTATAGCGGCCCGATCACCCTGACGCAGGCGCTGACGCATTCGGTCAATGTGGCCACCGTGCGCCTGCAGGAAGAGGTGGGCCGCGATGCCGTGCGCAAAGTGGCGGAAGATTTCGGCTTCGGGCACAATCTTGCCAAGGGTCCGGCGCTGGGTCTCGGGGTGTCGGAATCGACCCTGATCGACATGACGGGGGCCTATGCGGGCATCCTCAATGGCGGCTCCTCGGTCCGGCCTTATGGCCTGACGGACCTGCGACTGAAGGGGGACCAGACCCCGATCTTCACTTCCGGCGGCGGCATCGGCGAGCGGGTCATCTCCGAGAAAGCCGCGCGCGAGCTGGTCTATATGATGCATTCCGTCGTCGAGAACGGCACCGGCCGCCGCGCCAAGCTGAACGGCTACGAGGTTGCAGGCAAGACCGGCACCACCCAGTCGGCGCGGGATGCATGGTTTATCGGCTTCACCGCCGATTACGTCACCGGCGTCTGGATGGGCAATGACAATAACAAGCCCCTGACCGGCGTGACCGGCGGCGGCCTACCCGCCGAGATCTGGCACGAGGTCATGACCCGCGTCGAACAGGGGCAGGAATCGAAACCGCTGCCGATGGCCGACCCGTCGGAATGGCGCGGCCAGACCCAGCCCTATGACGGGCAAACCTATTCCAGCGATGGCACCGTCGTGTCCGGCTGGAATGCGCAGAACCAGCCGGTTCAGCAGCAAGAGCCGAATATCGCCGAAAAGATCATTAATGATGTTCTGGGGGCGATTACCGGAAAACGTTAGAGCTTTAACGAGATTCAACCCTTGCGGTAAATCTTCGGAAAGACCTCTGGGCAACACTGGACCCCGGCACCTCTTGAAACAGGTGCCGGGGTTCTTTTGCGACAACTCTGAAAGGGTGTCATGCCGGATCGTCGTTTTCTGAAGGGAAAGAAAGAGCTGAATGCCGAACGGCAGCGCGAGGCAGGGCTTCTGGTCAGCGTCGCGGTGTTCTCGGCTTTCGTGAACCTGCTGATGATGACGGGTCCGATGTTCATGCTGCAGGTCTATGACAGGGTGCTGGCTTCGCGTGCGGAAGAAACGCTGGCCAGCCTGTTCCTG
Organism: Thioclava sp. GXIMD4216; assembly: GCF_037949285.1. Classification (NCBI taxonomy): domain Bacteria; kingdom Pseudomonadati; phylum Pseudomonadota; class Alphaproteobacteria; order Rhodobacterales; family Paracoccaceae; genus Thioclava; species Thioclava sp. GXIMD4216. The sequence continues at coordinate 249,598 of NZ_CP149926.1, forward strand.
CTGGTGGTGTTTCTTTACACGATCATGGGCACTCTGGATTTTGCCCGCGCCCAACTGATGTCGCATGTGGCCAAACGTATGATGGGCCGTCTGGAATCGCGGGTTTTTGCCGCGGTGCTACGCCGCAATGCGCTCAACCCCGAAGATCTGGTCTCCAGTCTGGGTCTGGCCGATCTGGATGCCGTGCAGAAACTTCTGGGCTCGCGCATTCTGCTGGCCATCTTCGACATGCCTTGGTCACCGCTGTTTTTCATGGCCATCTTCATCTTCCACCCGCTGCTGGGACTTCTGGCATTGGGCGGCGGCGCGGTTCTGATTGCGGTCACCCTGCTCAACCGTCTGGCCACCCGTGGCCTCAGCCGCGAGGCCGCGAAAGCGCAAACCACCTCCAGCAGGCTGGGCACCTATTTGCGCGACGAGGCCGAACTGTTGCAGGCCTTGGGCATGCAGGGCGCCGCCTTCCGGCGCTGGCGCGACAGCCGCAGCCTTGCCACCCAAAGCGAGGCCCGCGCCGCCGACCGCACGAATGGCTTCACCACCTTTACCCGCAGCTTCCGGCAGCTTCTGCAATCCGCCATGCTGGCCCTGGGTGCCTGGGTTGTCTTGCGCGGCGAGATGAGCGCGGGGGCGATGATTGCCGGCTCGATCCTCATGGGGCGCGCCCTCAGCCCCGTGGAAACCGTCATTGGCGGATGGAGCGTCATCATGCGCGCCCGCGACGGCTGGAACCGTCTGCCGGAATTGCTTGATAGCAAGCCCGCCGAAAGCAGCACGATCCCTTCGCGCCCCGCCGCGCGGATCTGGGCAAAAGACCTGACCGTCTTTCCGCCCGGCGCCCGCAAGCCCGCCCTGCGTGCCGTCAGCTTCCGGCTGGAACCCGGACAGGCGCTGGGGGTCATCGGGCCTTCGGGATGCGGCAAGACCACACTGGCACGGACCCTATGCGGCGTCAGGCCGATTGCCGACGGGCATCTGCGTCTGGACCATAATGAACTCGCGCGTTTCCAGTCGGACACGCTGGGCCAGCTTCTGGGGTATCTTCCTCAGAACGTTACGCTTTTCGAGGGCACGATTGCGGAAAACATCGCACGCATGAAAGAGACACCGTCTCTCGATTCGGTGATCGAGGCGGCAAAGCGCGCCGATGCGCATGACATGATCCTTGATCTGCCGGACGGTTACGAGACACGGGTGCAGGGCGCGTCGGGGCCGCTCTCGGGCGGACAGATCCAGCGCATCGGTCTGGCCCGCGCGCTTTACGGCGATCCCGTCCTGCTGATTCTGGACGAGCCGAATGCCAATCTTGATGCCGATGGAAGCGCCGCACTCAACCATGCCATCCGCGAAATGAAGGCGCGGCGGGGCGCGGTGATCGTGATGGCCCATCGTCCGGCGGCCATTACGGAATGCGACATGCTGCTGATGCTGGACCGTGGTCAGGTCCGCGCCTATGGCCCGCGCCAAGAGGTTTTGTCCAAAACCGTGCGAAACGCCAAGGATATCAGCCAGATCGCCAGCTATGACCGGTCCAAAGCCCAGCCCCGTCACGGAGGCCCCCTCTGATGCGCTACGAACCTCAAACCCCGCTCCGGGTGGCCGACCTTTCCAGACGTCTGGCCCAGACCCCTCCCCGCCCGGTGACCCCGGCAAAAAAGCCCGTGCCTTCGGGGCAGATCGCCCCCAAAGACAGCGCCACCAAACGGCTGCTGCTTCTGGGCTATGCGGCGCTGTTCATTCTGGTGGTGATCTTCGGCAGCTGGGCAAGCCTGACAACCATCGCGGGGGCTGTTATCGTTTCCGGCCGTCTGGAATTCGACACGAACCGGCAGGTGGTGCAGCACCCTCAGGGAGGAAGGGTCGAGGAAATCTATGTGCATGACGGCGATAAGGTTGCCGCCGGAGATATTCTGATCCGGCTGGACGGTGGCGACATGCAATCCGATCTCACCATCCTCGAAGACCAGCTGTTCGACCTGCGGGCACGGCGCGCAAGGCTCCAGGCCGAAAGAATTGGCGCAGAGCAGGTGGCCCTGCCCCCTGTTCTGGCCGCGAAAGCCGCCAACCGTGCCGATTTGCGGAAGATCCTGACGGGCCAGTCCACCTTGTTCGATGCCCGCCGCGAAACACTGGCCCAGATGCTGTCCCAGCTGGATCGCAAAGCGCTTCAGGCCGCCAACCGGCTGACAGGGATCGACGCGCAGATCAACGCCATCGGGCAACAGCAAATGCTTCTGTCGCGCGAGTTACAATCGCAAAAAGGCCTTTTTGAACGCGGTCTGACCCAGCGCACACGCATTCTCTCTCTGGAGCGCGAACTGGCCAGTCTTCTCGGACAACGCGGCCAGCTTATCGCACAACGCGCCGAAACCGAGGAAGAGATCACCTCGACCGAAATCCAGAAGCTCCAAGCCACGTCCGAACGCCGCGTCGAAGCCGAGGACCAGCTGCGCGACATCGACCAGAAAGAACTGACCCTGATGGAGCAAACGCGCGATTTGCGAAACAAGATCGCGCTTCTGGACATCCGCGCGCCGATTGACGGGATCGTGCACGAGATGGCCATCACGACCCGTCTGGCCGTACTTCGTCCCGCAGATCCGGTGCTTTATCTTATCCCGCAAGACCGCCCGATGCTGATCGAAATTCGCGTGCCACCCATGAATATTGACGAGATACGGCAGGATCAGGTGGCCTCGCTGCGCCTGCCCAGCCTGCCCTCCCGCGAAACACCCGAACTCTCCGGTCGCGTTCTGCGGATTTCGCCCGACGCATCGGTCGATCCGGCCACATCAACCACCTATTACCGCGCGGAGGTGATGCCCGATGCTGCGGCAGAGGCAGAAATGTCCAAGATGCCGCTTCTGCCGGGCATGCCGGTCGAAGCCTATCTGCGCACCACTGACCGCACGCCCCTCAGCTATATTCTGGCACCTTTCATGAGCTATCTCGAGCATGCCTTCCGCGAAAGTTGAGCTAGAGACGGTTCAGCAATCCAACGGTCGGCCAAGCATCGGCAGGCAACCCCAGAGCGGATTGCGCACCTTGTACGGCGGCCCGCGTCTTGCGGCCCAAGATGCCGTCCACCGTGCCGACATCCGCGCCACGGGCCGAGAGCTTTTCTTGCAAGATCTTGATCTGGGCCTTTGAAAGCCCCGGATCGGGATGGCCCGCCTCGAAAACCGGAGCCCCTTCCAGTCGCGTCGCGAAATAGGCCGCCGTCGTCACATAGACAAAACTCTTATTCCACTCGAACAGAACCTCGAAATTTGGGTAAGCAAGGAAGGCCGGCCCCTTGCGCCCCATCGGCAGGATCACGGCGGCAGACAATGCGGGGTCCAATACGCCATCGCGCGGCACCACCCCCCGCGCGACCCATTCCGAGATGGGCGCCGGGTGATCCAGCCCGGTCCGCGCCCAATCCAGATCATCGGGTAACGTCACCTCTTGCAGCCAAGGCGCGTTCGGTTGCCAGCCCAGATGACGCAGCAGTCTGGCCGCCGACGTCAGAGCATCCGCCGCAGACCCTTTCAAATCGACATGCCCGTCCCCGTCGCCATCCACCCCGTTTTCCAGAATATCCTTGGGCAGCATCTGGACCTGCCCGATCTCGCCCGCCCATGCGCCACGGGTTCGCAAAGGGTCGAAATCCCCCCGCGCATACAGCTTTGCAGCCGCCATGACCTGTGGCAGAAACAGCTGGGGGCGGCGGCAATCATGCGCCAGCGTCAAAAGCGCATCGCGGGTCTTATACGTCCCCTGCACCTGTCCGAAATCGGTTTCCAACCCCCAGAAAGCCAGAAGCACGCCACGTGAAACACCGTAAGTCTGCTCGATGTCTTGCAGCAACGGGCCTTGTTTCACCGCTTGATACGCGCCTGTCTCAAGACGGTTCCGGCTGATCACCCGACGCGCGAAGTCATCGAAATCCAACCGGAACACACCCTGCGCCCGATCCGCTTTCAGAACCTCCGGATCGATACGGGCCCCATGCAGAAATGCCTTCGCCTGAGAATCGCTTAGCCCCTCGGCCTGCAATTCAAGGGTCAGAGTGCTCAGAAAGGTTGTAAAATTGCCGCCACAGCCCGCCGCAGAAAGTGGCGCCGCGGCCACAGAACTTACAACCAGAAAAGAGAAAAACCGGGATTTCATCGTTATTTCCTTAGGTTATCCAAAAGCTTCACATCATCCACGGCTTTGCATCAGGTCAGAAATCTTGTGCGACTTCACTTGATTTTCACCATTAACGGCACAGAATTGATGCCAAGACCGCTCATCCGGAAGATGGAGGACCTGATGGAGTTCTTGCCCAAAGATATTGCCCAAGCCATGCGCGAGGCGCAAACCAAGACCGCGGGCCAACGTACGAGGCTGAGCCTGAAATCGGGCGAAAAAAGCTGGCCGATCCTGCGCCGCTGGCGTGGCGGGCTGGCGCTGAATGCCGATGAGATCGATCATCTTCGCGGCGAAGTCGCCCTGTATGAGGGCATCCGCCACATTGCCACGGGGCTGATCATCGCATCGGAAGTCGAGAATGGCGAACTGATCTGCACGATCAAGCGGGAAACCCCTGTGATGGACCGCGCGCCGCTGGATTTCGTGCGCGATCCCAATGCTCCGGCGGGCTACCTGCCAAGCGCCTGACGGAAATGGCCCCGACGACGGGGCCATTCACCGTTTTATTGCAGGTCCGCAAAGGCCTGCTGCAAGCGCGTGACAGCCTCCTCCACCCGTGCGCGCGGCGTCGCCAGATTGAAGCGCAGGTAAGCCTCGCCGCCTTTGCCGAAGGTCGTGCCGTAATTGGCGGCAATCTGCGCGTCCGTCTCGACCCTGCGGGTGAATTCCTCGCGTGCCATGCCCGTGCCCGAGAAATCGACCCAAGCCAGATAGGTCGCCTCCAGCGGCATCGACCGCAGCCCCGGAATCGCATTCACCGCCTCGTCGAAGATCTGGCGGTTGCCATCCAGATAGGCGCAAAGCGCATCCACCCACTCTGCCCCTTCGGGACTATAGGCCGCCGTCGCCATCGCCATGCCGAAGCTATTGGGCGAGATCCCGAGCGCCCCCATCCGCGCGGCAAAACGCGCCCGCAACGCCGGATCGGCAATGATCACATTGCCAGAATGGGTGCCCGCGATGTTGAAGGTCTTGGTGGTGGCGGTCATCATCACAACCGGAAAATCCCCCGCAACCTTCGCCATCGGCACATGGGTCTGCCCCAGCATCAGCAGATCATGGTGGATCTCGTCCGAAACCAGCACCAGATCATGCTTGCGGGCAAATTCCACCACCTGCGCCAACTCGTCCTGCGTCCAAACCCGACCGCCCGGATTATGCGGCGAACACAGCACCAGCATGCGGGTCTTTGCATCCACAATCCCGTCCCACGCGTCGAAATCCATCTGGTAGCGTCCATCCACCAGCTTCAGCGGACATTCCACAACCTCACGCCCCGCAGCCTTAATCACGCGGGCAAAAGCGTGGTAGACAGGCGTCATCAGCATCACCCCGTCACCTTCCGAGGTAAAGGCATCCACGCAAAGCGCCGTGCCATTGACCAAGCCATGCGTGGTGAAGATCCAGTCGTCCTGCACCTCCCAGCCGTGGCGCGTCTTCATCCACCAGCGGATCGCGGCGTTATACTCGGCATTCCCGCCCCAATAGCCGTAAACGCCCTGACGGGTCATCTCTTCCAGCGCCTTTTGCACGCAGGCGGGCGGGCGGAAATCCATATCGGCGACCCACATCGGAATGCCGGTCTCGGCGGGCACGCCGTAAATGCCCTCCATACTGTCCCATTTCGCGGAATGGGTGCCGCGGCGATCAATGATCTCGTCGAAATCGGGTGTGCTCATGACAACTCTCCTGCATCTATGCCGCGCATCAGACCACCTCTTGGCGCGGGATACAAATGCCCGATTGTACCCTTATAATGCGGGGCCGGGGCCGCTGACCCATTGCCTAAATCTCCACCATCGCCTAAATCGGCCCTATGACCCTACGCCCGATCCTGATCCATCCCGACCCGCGACTGAAGAAGACCTGTGATCCGGTCGCTTCCGTCGATGCAGAAATCCGCAAACTGGCCGATGATATGTTGGCCACGATGTATGACGCCCCCGGTGTTGGCCTTGCCGCGCCGCAGATCGGCGTTTTGCAGCGCGTCTTCGTGATGGATTGCGTGAAGGAAGAAAACGCGGCGCCCCAACCGATGGTGATGATCAACCCCGAGATCACATGGGCCTCGGAAGAGACCAACACCTATGAAGAGGGCTGCCTGTCGATTCCCGATCAATATGCCGAGGTCACCCGCCCGAAACTGGTGCGGATGAAATGGCTGAATATCGACGGCAAGGTCATGGAAGAGGAATTCGACGGGCTTTGGGCCACCTGCGCCCAGCACGAGCTGGATCACCTCGATGGCAAGCTGTTCATCGATTATCTCGGGCCGATGAAGCGCAAGCTGATCACCGCGAAGATGCAAAAGCTCAAACGCGAGCGCGCCCGCGCGCCGAAATCCGACGGGATCATCTAATGGCCGTTCGCAAGTTCATCCCCTTTGAGGACAAGCGCCTTCGCACGGCGGCCGAGCCTGTGGCCGAGATCACCGAGACCGTTCGGATGATCTGGGATGACATGATCGAGACGATGGACGCCATGCCGGGCGTCGGCTTGGCCGCGCCGCAGATCGGGATCATGCTGCGTCTGGCGGTGGTGGATGCGTCCGACAAACGCGGCGAGGCGGTGCGCATGGCCAACCCCGAGGTGCTTCATGCCAGCGTCAAGATGCGCAAGCATGACGAGGCCAGCCCCAATCTTCCGGGCGTCTGGGCGCCGATCGAGCGTCCTCGCGCCGTGACCGTGCGCTTTCTGAACGCCGATGGCGAGATGGAAGAGCGTGATTTTGTGGGCCTTTGGGCGACCTCGGTACAGCACCAGATCGACCATCTGAACGGCAAGACCTATGTGGACCATCTCTCGCCCCTACGCCGCAAGATGCTGATCCAGAAATCGAAGAAACTGAACAAAGGCTAAGGTTATGCGCGTCGTCTTCATGGGCACCCCCGAGTTTTCTGTGCCGGTGCTCGAGGCACTGGCGCGCGAACATGACGTCATCGCCGCCTATTCCCAGCCGCCGCGCCCTGCGGGCCGTGGCAAGAAGCTGCGCCCCTCGCCGGTTCAGGCACGGGCGGAAGAGCTGGGGATCGAGACGCGCACCCCTTTGAATTTCAAGGATGACGCCGACCGTCAGGCCTTTGCCGACTTGAAGGCCGATGTGGCCGTGGTGGTGGCCTATGGGCTGATCCTGCCGCAGGGTATTCTGGATGCGCCCGCGCAGGGCTGTCTGAATATCCATGCCTCGCTTCTGCCGCGCTGGCGCGGCGCGGCCCCCATTCACCGCGCGATCATGGCCGGAGACGCCGAGACAGGCATCTGTATCATGCAGATGGAGGCGGGGCTCGACACCGGCCCCGTGCGCCTGCGCCGCGCCACCGAAATCGGCGCGACAGAGACCACAGGCGAACTTCACGACCGGCTGTCGGTCATGGGGGCTTCGATGATCATCGAGGCGCTGGAAGGGCTTGCCGATCTGCCGATAGAGGTTCAGCCGGAAGATGGCGTGACCTATGCCTCCAAGATCGACAAGGCCGAGGCGCGGATCGATTGGGCCGCCCCCGCCGAAGAGATCACCCGCAAGATCAACGGGCTCTCCCCCTTCCCCGGCGCGTGGTGCGAGATCAACGGCGAGCGCGTCAAACTGCTGCGCGCCGCGCAGGTGGCGGGGTCGGGTGAGGCGGGTCAGGTGCTGGATGGCTTTACCATCGCGGGCAGCACCGGCGCGGTCGAGGTTCTGGAGGCCCAGCGGGCCGGCAAGAAACCGGTGAGCGCGGCGCAGGTGCTTCAGGCACTGCCCCTTCCCGAGCGCCTCGACTGATCCGATGTTCGGCCTGCTGATCGCCCCTCTGACCGCCCTGACCTCCCGCCTGCTCGGGGTGGTTCTGGTCGTGGCGCTATGGTTGATCTCGCGGCCTGGCGGGTGGGCCGTGTTGGTCGTGCTGATTCTGGTGGGTGTCAAGCTGCTGCCCGAACCGGCCTCTCACCCCGATGTGACCTCTCCCGCCCCTGTTACACCCTCCGCCCAGCCTTAAATCGGAACCAAAGGAGCGGATCATGCCTATTGCCATTTTTCTTGCGGTGTTCATTTTCATCGGCCTCCTGTGGTATCGCAGGCGTAATCCCTGCCGATGGGAACGGGTGGGCGGCAAAGGCACGCTGAAGCAATTCCGCTGCAAGACATGCGGGGCCGTCGCTTATTCGGCCCGCTATGACGGGCCCGAGCAATGCAAGAAGGGGCTCGAGCCTCCGGCGCTGTAGCCATTGGCAAGGATCTGCGCATCGGGCGGCGCGGATCTCACAACAGGGAACCTGCCAGCTTCCCCGACGTTTTACCGTCAAATCTCAGTCGAGAGGAGACGACAATGTCACAGACCCCTACACCTCCGCCGCGCCGCGATGGCGGGCTGTATTTCATCCTCGGGGCCATCGTCGTGGCTTTGGGGGTGTTGATGTGGTACATCATGGGTTCGCCCGGTGATCAGAGCGCAACCCCTCCTTCGGGCGCCGGAGATGTGTCCATTACCAATGAGGTCGCGCCGCAATCCGACCCCGCGCCCCAAACGCAGGACAACAAGGAACCTCCGGCGCAGGTGGATGTCGCGCCTGATGCCGATAATGGCACCCAACCGCAGGCAAACTGATCATATAGCTGCAAAAAGGCCCGCGATTGGCGGGCCTTTTCCACTGAGGCTTGTCCGGACGTTTCTCGTGAAACAGTCAGATATGGCGGATTTCAGCCAGAATTGCCTGCGCCGCGGCCTTGGGGTCTTCGGCCTGCCAGATCGGACGACCGACCACAAGATGATCCGCACCGGCGGACAGGGCAGATGCGGGCGTATCGACCCGTTTCTGGTCTCCCAAAGCCGCCCCCGCCGGACGCACGCCAGGCGTGACGATCAGCTTGCCTTCCGCTTGCGGCAGCGCGCGGATCATCGCCGCCTCGCGCGGCGAGGCGATCACGCCATCCGCACCCGCCTCCAGCGCACGGGCCGCCCGCTCGGTTACCAGATCGGCAATATCGCCCGGCTGGATCAACGCCGCATCCAGATCGGCACGGTCCAGCGATGTCAGGATGGTCACCGCCAGAATTTTGAGATCTTTGCCCGACGCGCCCTCTTTGGCGGCGCGCACCACATGGGGGTCGCCATGCACGGTCAGGAAATCCAGATCGAACTGGGCAATTCCGCGCACGGCATTCTCAACGGTCGCGCCGATATCGAAGAATTTCATATCGAGAAAGATGCGCTTGCCATGTTCCTGCTTGAGCTCATTGGCAAGAGCCAGCCCGCCGCCGGTCAGCATCCCCAGACCGATTTTATAAAACGACACGCTATCGCCCAGCTTCTGGGCCAGATCCAGCGCCGCCAGCGCATTGGGCACATCCAGTGCGACAATCAGACGGTCATCTGCGGGAAGTAGGGCAGTCATGCGGCATCTCCTGTGGGTTTGCACCCCGATGCGCAAGCCAGCCTCAAAAATCAAGCCCCGAGGCCCCGCGAACGGAAAAATCGCATAAAATTTCCTGTGCCGAGAGCCGCCGGGAAGGCCGCAACGTCAGATACGGGACTTGACCGGCGTCAAGGCATGCACCCGAAGGCGATGCATCATGACCAGACCCATAAAGGTTAAGGCGGCGAGGAAGGGCAGATAATGCAGCACAGTCATGATGTCTCTCCTGTTCCTGATGTCTCATCCTACGGGCGAGACATTTACGGAACCTTGCCAGGGCCCAAACAGTTCCCCAAACACGTCGCCTAAGGCGAAATATTTCAATTTGGTCGAGGCCGGTCCCTTGAATACGCATAGAAACCCACCCAATTATTCGATGAGACCCGACCAGATATGTGCCGCTTACGGGCATATCGATTTTCGGGGGCTTTAGAAAAGGAGATACCCGATGAACATGGAAAAGTTCACGGAGCGTTCGCGCGGCTTCCTTCAATCTGCGCAAACCATTGCAATGCGGGAAGGCCATCAACGTGTGGTGCCCGAACATCTGCTCAAAGCACTGATGGATGACGATCAGGGGCTGTCGGCCAACCTGATCAACCGTGCCGGCGGTGATGCCGCACGCGTGACCGATGCGGTCAATCAAGCCGTTGAAAAACTGCCCAAAGTTTCGGGTGGCGATGGTCAGACCTATGTCGAGCAATCGCTGGTGCGCGTGCTGGACGAGGCCGAGAAGATTGCCAAGAAAGCCGGTGACAGCTTTGTTCCGGTCGAACGGATCCTGATGGCGCTGGCTGTCGTCAATACCCGCGCGAAAGACGCGCTGGATGCAGGGGCTGTGACCGCACAGAAACTCAACACCGCCATCAACGACCTGCGCAAAGGCCGCACGGCCGATAGTGCCTCTGCCGAAGATGGCTATGAGGCGCTGAAAAAATATGCCCGCGACCTGACCGAGGCCGCTGCGGAAGGCAAGATCGACCCGATCATCGGGCGCGACGACGAAATCCGCCGCACGATGCAGGTCCTCTCGCGCCGCACCAAGAACAACCCTGTGTTGATCGGGGAACCGGGCGTGGGGAAAACCGCGATTGCCGAAGGGCTTGCGCTGCGCATCATCAATGGTGACGTGCCGGAATCCCTGCGCGACAAACGGCTTCTGGCGCTGGATATGGGCGCGCTGATTGCCGGTGCGAAATATCGCGGCGAATTCGAGGAACGCCTGAAATCCATCCTCAAAGAGGTCGAAGCCGCCGCCGGCGAAATCATCCTCTTCATCGACGAAATGCACACGCTTGTGGGCGCGGGCAAATCCGATGGGGCGATGGATGCGGCCAATCTGATCAAACCGGCGCTTGCGCGGGGCGAGCTGCATTGCGTTGGCGCCACCACTCTGGATGAATACCGCAAATATGTGGAAAAAGACGCAGCCCTTGCGCGGCGTTTCCAGCCGGTGATGGTGGAAGAGCCGACCGTCGAGGATACGATCTCGATCCTGCGCGGCATTAAGGAGAAATACGAACTCCACCACGGGGTGCGGATCTCTGACTCGGCGCTTGTGTCGGCGGCAACGCTCTCGCATCGCTATATCACCGACCGTTTCCTGCCCGATAAGGCCATCGATCTGGTCGATGAGGCAGCATCGCGCCTGCGGATGGAAGTCGATTCCAAGCCCGAAGAACTCGATGCGCTGGATCGCCAGATCCTGCAGGCGCAGATCGAGGCCGAGGCGCTAAAGAAAGAAGATGACGCCGCAAGCCAGGACCGTCTTGAAAAGCTCGAGAAAGAACTCTCGGAGCTGCAGGAACGCTCTGCCGGGATGACCGCCAAATGGCAGGCCGAACGTGACAAGCTGGAATCCAGCCGCGTGCTGAAAGAACAGCTGGACCGCGCACGGGCGGAACTGGAAGGTGCCAAACGCGAAGGCAATTTCGCCAAAGCCGGCGAGCTGCAATATGGCCGTATACCGGATCTGGAGAAACAGCTCTCCGAGGCCGAGGCGTCGGAAGATGTCATGGTGGAAGAGGCCGTGCGCCCCGAGCAGATCGCCGAGGTTGTCGAACGCTGGACCGGCATCCCGACCTCGAAAATGCTCGAGGGCGAGCGCGAGAAGCTGCTGAAAATGGAGGAAGAGCTCCATAAGCGGGTGATCGGGCAGGATGCGGCCGTGACAGCCGTGGCCAATGCGGTGCGCCGTGCGCGTGCGGGCCTGAATGACGAGAACCGCCCGCTGGGGTCCTTCCTGTTCCTCGGCCCGACCGGTGTGGGGAAAACCGAGCTGACCAAGGCCGTGGCCAATTATCTCTTTGATGATGATCAGGCGATGGTGCGCATCGACATGTCGGAATTCATGGAGAAACACGCCGTGTCGCGTCTGATCGGCGCCCCTCCGGGCTATGTCGGCTATGACGAAGGCGGGGTTCTGACCGAAGCCGTGCGCCGCCGCCCCTATCAGGTGGTGCTGTTCGACGAGGTCGAAAAGGCGCATCCCGATGTGTTCAACGTGCTTCTGCAGGTGCTGGACGATGGCGTGCTGACCGATGGCCAAGGCCGGACGGTGGACTTCAAACAGACGCTGATCGTGCTGACTTCGAACCTCGGCTCGCAGGCGCTGAGCACCCTGCCGGACGGATCGGATGCGGCACAGGCCAAAGCGCAGGTGATGGATGCGGTACGGGCGCACTTCCGCCCCGAATTCCTGAACCGGCTGGACGAGATGGTCATCTTCGACCGCCTCTCGCGCGAGAATATGGACGGTATCGTGACGGTACAGCTCGCACGGCTCGAAACCCGCCTGGGCCACCGCAAAATCGGACTGGCGCTCGATGATGCCGCGCGCACCTGGCTAGCCGACAAGGGCTACGATCCGGTCTATGGCGCACGCCCGCTGAAACGGGTGATCCAGCGCTATCTGCAGGACCCGCTGGCCAACCTGATCCTGTCTGGTGAAGTCCTTGACGGGTCCACCGTGACGGTCACCGCCGGAGCGGACGGACTTTCTGTCGGGGGGCACATCGTGCCTCCGGGGGACAACGCCCCCCTCAGCGCTTCGCTACATTAATCGGAGAGGCGGCGATACAAGTCGCCGCCTTTCCCACAACCGCGGAGGGGGCTCTGCCCCCGCTGCCTGCGGCAGCCCCCCGGGATATTTTCAGCAGCTGGATCTATAAGGTGGGTTTCCAGCTGCAAGAAATATCCTCAGGGGTGAATTGGCCCCAAGGGCCAAGAGGGGCGCGAGCGCCCCTCCTTCTTTTGCCTTTTGAGGGATATCATGGCGACGCTTTGCAGATCCTGCCTTGCACATTATCCCGATAACTTTCGGGGGCGTTGCCCGCGCTGTCGCCGCGATGGCCTTGTCTGCCATGACGAGATTTTCTCTCTGGGCATTGCCCATATGGATTGCGACAGTTTCTATGCTTCGGTCGAAAAACGGGATAACCCGTCCCTGGCCGCCAAGCCTCTGATTGTTGGCGGCGGCACGCGGGGGGTTGTCACGACCTGTTGCTACGTGGCGCGGATCTATGGTGTACGGTCTGCCATGCCGATGTTTCAGGCGCGCAAACTATGTCCGGATGCCGTTATTCTTCCCCCACGCATCTCCTATTATGCCGAGGTATCGCGCGAGATCCGGGCCAAGATGACAAGGCTAACGCCGCTGATCGAGCCGCTCTCGCTCGATGAGGCCTTTCTGGATCTGACGGGGACCGAGAAGCTTCATGGTATGACGGCCGCGGAGTGTCTGGCGCGGCTGGCCAACGAGATCGAGAACGAGATTGGCGTGACGATTTCGGTGGGGCTTAGCCACAACAAGTTTCTTGCCAAGATTGCGTCCGATCTCGATAAGCCGCGCGGATTTTCGGTGATCGGCAAATCCGAGACAGCCGCATTTTTGCAAGATAAGCCCGTCAGTATTCTATGGGGGGTCGGCGCGGCGACACGTCAGGCCTTGGGACAGGCAGGTATCCGGACCCTGAACGACATCCGCCGGATCGGGCGGGATGACATGCTCCGGCGGTTTGGCGGTCAGGGTATGCGGCTTTGGTCATTGGCGCAGGGCGAGGACAGCCGCAAAGTGATACCGGATGCGCCGGTCAAGTCCGTCTCGAACGAAACAACCTTCTCGCAGGACCTCAGTGACCGTGACGCGCTGCTGGCTCAATTATGGCACATGTCCGAAAAGACGGCGGCGCGGATGAAGGCCAAGGAACTGGCGGGCAGCATCGTGACGCTCAAGCTGAAAAGATCCGATTTCTCGACCATCACCCGCCAGTTGCCGCTGGAAGACCCGAGCCAGCTGGCCGATACGCTGTTTCACGTGGGACGGCGGCTGTTTGATACCCTGCCCTCCGGCACGGCCTATCGGCTGATCGGCATCGGATATTCGGGTCTGCGCCCGGCGCAGGCGGGCGATCCTGTCGGCGACCTTCTGGACCCCGATGCCGGACAGCGGGCCAAGCTGGAGCGGGCCACCGATGCGATCCGCGCGAAATTCGGCGCTACGGCCATCCGGACCGGACGCGGGCTGGATCTGGACCCGAAAGACTAGCTATTCCGCCGCAAGAGAGCCGGACTGGCGCGGACGGCCGATATCCGCGATACGGGTCAGCACCCCGTCCATAAGCACCTGAAACTCGGGAAAATCCGCACGTCGTTCGATTCGCGCTTCATCCATGTAGAGCGCGCGGTTGATTTCGATCTGCACCGCATGGCGGCCCAGGTTCGGCTGACCATAGGTTTTCGCGATATATGCCCCGGCAAAAGGCGCATTCCGGCTGACAGAAAGGCCGGTCTCGGCAAATGCCGCCTCGATTCCCTCGACGATTCGCTCCGATGCCGAACTGCCATAGCGATCCCCGATCACAATCTCGGGGCGCCGCAAGCCGAATGCTTCAATCGCCTCGCTGGGCATGGAATGCAGATCAACCAGAATCGCTTCGCCAAAAATAGCGTGCACATCCTCCATCAGGCTCGCAATCCGGCCATGCCAGGGCTCCCAGATATCATCAAGGCGATTCTGGGCCTCTTCGACACTGATCTTGCCGCGCAAGATTGCGCGACCGCCCGAAACCACGCGGGGAATCACGCCAAGACCGGCGGCCACGCGACTTCCGCTGCCCCGATGGCGCAGCCCGTCGATGATTCCCGGATCAAGCTCGTCTTTCGCACGATTGAGATCGAGATAGGCACGCGGATAGGTCGCGGCGATGGAACAGGCCCCGAGATCAGGGGCCAAGCGCATGAAATCATCCACAAAAGCATCTTCTGACGACCTGAGGCGCAGCAGATCCAACGCTGTATTCTGTTTAAAATCAGATGGATAATAGCGCCCAGAATGCGGCGACGAAAAAATGACAGAAGTCCGGACCGGATCGGGCACGGACAGTTTGAATGCCGGAAGATCATGTTTCATGGATGGTCATGAACCCTCTTTATGATGCCCGCAGTGTAGCGCAATGCATTTTCTCGTCAAAACCCTCTTGCGCGTCTCGCGAACACCTTTTATAGACCCCTCCACACCGATGAGGTGAACCGGAAGATCGAGGTTCTGGACAGGCACAAGCCTGAGACAAAATCCGGTCGAAGGCAAATCAAATCGGAGCGTGGGCGGTTAGCTCAGCGGTAGAGCACTACGTTGACATCGTAGTGGCCACTGGTTCGATCCCAGTACCGCCCACCATTCTATTTCGCCGCCCCTTCGGCCTGGCTGTCGGGGCTTTTTGCTTTCAAGGCGCACGCGCGCCGCGACAAGGAGATACGACCATGAAGGTTCGCAACTCGCTCCGCTCGCTCAAGCAGCGTCATCGCGATTGCCAAATCGTGCGCCGCAAGGGCCGCGTTTACGTGATCAACAAGACGCAGCGTCGTTTCAAAGCCCGTCAGGGCTGAGACGACCGAGCCATCGGCAAGATCAAACCGCAAGGGAAACCTTGCGGTTTTTCTTTTGCCATCTCGCTTTTCTTGCAAAATCCTGCTGTGAAAAATCCTGCCGGACGGGTGGATTTTTGATAGCCCCATGCGCGCTCTTCTGATTCAATGGTGATAGGCCGATTAAGGAACGCACTGCCATGCTGACCCTTCTTCTACATCGCCAATGCGCCCGCGATTTCTACCGTGTGGACGTGTGCGACAATCTTTTTGGTGAATACACCGTCCAGCGCGAATGGGGGCGCCACGGCCGCGCTACAGGAATGCGCAGCGTGCTTTTCTCGAACCTTCGAGATGCGGTTCAGGCCGCTGATACATGGCGCATGCAGGCCGCCCGCAAGGGCTATGCCCTAACCGAGGCAGCCGCCTCCTGAAAGCCCCTCAGAACGGCGCTTCGGCACTAAAGGACATATGCATCCCACCATCGGGATGACGCAGCCGCAGCGTATGGGCATGAAGCATAAGGCGCGGATAGGCCTGTGCCTCTCCCTCGGCATAAAGCGGATCCCCCAGAATGGGATGCCCCAGCGACTGGCAATGGACCCGAAGCTGGTGGCTCCGGCCTGTCAACGGCATCAGCCGCACCCGCGTCGTCCCGTCGGGATCATGGCGCAGCACTTTCCAGTCGGTCTGGGCGGGTTTGCCGTTCTCGTGATCCACATGCTGGCGCGGGCGGTTCGGCCAATCAACGATCAACGGCAGGTCGACACGCCCCGCTTTCGGCTCCAGATGGCCCCAGAGCCGCGCCAGATACGCCTTTTTGGTCTGGCGGTGCTCGAATTGCAGCCCCAGGTGCCGTTGCGCATGGGGGGTAAGCGCAAAGACCATCACCCCCGAGGTATCGCAATCGAGACGATGCACGAGCAGGATCTCGGGGTAGGAATGACGCAGGCGCGCAATCAGGCAGTCCGCCTTTTCCGGCCCCTTGCCTGGCACCGACAGCAAGCCGGACGGCTTGTCGACCACCAGAATTTCATGGTCGGCATGCAGGATCGTGACGGGGTCGGTTGGCGGATCATAGCGATACATCATAAAGGTCGCTTGCCTGCGATCGTCTGCGTGGTCAAGCCCCCTTTGGTCCCGATTACGGCCGGAGCCATAATTACGGTTTGGTAAGCTTTTGCGCTTAAACGGGATAGGTGAAGAGTGACGAGCTGGAGACTGCAGATGAATCTTTATGCCGAAGCCCGCCAAGACGCATTATGGGTCCGGGTCGAAGAGAACCGTCTTGATGCAGCCATCGCGATCCGCTTCAAAGATCAAATGCGTGAAGCCTGCACGCAACCATCGCAACGCGTGGTACTGGACCTTGAAAGCGTGACATTTCTCGACAGCTCCGGCTTGGGGGCGATCGTGGCGGTCATGAAAGCGTTGCCGGCGGATCGCAAGCTGGAACTGGCCGGTCTGAATATGAATGTGGCAAAAGTCTTCCGCCTGACGCGGATGGACACCATTTTCAAAATCCATCCCACTGCGGAAGAGGCCTTCCTGCCGGAGGTACGGAATGCTGGCTAATCATGACGCAGAGGCGTTGAAGTCCGGCACGGCCATTCCGCGAGAGGATCGGCTTCAGCCGCGACTGTTTCATCATAGCTTTCCCGCCACCCCGCTTGCGGTACGAGAGGCATTGCGCGCCGCTTTGGCACGGTTTGTCTTGCATATGTCGCAAGACGAAGCGGGGACGCTAGAGCTGCTGCTGGCGGAAGTGCTCAATAACATCGTTGAACATAGCTATCAGGATACCGGCGTCGGAACGATCACCCTTTCCATGGTGATGGAAAAGCGCGGGCTGAACTGCTCTGTCACTGATGACGGGGTCGAGCTGCCGTCCTTCGTTCTGGAGGACCCGTCAACCTTCGATACTGTCGAAGATGCGTTGCAGACTCTGAATACAGACGAACTTCCTGAAGGCGGGTTCGGCTGGTTCCTCATTCGCGATCTGGCCGAAGATCTTGGCTATAAACGCGAAAATGGACGTAACATGTTGGCCTTTCGCCTGCCATTGCGGCAAGAAGGCTGATCGGGGTTCAGTTCAGCTGGAATTGCAGCGGATAGGCGCCGTTTTCAAACTCGCCGAACAGATCCGGCAGATCCGGATGCTCCACAGGCTCACCTGACCCGTCTACAATCAGGTTCTGCTCCGAGACATAGGCGACATAGAAATCGTCATCCGTCTCGGCGAGAAGGTGGTAATAGGGCTGGTTTTTCGCAGGGCGGCTATCCTCGGGAATAGCGTCATAGAATTCCTGTGAATTGGCGAAAGTTGGATCCACATCGAAGACAACGCCACGAAATGCATCCTTCCGGTGGCGCAAAACCTGCCCGATATGGAATTTGGCTTGAGTGGCAAACATACACGGCCTTCCCTAAAGTTTTCGAATTCTTAATTCTTTTACAAACAACCCAGCATTTTTTCCACAAATTCGCCGGAAACAATCTGTGTAAGTGGCCCTGACAGTCGTGCCGGAAGCTTTGTGATTTTCGTTATGGTCATTTTCGGATACACTGCCCTGCAAAACGAGATCATAATCAGGCAAGAGCAGTATGAAGAAATTCGCCTTTTTGGCGCTGGCCCTACTGGCCGCTTCCTGTGGTGGGGGCAACTACAAGGCGCCACAAAATCTTGATGACGCATGCGCATTGTCGCGTGAGAGACCCGCCTATTTCAAGGCGATGAAACGCACCGAATCGCGGTGGGGGATTCCTGTCTATGTGCAGATGGCCACCATTCACCAAGAGTCGCGCTTTGTCGGCAATGCCAAAACCCCGTTCAAATATGCGCTTGGGGTGATTCCGATGGGGCGTCAGAGTTCGGCTTATGGCTATAGTCAGGCGCTGGACGCGACATGGGAAGAATATCGCGACAGCGGCGGCGGGCGCGGTGCGCGGCGCAACCGGATTCAGGACGCCACCGATTTTATCGGATGGTATATGGATGGCACCAGCAAAAAGCTGGGCATCCCCAAAACCGATGCCATGAACCAGTATCTGGCCTATCACGAGGGGCGGGGCGGCTTTGCCAACGGGTCGCATAAATCGAAGCCCTGGCTTCTGGCCGTGGCGCGCAAAGTGCAAAGCCGTGCGCTGATGTATCGCGCACAGCTTGCCTCCTGTCGGCGCTGAAAACAGGGATCAGCCGCCTCGGCGGCTGACCTCCTGATCGATCGAGAACAGCGACGGCGCAAAGGCTTTGCCATTCTGCAGGCCATTCAGAATCACCGTGGTTTTCGCCCCCGCATTATCGGTAATCACCCATTGGCGGAGCTGGGTCGGGTTGCCCGTAAACACCATCTGGATATTGCCATATTCGGGGTGCTGCGGGTCCTGCGCGGTGACGGTTGTTTTCGTCCCATCCGATGTATGCTGGGTCACCATCCCCGATTTGGCCAGATTGACATTATCGGCCAGAATCAGGCTCAAGGGCGTTTTCGACAGCGGATATTGCTCCGGTCGTCCCATATTGGATTTCGGATCGAAAATCGCCACCTGCCCTGCCGAAGCCAGCACCAGCGTTTTATCCTTATCATATTCGAACCGCACGCGATTGGGGCGGCGGATATAAATCGTGCCTGTCGAGATCGAGCCATCGGAATTCACCTGTGTGAACTTCGAAGAGGCCGATTGCAGGCTGTTGAGATAGCTGGACAAAGTCCCAAGCGAAATCGCATCGGCAAATGCCGGCACGGCAAGAGACAGGGCGAGGACGGGCGCAAGCGCGAAGCGAAGTATGTTCATAAGCTGGAATTTAGGCGCTTTTTGAAAAAGGAAAAGCCCCGCGCAATCAACTTGCACGGGGCGCCTATCACGAGTTTGCGGAAACCGGCTCAGGCTTCGGGGATCAGGATCTCGCGTTTACCGACATGGTTCGCGGAAGACACCACATGGTTTTCCTCCATCTGCTCGACCAGACGCGCGGCCTTATTATAGCCGATGCCCAGTTTACGCTGGATGTAAGAGGTCGAGCATTTGCGGTCCTTCGCCACGATCTGCACCGCCTGATCGTAAAGCGCGTCCTCATTGCCGGTATTGCCGCCGGTATTGAGGCCCAGCACCGCGTCGATATCCGAGGCCTTGTCATCTTCCGGCCCCTCGACCACGCCCGACATATAGCTGGGCGGCCCGAAGGATTTCAGGTGGTTCACCACCTCCTCGACTTCTTCATCCGAGCAGAACGGCCCGTGCACACGGTTCAGACGCGAACCGGTGCCCATGTAAAGCATGTCGCCCATGCCCAAAAGCTGCTCGGCCCCCTGCTCGCCCAGAATGGTGCGGCTGTCGATCTTCGAGGTCACCTGGAAGGAGATACGGGTGGGGAAGTTCGCTTTGATCGTGCCTGTGATCACATCCACCGACGGGCGCTGCGTGGCCATGATCAGGTGGATACCCGAAGCACGTGCCATCTGTGCAAGCCGTTGAATACAGGCTTCGATTTCCTTGCCCGCGACCATCATCAGGTCGGCCATCTCGTCGACGATAACGACGATATAGGGGAAGGGCTCGGGACGGAATTCATCGGTCTCGAAGATCGGCTCGCCGGTCTCCTCGTCAAAACCGGTCTGCACGGTGCGCTTGAACATCTCGCCACGCGCCAGCGTCTCTTTGACGCGGCCGTTATAGCCTTCGATATTGCGCACGCCCATCTTGGACATCTTGCGATAGCGGTCTTCCATCTCGCCCACGACCCATTTCAGCGCCACAACGGCCTTCTTCGGGTCGGTCACAACGGGCGAAAGCAGATGCGGGATGCCATCATAAACCGACAGTTCCAGCATCTTCGGGTCGATCATGATCAGACGGCATTCATCCGGCGTCAGGCGATAGAGCAGCGACAGGATCATCGTGTTGATCGCCACCGATTTCCCCGAACCCGTGGTCCCTGCGATCAGCAGGTGGGGCATCTTGGCAAGGTTGGCCACAACAGGCTCGCCGCCGATATCCTTACCCAGAGCCAGCGGCAGGCGCATATTGCCATCGCTGAAATCACGCGCGGTCAGGATCTCGCGCAGCACGACCTTCTCGCGATGCTCGTTCGGCAACTCGATCCCGATCACGGTGCGCCCCGGCACGGTCGACACCCGCGCAGACAGCGCCGACATCGACCGCGCGATATCATCGGCCAGACCGATCACGCGGCTGGCTTTCAGACCCGGCGCCGGTTCCAGTTCGTACATGGTGACCACGGGACCCGGACGGACCGAGACGATCTCGCCCTTGACGCCGTAATCTTCCAGCACGGTTTCCAGCTGGCGCGCATTTTCTTCCAGCGCCTCGTCGGGCAACTGGTGACGCGGGATGGAAGCCGGATCGGTCAGCAACGACATCGGCGGCGCTTCGTAATTGGCATGGGTCGCGCTCGGCATATGCACGGGCTTCTGGATCGGCCCGCGATTGAGGCTTTCCCCCTGTGCCACGGTCTTTGCCGTTGCAACCGGCTTGACGGCAGGCACATCCGGCATGGCATTGCGCGCAACGCCCATATCATGCGCCTCATCCAGCGATGGCTGCGACAATGACGGCTGCGGCGCATCCATCATGTCGTCGTCATCATCTCCGCTCAGCGTCGCATCCTCGGCATAGGCCTCGCCGCGCTGGATCATACGATAAGCCGCAGACGGCTCCTCGTTCTCTTCCACCGGCGCCGAGAAGCTGGCGCGGGGCATCTGTGCGGGTGCGGGCTCGGAATGGGCGGAGCCATAGGTCTCGTCCAAGGCGCTGAACGCATCCACGTCGAAAGGCTCGAACTGATGGCTGTCCATCGTTTCGACCTCATCCATGTGATAGCCCTGATCAAGCCACTGATCCTGCGCGCGGAAATCCTGATGCGGCTCGGCCATCAAACGGCTGCGCGCATCCGAGACCTCTGCCGCAGATTGCGCGCTCGGCGCGGGCTGCGGGGCATAAGCAGGATGCACCATATCGGCATAAGGGGCCGACGGAGCCTCGGCATGGGACGCTCCGAAACGCGGCATATAGCGCGGCTCGGCACGCAGCGGCGGTTCGACGCGGGCCGGCTCGGCCTTCAGCTGCGGCTCGATCCGCTCGCGCAGTTTCGGACCACGGGCCAGACGGCGGGCCACAGCCGCCATGACCGAAAGCGGGGCTTCGGGCCGTGCAGGCTGGACCTCTTCGGGTTCCGGCGCGACCGGTGCTGCAAGGTGTTGCGGAGCCTCCTGACGCTGCACCCGCGGGGCCTGCCGACGCTGATGCACGGCCTCGGCAATACGTGCCTTGATCCGCTCGGGGCTGGGTGCCTCGTCCGTTCCGGCGCGCGGATCGTCATATTCGAAGTCCACAAGCTCGGCTTCGACCATCGGCTCCGGCTCGGCGGGACGGATAATGCGCGACAGGAAGCCTGCGCGAGGCGCGTCCTGTTCGGGTTCGTCGTCGTAAAGAACCTCCTCTTCCTCGTCATAGACGGGGGCCTGATATACCGGCGCGCGACGCGCCGATTGGGCGCGCGGGGGCTGGGCCGCCTGCGCCTGATAGTCCTGTTGGGCTTCCCATTCGGCCAGTTCGGCGGCATGGGCCTGTGCCTCGGCACGGCGGGCACGGTGGCGTTCGGCGGCACCACGCGCCGCCAGCACCGAAGCCGATGCCCCCTGCCCGATCATACGCATGATCGCGTCATAACCTGCCAGCAGACCAAGCAGCAGAAAACGCAGGATATTTTGCAACTCCGGCTTCACGAACCCGGTAACGAAGGCCATCATCGCAAGGCTACCGGCCGCAAAGAGCAGCGACAGGAACTTCACCACAAAGGCCGAAGCGCCAACGATCCCCAGCATCATTCCCGCGATCATATCGCCAAAATGGCCGCCAAGTCCGAAATTCGCGGTCCATTCCGCCCCCGGCACCAGAAGTGCCGAATGCACCGCCGAAACCGCGATTGCGATGGGCAGGAAAATCAGCCGCGACAGGGCCCGTTCTTCGCCGCGATGGGTCATGAAACGCACGCCCCATGCCAGCGAGGCCAGCGGCAGAAGCCATGATCCACGGCCAAAAATGACGTAAAGCGGCGAGGCAATCCCCGCGCCGATCCGCCCCAGCCAGTTCTGCACCTCTCCATCCGAGGCGGCCATCCAGCTGGGATCTTCGGGCGAATAGCTGACAAGCATCATGCTCAAGAGCGCCGCCAGAACGATCAGTCCCGCGCCGGCAAGCTCTTTACCGCGGCGTTCAAGAAGTGCCTGCGTATTCTGGTCGAGAAGGGGGTCGCGCTGTCTCATTTGATACAATGCCATCTGCTGCTCGTCCTCAAAGGTAAAGGCAATCACGGAGCTTGGTCAGTCCGCGTCGCGTTTCTTCTCTTGGGGCGACAAGAGCCACCCGAATATAGGATCTGCCGGGATTTTCGTCCTCGACTTCGCGCGAAAGATAGGCACCGGGCAGAACCCGCACACCGGTCTCGCGCCATAATTTCATGGCCGCCGCCTCGCCATCCTCCACCGGCAACCACAGGAAAAAGCCCGCATCGGGCATGGTAACCGAATTGATGCCGTCAAAGACAACGGCCGCGTCATCGAATTTCTCCTGATACAGGCGGCGGTTCTCGATCACATGATCCTCGTCCGCCCAGACCTTTTCCGCGACACGCTGCAAGGGCTGCGGCAGCGGCGCCCCCGAATAGGCGCGCAGCTGGCGGATATAATGCATGCTTTTCGGCCCCGCCGCAACAAAGCCGGACCGCAGCCCCGGCAGGCTGGACCGTTTGGACAGCGAATGGAAGATCACCACGCGCTCGGAATCGGCCCCCACCTCCTGCGCCACCTCGATCAGCCCGGGGGGCGGGTCATGGCGATAGAGTTCCGAATAGCATTCATCGGCAAAAACACGGAAATCATGTGTCTCGGCCAGCTCTAGCAGATCGGCCAGATACGCGCGCGAGGCCACGGCCCCCTGCGGATTGGCGGGCGAGCAGATAAAGGCGATCGCCGTGCGGTCCAGCACCTCGGCAGGCAGCGCGCGATAATCGGGCATGAACCCCGTTTCTGCGGTGGCGGGCACGAAAACAGGCTCTGCGCCGATCATCATCGTGGCGATGGCATAGACCTGATAGAAGGGGTTGGGGATCAGAACCACGGGGCGCTTGCCCCGTTTGGTTTCGGGGCAAAGTGCCAGCACCGCATTGAACAGCCCTTCGCGGGTGCCATTCAGCGCCATGATCCGATCCTCGGCAACCTCCACGCCGTAGCGCCGCGCAATCCATGCCGAAATCGCGGCCAGAAGTTCGGGGGTACCGTTATTGGCTGGGTATTTGCCGAATTCCGCGACAGAGGCCGCCAGCACATCGCCCACAAAGCCCGGCATCGCATGCCGCGGCTCGCCAATGGTCATATTAATAATTTCCCCGCCCGGCTGGTGGGAATCGAGCAGCGTCCGCAAACGCGGAAACGCGTATTCGGGCAGGTTCGAGAACCGCTCGGGATAATCCATTATATGCCTCATTTGCCGGAGTCATTTTGCGCCCCGTTCGGGACGACGTTACCCAAAAACCACATGTCCTGTCCAGATCATGGCGAGATGCGGGCAAGGTCGCCTTTGGATTGTGGCATTTCAGCCAAGCGCGGCCTCGATCGCAGCCCCAAAACACAGCACCTTTTCATCCTCTCCGGGCAGCCCCAAAAGGCTTAGCCCCACCATATCGCGCCCCGTGGGTAGGGTCAGCACCGGCCCGCCCAGAAGCGCCGCACTGCCGACATTCCGGCTGGCCAACTGTTGCTGGCTCCTAAAGAAATCCTGATCTATCAACAGGCTATCATAGCTTGGGGCCAAGGAGGCCGCAGTGGGCATCAGCACGACATCATAGCCCGCAACCACGCCCCGCCAGTCCTGCCGCACCGCGTGCAACTGCGCGAGCCCCTGCAGATAGACATCCGCCGAGACACCTCCCGCCGCCTCGAAGGCCCGTAGGAAATCGGGCGTCACCTTAAGCGGATTTTCTCTCACCCGCTGCTGCCAGCGGGCGTGAAACTCGGTCTGCGCCAAAAAGCGCAGCCGCTTCAGCGCCTCGAACGCTTTGGGGCTTTGCACCGTAATCTTGGTGCCCGCCTTGGCCAAACGGCCTATCGCACGGCTCATTGCCTCCAGACAGGCCGGATCGGCATCATCAAAGACGCCGCCCTCCAGCACCAGAAGACGCGCGCCCGATATGTCTGCGCCACGCAGATCGGGGAGCTTGCCGTTTTCCACCAGCGCCAGCCCCTGCGCGCAATCCTCGACCCGTCGCGCCATGAAGCCCAGCGTATCGAATTGCGACCCCGTCGCCACCCCCGCAAGCGGCACGCGCCCCAGTCCGGGGCGGAACCCCACCAGATCGTTCCACGCGGCAGGCACCAGAAGCCCGCCGCCATTCTCCAGCCCCACCGCCATAGCACAAAGCCCCAGTGTGACCGAGAGCGCCCCGCCAGAGGCCCCTCCCCCCGTCACAAGGCTGGGGTCATGGCGGTTGGGCGGGGTGACGCTGAGGGCATTCACCCCCAGAAGATCCAGCCCCAGCTCGGTCATCTGCGTCTTCCCCAGACAGACCCCGCCCGCGGCACTGGCCTGCTGCAACGCGCGCGCATCACGGGCGGGCACATGGCCCGAAAACAGCCGGCTGCCCGCTTCGGTGACCGCCCCCGCACTGTCCACCGCATCCATCCATGAAATGGCCACCCCATCCAGCGCCGAACGCCCCTGCCCCACTTTCGTGCGGGTCCGCGCCGCCATCGCCTCGAAGCGCGCGCGATTGGGGGTCAGGCGGGCAAATGCCATCCGGCCATCGCGCCCCGCTGCCGTCTCCAGATAGAGTTCGACCTGCGCGACCGGATCCAGCATGCCCGCGGCAATCAGACGCCCTTGTTCCGCGGCAGGCAGATAGCGGGTCGAGGTCGTCATGCAGGCTCTCCAATCATCACTCAAACCCAAGGCTAGACATGATTTTATCGTTCTGACAATGGGGGTTACACCAAAGTCGTGCAAGCAATGGACAAGCGCGCCGAAAACGCCATATTTAGCAGCATGAAAACCGATTGTGATATCCTTATTTCCGGCGGCGGGCTGAACGGCCCGACCTTGGCATTGGCGCTGGCACAGGCGGGGCTACGGGTGACCGTGGTCGATGCAACGCCGCCCCGCGCAAGGGCCCATCAGGGCTTTGACGGGCGGGCCTACGCTTTGGCGGTCGCCTCGCAGCGGCTGCTGAAGGGGCTGGGCCTATGGCGCCAGCTTGCCCCCGAGGCGCAACCGATGATGGATGTCAAAGCCTCCGATGGTCACGCAGGCGACGGCGCGGCCCCCTTCTTTTTGCATTTCGACTCGCGCGAGATGGACCAGTCCCCTGTGGGCTGGATGCTGGAAGACCGCTATCTGTCCCGCGCCTTGCAGGACGCGATGGAGGCACAGCCCCTTGTCACCGTGATCGCGGGCACCTCTGTCATCGCGCAAGAGGTATCCCAAGGCCATGTCACAGCGACGCTTTCGGACGGTCAATGCCTGACGGCCCGCCTGCTGGTCGGGGCCGACGGGCGCAAATCCGGCGTGGCCGAACGTGCGGGGATCACGCGCGAGGGCTGGGATTACGGCCAGACCGCTCTGGTGGCCGCAATCGCCCATGAAAAACCGCATCACGGCATCGCGCAGCAGTTCTTCATGCCGACCGGCCCGTTGGCGATCCTGCCGCTGACCGGCAACCGGTCCTCTATCGTCTGGAGCGAGACGCGCGAGAACGCGCAGACGCTGGACGGCCTGTCGGATGGCGATTTTCTGGGCCTGCTGCGCCCGCGCTTCGGGGATTTCCTTGGCCAGATCTCTCTGGCTGGCCCGCGTTTCAGCTACCCGCTGAACCTGACACTGGCCAAATCCTATGTGGCCGCGCGGATCGCATTGGTCGGCGATGCGGCGCATGGCGTGCATCCGATTGCGGGACAGGGGCTCAATCTCGGGCTGCGTGATGTCGCGGCGCTGGCGCAGGTTCTGGTGGATGCCTACCGGCGTGGCGATGATATCGGTGCGCTGAATGTGCTGGAAGACTATCAAAGCTGGCGGCGCTTTGATTCCACCTCGCTGGCGCTGGGGATGGATACGGTCAACAAGCTGTTTTCCAACCATAACCCCCTGCTGAAACTCGGGCGCCAGATGGGAATGGGGCTGGTTCAGGCACTCCCCGGATTGCGGCGCGGCTTCATGACACAGGCCGCGGGGCTGGGTGGCACCCTGCCCCGCCTTCTGAAGGGCGAGCCGCTTTAACCCGCCTCAATCGACATCCAGATCCCGCGCCTCGGACGGGATCAGGATCGGAATGCCGCCGCGGATCGGGAAGGCCAGACGTGCGGGCTTCGAGATCAGTTCCTGTGCGGCGGCATCATAATGCAGCACGGCATGGGTCAACGGGCACACAAGCACCTCCAGCATCCGCCTGTCGAAGGCAGGGCGCTCGGTGCTGACACGGTCGGGATTATCCTCCGGTTGCGCTGTGCTCATTGCAGGCTCTCTTCCCCTTCGCCACCGCTGCGCAGGGAGAAGTCCATCAGCGTCAGCAGGGTTTCGCGCCGCACCGTCAGGTTGGGAGCCTCCAGCAGGGCCTGCTTGTCCTCCGGAGAAAGCGGCATCAGCATCGAAAGCGAATTGATCAGCAATTCGTCCTCGGCATCACGCAGACTGTCCCAGTCGGTATCCATGCCATTGGCCTCGAAAAACCGGCTGAGAAGCGCAAAGAAACTCTCGCGTTGCAGGCCCCGGTCATGGTCAGGCCCATGCAGATCGCCGGAGAACTCGTCCCACTCGACCTCGCCCATAATGTAGGGCGTGAACCCGTCGCGTGCGCCCATCAGACGGAAGCGCGAGATGCCGGTCAGGGTGATCAGATAGCGCCCGTCCTCGGTTTCGGAAAACCCCGTCAGACGCCCCGCGCAGCCGATCGGCGCAAGCTCGGCCTCGTCCTCGCCGTGATTGCGCGGCAAGATCATCCCGATCAACCGCCCCGGCGTTTTCAGGCAATCCTCGATCATCTGCAAATAGCGCGGCTCGAAGATATGCAGGGGCAGCGTCCCCCGGGGCAGCAAAAGCGCCCCGGGCAACGGGAAGAGCGGAATGGCATCGGGCAGGTCGATTGCGTTCATCATGGACCACCAGCTAGGCCGAAACCCCGATCAGACAAATATCATCGAGGCGAGTTTGCGACGCCCCTTTGCAACCAGAGGATCGGTGGGTTTGAGCGCCTCGAAAATGGTCTGCAACTGGGCTTTGGCCGCGCCATCATTCCATTCGCGGTCACGGCGGAACAGCTCCAGAAGCTGGTTGATCGCGCCTTCCGCATCACCTGCGGCAAACAGCGCCTGCGCCAGATCGAAGCGCGCCTGAGCATCGGCCGGATCGGCATCCACCTTGGCCTGCAGTTCCGCCTGCGGACCGGCATTGGCCGATTGTTTGGCAAGTTCCAGCTGTGCCAGCGCCGCCTCGACCGATGCCGCCGTGGCAAGGGCGGGCGCAAGATTTTCAACCAGCGCCTGCGCCTGCTCAAGCTGCCCTGCCGCGATATGGGCACGGATCAACCCCGAGAAGGCCTCGGCATTTTCAGGCTCTTCGTCCAGAATGGCCGCAAAGGTCTCGGCGGCGTCCTCGGCCGCGCCCTCCGCCAGCATCTCTTCGGCGGCGGCAATCGCATCGGCCAGACCGTTATCGGCCCCCGGCCCCATCTCGGCGATCTTGGTCACGAATTTCTCGATCTCGGAGCCCGGAAGCGCGCCCTGGAACCCGTCCACCGGCTGGCCCTGATAGAAGGCATAGACGGTCGGGATGGACTGCACCCGCATCTGCCCTGCGAGCATCTGGTTTTCATCGACATTGATCTTGGCCATCACGACCGCACCCTTGGCCTTGGTCACCGCCGCTTCCAGCGCCGGACCCAGCGTCTTGCACGGGCCACACCACGGCGCCCAGAAATCGACGATCACTGGCACGGTTTGCGATCTCTCGATCACGTCGGCCATGAAATTGGCTTCGGTTACGTCCTTGATCAGGTCATCGGTTGCGGCTGTCATACCGCCGATCATCTCATTGCCGAGCATGGGATCTTCCTTCCGGAGTTCTGTCGGTGTCTATATGCGCTCGCGGACCCGCCCCGCCAAGGGCTGCCCTGCGGGACGCGCGAAATTAAAGATCGAAAGTCGCGAAGACCGGCGCATGGTCGGAGGGCTGTTCCCAACCGCGCACATCGCGCAGGATACGCGAGCCCGAGGCCGCGCCCGCAATATCCGCTGTCGCCCAGATATGGTCCAGACGACGGCCCTTATCGGCGGCGGACCAATCCTTGGCGCGATAGCTCCACCAGCTATAAAGCAGCCCTTCGGGGATGTCCTGACGGGTCACATCGACCCAGTTGCCCGCTTTCATCACCGCGTCCAGATGCTCTACCTCGATGGGCGTATGGCTGACGATTTTCAGAAGCTGCTTATGCGACCAGACATCATCCTCGCGCGGGGCGATATTCAGATCGCCCACCAGAATGGCGCGCTCGGGCGCTTTGGCGGCGAATTCATCGCGCATATGGGTGAGGTAATCCAGCTTCTGGCCGAATTTCTCGTTCACCTCGCGGTCGGGCACATCGCCCCCTGCGGGCACATAGAAGTTATGCACCGTCACGCCATTGGCAAGACGCCCCGCCACATGGCGCGCATGGCCCAGATTGGCATAATCGCCGGCGCCTGCCTCTTCCATCGGGATCTTGGAAAAGATCGCCACCCCGTTATAGCCCTTCTGGCCGCGGGCAACCATATGCTCGTAGCCCAAAGCGCGGAAGCTCTCGAAGGGGATGCTCTCCACAGGGCTCTTGCACTCTTGCAGGCACAGCACATCGGGCGCCTCTTCGCGCATCAGACGCGCCACGAGCCCCTCGCGCAGGCGGACCGAGTTGATGTTCCAGGTGGCAAGGGTAAAGCTCATGGGTGTCTCCGTTTATCGCGCGCGGATAGTGGCGATAACGGCCGAGGGGCGCAAGGCGAAAGGCAAGGCTCCACCCCGGCCATCCCAGGCAAATGCCCCCTCCTGCGGCCCGGATCGGCCTCACGCGCCGCGCCCGAGCGGGGGATCGGCAGCGCCACGGACAAAATGGGGGGGAAACCGTACGGGCGACCGGACTCGAACCGGTATGGGCCTAGGCCCCAGGGAGTTTAAGTCCCATGCGTCTACCATTCCGCCACGCCCGCAACGTCGTCTTGGCTAAGCGAAAGGCTGCGAAGGCGCAAGAGGCCAGCGCCTCTAACCCTTCAATATTTCGTCCAAACGCGCCTTTTCCTCGACACTCAGCGCCTCGGGGCGGGGGTCGTGACGGCGGGCCCTGCGGCGCACCCAGACCACCACACTGCCCAAGGCGATCAGCAAGGTGGCAGGCCCCGCCCAGTAGAGCAGCAGATTGGCGCCCTTCGCCTCGGGAGAAAACAGCACATATTCCCCGTAGCGCGCCGTCACATATTCCAGCACCTGCTGATCCGTATCGCCCGCCACCAGCCTTTCGCGCACCAGACGCCGCAGATCACGGGCCACGGCGGCGTTGGAATCGTCGATATCCTCGCCTTGGCAGACGGGGCAGCGCAGCTCTGTGCTCAGGGCGCGAGCGCGGGCCTCCAGCGCCGGATCGGGCAGGATCTCGTCGGGCTGCACGGCCAGAACCGCCGCCGCCTGCAACATGACGAAAGACAGGGCGCAAAGAAGGATACGGATCATCGGCACGGCCTCACTCTGCCGGAGTTGCGGAAGAGACGGCCGACGCCTTGCGCGCGCCCGCAGCCACACGATACCGGCGGTCCGACAGGCTGAGCAACCCGCCAAGGGCCATGATAATCGCCCCGCCCCAGATCCAGATCGCGAAGGGTTTGATATAGGTGCGCACGGCCCAGCCGCCATTCTCCTGCGGATCGCCGATCACCAGATAGATGTCGCGCAGGAAGCCACTACGGATTGCGGCCTCTGTGGTGGGCATGCCCTCGGTCGGATAGACCCGCTTTTCGGGATGCAGCACCGTGACCACCTTCCCGCCACGCCGCACAGTCATCGTGGCGGTGGTGGCAACATAGTTCGGCCCCTGATCGCGATGCACCTCGTCAAGGCTGATCCGGTATCCGGCCACCTCGAAAGGCTGCCCCTCCTGTGCCACGCGGATATCCTCGACCTGACCGGCGGTCAGCAGCCCGACCCCCATGATGGTGATCGCCAGACCGGAATGCGCCACCGCCTTGCCCCAATCGGCGCGCGGCAGGCGCAACAGCCGTGCGGGCCTGCGTCCGGCGCGCTGCCAGAGTTCGACAAGCGCCCCCAGAATGATCCATGCCCCGAGGAAACTGGCCACCAGCGCCATCAGCGACCGGCCCGTTTCCATTGTCCATCCCAGTCCGGCAATCGCCAGCGCCAGCACGAAGGCCGGCAGCAGCGGACGCAGCACACGGCCCATCTTCGCACGTTTCCACGGCATCATCGCCCCGACCGGCAGCACCAGCGCCAGTGCCACGAAGAACGGCGTGAAGCTTTTATCGAAGAACGGCGCTCCGACCGAAAGCTTGCGCGCCCAGAACATCTCGGCCAGCAGGGGCCAGATCGTGCCCACAAACACCACAAGCGCCGCCACGGCCAGCAGGATATTGTTCAGCACAAGCGCGTTTTCCCGCGACAGCATGGAAAACACGCCCCGCGCCTGCATGGCCCCCGCGCGGAAGGCATAGAGCGTCAGCGCCCCGCCCACGAAGACCGCCAGAATGCTCAGGATATAGATCCCGCGCTGCGGGTCATTGGCAAAGCTATGCACCGAGGTAATCACACCGGAGCGCACGATAAACGTGCCGATCAGCGAAAATCCGAAGGCCAGAATGGCCAGAAGGATCGTCCAGCTTTTCAGCGCCTCGCGTTTTTCCACAACGATCGCACTATGCAAAAGCGCCGCCGCCAGAAGCCACGGCATGAAGGAGGCGTTTTCCACAGGGTCCCAGAACCAGAAACCGCCCCAGCCCAGCTCGTAATAGGCCCACCATGATCCAAGGGCGATACCGATGGTCAGAAAGATCCATGCCGCAAGCGTCCAGGGCCGCACCCAGCGCGCCCATGCCGCATCGACGCGCCCCTCAATGAGGGCGGCCACGGCAAAGGAGAAGGCCATCGAAAGCCCGACATAGCCCAGATAGAGGAAGGGCGGGTGGAAGGCCAGACCGGGGTCTTGCAG
The DNA here is from genome assembly GCF_037949285.1 of Thioclava sp. GXIMD4216. Lineage (NCBI taxonomy): Bacteria > Pseudomonadati > Pseudomonadota > Alphaproteobacteria > Rhodobacterales > Paracoccaceae > Thioclava > Thioclava sp. GXIMD4216. Next base: position 281,273 of record NZ_CP149926.1, read on the forward strand.
CAGCGGGTTCATCCCGCGCCCGTTCATCGGCGGATTGGCCATGCGCAGAAACGGGTTCGAGGTGAACAGGATGAAAATCAGGAATGCCAGCCCGATCATGCCCTGCACCGACAGGACACGGGCCCGCAGACGGGGCGGGAGATTGCCACCAAACCATGCCGCCGCCGCGCCGAAGATCGACAGGATCAGCACCCAAAGCAGCATGGAGCCCTCGTGGTTGCCCCAAACTCCCGAGACCTTATAGAGCATCGGCTTGTCGGTGTGACTGTTCTCGTAGACCAGCGCGACCGAAAAATCCGATGTCACGAAAGCATAGGTCAGCGCCAGAAAGGATGTCACGACAAGCAGAAACTGCACCGTCGCCGCCGGTCCGGCGACCGCCATCCAGCCGCGCCAGTTCTTATGCGCCCCGATCAGCGGCACAAGGGACTGAATAACGGCCACAAAAAGTGCCAGTATAAGAGTAAAGTGACCTAGCTCGGCAATCATCGCGGGGGCCTCCTGTTGCGCAGGCACCTTACCGCCCGCAGGCGCGTAGGAAAAGCACCCAGCCTATCACACCATGGAATATGTTGCAGGCTTGGCCCTAGCCGATCACCGCAGGCCGCCTTGTGCCCAGCAACAGGCTGGTTTCGCTGCGGCGCACCCCTTCGAAGGCGCGGATGATCAGCAGAAGATCATCGAATTCCTGCAGATTGCGGGCGCCGATCTCCAGCAGGAGATCCCATTGCCCATTGGTCGTATGCACCGCCTGCACCAGAGGCAGGCCCAGCAGGTTCTGCACGATCTGGTCGGTCTGGCGACCGTCGATCTCCAGCAACATCACCCCGCGCACGGCAGCCTGCGGCGCATCCGAGCGGGTCTGGACGGAAAAGCCGGTAATCTCGCCCCGCGAGATCATCTTTTCGATCCGCGAGCGCACGGTGGCCCGCGACAGGTTGAGCTGGGTCGCCAGATCGGAGACAGCCGCCCGCCCATCGCGACGCAGCGCGGCAATCAGACGGCGGTCCGTATCATCGAGCTGATCAGAAGAAACGCTCTCACCTGTCATGAAATCACCTCGGGAAAACCGCTCTCAGACATCCCTATCCGGCTCGGACAGGGCAACCACAGGAACAAAAACAGCACATGCTGCGGCCCCTTTTGATTAATTTACCACAGCTCTGCAAGCGGTTTCTGGCACGGCATGAAGGCCGGCCCGCCCCCGAACCACCCCGCCCAAGAGGCCGATCGCCCGCGCGCGCCGGAGGGTCCTCACGTCAATGGCCTTTACTTCACTGCACAATGACCGCATGCATGGACGATACCGACACGGGCCGGAATGCGCCGATTTTGGCCTGCGGGCCGTGCCAGCACGCGTTCCGGTCCTTATCCGAAGGATAGCCCCATGCGTTTCATGCTCCCGATTGCCCTGATTGCTTGTCTTGCCGCCTGCAAACCCGATGCCCCACCAGCGGATATGCTGGCCGCTCTGCCTGTCGGGCAGGAATGGCAGGTCACGCAGATCGCAGGCCGTCCGGTGCCCGAGGGGGTCAAGGTCAACCTGCTCCATCCGGAAGCGGAGCAGATTGCCGGAAATTCGGGCTGCAACCGCTATAGCGCGCCTGTGGAACGGCGCGACGGCAAGCTGCATATCGGTGCGATTGTCGGCACCCGCATGATGTGCTCGGAACTGCAAATGCAGACCGAACAGGCCTTCCATGCAGCCATTGCCCGCGTCGACAGTGTTGCGGCCACACAAGACGGCATCGAACTGCGCGCCGATGGCCAACCCGTTATCATTGCGGTCAGACCTGCGGACTGATCGCCGCCGCATCCGTCACCGTCTCCATCGCCACATAGGTGGTGGTGGAGGAAACATGTGGCAAAGCCGAGATTTTCTCGCCCATCACACGGCGATAATCGGTGATATCGCGGGTCCGGACCTTCAGCAGGTAATCGAAGCCGCCAGCGATCATATGGCACTCTTCTACCTCGGGAAGGGCGCGCACCGCGCGGTTGAACGCCGCCAGCGACACCTCGCGCGTGTCCAAGAGCCGCACCTCGACAAATGCCACATGGCTCAGCCCCATACGGATCGGGCTGAGCACGGCGCGATAGCCCTTGATCACCCCCAGATCCTCAAGCCGCTTCATCCGCGCCTGCACAGGCGTCTTGGTCAGCCCGACGCGGCGCGCAAGCTCGGTAACAGACAGCCGCCCCTCTTCCGAAAGCGCCGCGAGAATCTTCTGGTCGTAATTATCGAGGTCTGGCAGATCATTTGGCATGTTTAGACCCGTATCTTTGGTTTCTTCGACCAAGAATTGTCATCGAATGGGCGAAATAAAAAGTGGTTTCGATGTAGATTAGACAAAATACCTTCCTTGAGGCCCGCCATGACCAAAATTTCATCTCCCATCGTTGATCCGGCGCTGGACTTCCAGCAGATCGACGCGCTGACGTTGCAACCCGAAGAACCGCTGCTGGACCGCCTGATCGCGCAGGCCGCGCTGGATGAGGGCACGCGGGGCAAGATTGCCGCACGCGGGGCCGCACTGGTGCGCCGTATCCGCGCCGATAGCCGTCCGGGCCTGATGGAGGTCTTTCTGGCGGAATACGGTCTGTCGACCGAGGAAGGCATTGCGCTGATGTGTCTGGCCGAGGCGCTGTTGCGCGTGCCGGATGCCGACACGATGGATGCGCTGATCGAAGACAAGATCGCACCGTCGGATTGGGGCAAGCATCTGGGCCATTCGGCCTCGCCGCTGGTCAATGCTTCCACGTGGGGCCTGATGCTGACGGGCAAGGTGCTCGATGACCGTCCGCCGGGAATGGCAGGCCATCTGCGCGGCGCGATCCGCCGTCTGGGCGAGCCGGTGATCCGCAAGGCCGTAAGCCGCGCGATGAAGGAAATGGGCCGCCAGTTCGTACTGGGTGAAACCATCCAGTCGGCGATGGTGCGCGCCAAGAAGCAGGAAGCCAAGGGCTATTCCTACAGCTATGACATGCTGGGCGAAGCCGCCCGCACCATGAAAGACGCCAAGCGCTACGAGGAAGACTACTCGAAAGCGATCGACGCGATTGCCACCAACTGCCGCAAGGGTCACCTTTACGACAACCCCGGCATTTCGGTGAAATTCTCGGCGCTGCATCCGCGCTACGAGCTTGCCAAGGAAGAGCGCGTGATGGCCGAGCTGGTGCCGGTCGTGCTGCGTCTGGCGCAAAAAGCCGCCAAAGCCGATATGAGCTTCACCGTCGATGCCGAAGAAGTCGACCGCATGACGCTGTCCTTCAAGGTGATCGAGGCCGTTCTGGCCGATCCGTCGCTGGCAGGCTGGGACGGTTTTGCCGTGGTGGTGCAGGCCTATGGCCGCCGCTGCACCCCTGCAATCGACTGGCTCTACGATCTGGCGCAGCGCTATGACCGCAAGATCATGGTCCGTCTGGTGAAAGGCGCCTATTGGGACGCCGAGGTGAAGCGCGCGCAGGTCATGGGCCTCAAGGACTTCCCCGTATTCACCCGCAAAGCCTCGACCGATGTCAGCTACATCTCCAATGCCCGCAAGCTTCTCAGCCTGCGCGACCGGATCTACCCGCAATTTGCAGGCCATAATGCGCATACCGTGTCGGCCGTGCTGGAAATGACCGAAGGCGAAGACCGTCGCAATTTCGAATTCCAGCGTCTGCATGGCATGGGCGAGCGTCTGCATGACCTCGTTCTGGGCGATCACAAGACCCGCTGCCGGATCTATGCGCCCTGTGGTGCCCACCGCGACCTGCTGGCCTATCTGGTGCGTCGCCTGCTGGAAAACGGCGCGAATTCGAGCTTCGTGAACCAGATCGTGGACGAGGATGTGACCCCCGAGGAAGTGGCCTCCTGCCCCTTCGCTCAGGTGGAAAGCACCCGCCATGTGGAAAACCCGATCCTGCGCAAACCCGATGCGCTGTTCGGCGACCGCAAGAACTCGACCGGCTTCGATCTGACCGAACGCGACGCTCTGGCGACCATTGATGCCGCCCGTGCACCGTTCAAGGCCGCCCGTTTCGAGGCCCGCCCGCTGATCGCAGGCACCGCACAGCCGTTGCCCGTTGTCGAGGCGCTCAACCCCTCGAATGGCGATGTGATCGGTCAGGTCTTCAACGCCTCCAGCGCCGATGTCGAGACCGCTCTGGCCAATGCCCAACCGTGGGCCGCGTCGGAAACCGAACGCGCCGAGGTTCTTAACCGCGCCGCAGAGCTTTACGAAGCCCATTACGGCGAAATCTTCGCGGCCCTCGCCCGCGAGGCCGGCAAGATCCAGATCGATGCCGTGGCCGAGCTGCGCGAAGCTGTCGACTTCCTGCATTACTACGCCCACAACATCCCGCAAAATGCGCAGGCGCGTGGCCTCTTCACCTGCATCAGCCCGTGGAACTTCCCGCTGGCGATCTTCACCGGTCAGGTGGCCGCAGCCCTTGCGACCGGCAATGCCGTGCTGGCCAAGCCCGCCGAGCAGACGCCGATCATCGCCACCCTCGCCGTGCAGCTTCTGCATGAGGCAGGCGTGCCGCGCGAAGCCCTGCAACTGCTGCCGGGGGATGGGGCGACCGTGGGCGCGCGCCTGACCTCGGATGCGCGGATCAATGGCGTGGCCTTCACCGGCTCGACCGAGACCGCGAAGATCATCCGTCGCGCTATGGCCGACAACATGGACCCCGGCGCGCCGCTGATCGCGGAAACCGGTGGTCTGAACGCCATGATCGTCGATTCCACCGCCCTGCCGGAACAGGCCGTGCGCGATATCCTCGTCTCGGCCTTCCAATCGGCGGGTCAGCGCTGCTCGGCCCTGCGTTGCCTCTATGTGCAGGACGATATCGCCCCCACCATTCAGGAAATGCTGTTTGGCGCGATGGACGAGCTGCTGGTGGACAACCCGTGGGATCTGACCACCGATATCGGTCCGGTCATTGATGACGAGGCTGCAGGCATCATCCGCGACCACGTGGCAACCGCCCGTGCGCAAGGCCGCGTGCTGAAAGAAATCAGCGCCCCGCAGCAGGGCCATTTCTGTGCCCCCGTCGCGATCCGTGTGAACGGCATCGAGGATATGAAACGCGAGATTTTCGGCCCCGTGCTGCATATCGCGACCTTCAAATCCGAAGACCTGCACAAGGTCATCGACGCGGTCAACGCGACCGGCTACGGGCTGACCTTCGGTCTGCACACCCGTATCGACAACCGCGTGCAGGAAGTCACGGAAAGCATCCATTGCGGCAATATCTACGTTAACCGCAACCAGGTGGGCGCGGTCGTGGGCAGCCAGCCTTTCGGTGGCGAAGGGCTTTCGGGCACCGGCCCCAAAGCGGGTGGCCCCGAATATCTGTGGCGCTTCACCACTTCGGCACCCTCGGACAAGCCGCAAGAGGCGCGCTCGCTTCCGGGCCCGACCGGTGAATCGAACCGCCTGACGCTGCATGTGCGCGAACCGCTCCTGTGCATGGGCCCCAGCGCCGAAGAGGCCCGCAACCAGAAAGCAGCTGTCGAAGCACTGGGCGGCGTGGCCGAAGTGGCCACCAATATGACGCCGGATGGTCTGACCGCGAAACACGGCATTTCGGGGGCGCTCTACTGGGGCAAACCGGAAGAGGCGCGCAAATACGCGCAGGCCTTGGCCCGCCGTGAGGGACCGATCCTTGCGCTGATCACCGGCCATCCCGATGTGGGCCATGTCTGGCATGAACGCCATATCTGCATCGATACCACAGCGGCAGGCGGCAACGCCCAGCTTCTGGCCTCGGCGGGCGCGAAATAACCCGTCCGGACCCAGTTCCCCTGAATGGCCTCCCCTTGCGGGAGGCCATTTTTATTGTGGGCGCGGCATCTTCGCCTATGCTGGTTGGTGAACCGGAGGAAACGCCCATGATCATCGACCAGAATGCCCCGCAAACCGTGAGCTGCCATTGCGGTGCCGTAAAGCTGCAAATCCGTCTGGCAGACGGGCTGCGCACAGCGCGGCGCTGCGATTGCTCGTTCTGTCGCAGGCGCGGGGCGGCGGCTGTTACGGTGAAACTGGAGGATCTGGAGATCACGCAGGGCGAAGAGAACCTGACCGTCTATCAGTTCAACACCAAGACGGCGGTGCATTACTTCTGCAAGACCTGCGGGATTTACACCCATCACCGCCGCCGCTCGGACCCGACCCAATATGGTGTGAACCTTGGTGCCATCGAGGGCGTGAACCCCCGTGACTGGGAGCCTGTCAAATGGGTCGACGGGGTCTCGCACCCCTCTGACAGATGAGCCGTTCCGAACGGCTGCTGCAGCTTCTGGACATCCTGCGCCGCCATCGCCATCCGGTGACGGGGGCCGCTTTGGCGCAGGAACTCGGGGTAAGCCTGCGCACGCTCTACCGCGATATTGCCACCTTGCAGGGGCAAGGCGCCCCGATCGAGGGCGAGGCCGGTCTGGGCTATGTGCTGCGCGAAGGCTTTCTGCTGCCGCCGCTGACCTTTCCGGTCGAAGAGCTTGAGGCGCTTGTTGTTGGCACCCGCTGGCTGGCCAGCAAGGGCGACAGCGATCTGGCGCAGGCGGCGGAAAGCGCGCTGGCGCGGCTGCGCGCGGTGGTGCCCGCTGCCCTGCGCGACGAGATGGACCTGACCACGCTGGTGGTGGGCGGCCCGCGCCCTGCCCCCGATCAGGTGGCCTCGCGCGCGCTGCGGGCGGCCATCCGCCAGCAACAGAAGCTGCGCATTACCTATCGCACGGGCGAGGGTACCCTGTCGGAGCGCGTGATCTGGCCCGTGGCGCTGGCATTTTTTGACCAGGCGCGGGTGCTTCTGGGCTGGTGCGAGCTGCGCGGCGATTTCCGCAGTTTCCGCACCGACCGAATATCGGAAGCACTCCCCACGGGCGAGACCTACCGTCCCCCGCGCAAGAAGCTGTTCGATGACTGGCGGCGCGCGCAGGGGCTGCTTGGCTGCTGACAGAAACTGACACAGGGGCACGCTAGAGAGGGGGCATCATGAAAAGGAGCACCCCATGACCCAGACCACTCTCTTTCTGTATGTTGCGGATATCGCACGGTCCTGTACCTTCTACGAAGCGGCTTTCGGGCAGGCACCGCTTGAAAGGATGGACCAGTTCGCGCTGTTCAAACTGCCCGACGGGCAAGCCCTTGGGCTTTGGCAGAAGGATCATGTGACACCGGCTGCCACGGGAGCTGCCGGGGGCTGCGAGATCGGCTTCAAGCTGGCCCAAGGCGAGGTCGACACGCAGTTTGACCAGTGGAAAGCACTAGGTCCGGTCCTGATGGAGCCGACCGACCTACCCTTTGGCCGCAGCTTCGTGATTGCCGACCCCGACGGGCACCGGCTGCGGCCCTATGCTATGGGCTGATCACTTCAGCAGACTGTCTTTCGACGCGCGGCGGTTCATTCCGCCGCGATTTGCATGACGGCTGTCATGGCCGCCCTGACAGTCCACACATAGCTTCACCCCCGGAATCGCCTTGCGCCGCGCCTCGGGGATCGGCTCGTCACAGTCCACGCAGAACTCGGCGCTTTCGCCCGTGGGGCCACGGCGCTGGCGCATACGGGCCAGTTCATCCTGAACCGAGGCTTCGATCTGTTCGTTCACGGCCCCGTCGCGGGCCCAACCTCCTGCCATAGCGCACCTCCTGTTTCCAAGATGGGCAGCATAGGCGCACGGCACAAGCCCGTTGGTCGCCAAGCGGCATTCTGACATAGAAAAACGCCCCCGCGGGTGGCAGGGGCGTTTGGTCAATGTTGCAAAAAGGATCAGCTGCGCAGGCTGCCCTTGGTCGCCTTGGTGACCTTGTCGATGATCTTGGCAGAGACCGCCTCGATATCCTTATCGGTCAGCGTCTTGTCCCGCGGTTGCAGGCGGACGCTGAGCGCGATGGACTTCTTGCCCGCACCCATCTGCTCTTCCGCTTTCGGGCCGGTGAACTGGTCGAAGACATTCACTGCCTCGATCAGCGCCTTATCCGCGCCCAAGGCGGCATTTACGGCGGTCAGCACCTCGGTCTTGGCATCGACGACAAAGGCGAAGTCACGCTCGACCGCTTGCAGGTCGGACATTTCCAGCGCCGGACGCGACGGGCCCTTGGCTTTCGGGAAGGGCACATTTTCCAGCCAGATGGTGAAGGCCACCGCCGGACCTTTCACGCCCATCTCACGCAGGACCTTGGGGTGGATCTCGCCAAAGGCACACAGCTTGTTCGGACCCAGCGCCATCACACCCGAGCGACCGGGGTGCCACCAGCCATCCAGCTTGCGGTTGATCTGCATCCGCACAGGCGCACCGATCGCCGACAGAATGACCTCGGCATCGGCCTTGGCGTCATACAGGTCCACCGGACGGCGCGAGCCATAGGGGTCACGCGGGGCGATCTGGCCGACCAGAAGGCCGGTTGCCTGCAGATGCTGCTCGCCCGGCTCACCGCCGGTGAAGGCCGGACCGACCTCGAAAAGCGCCAGATCGCCCGCGCCGCGTGCCTGATTGCGGCTGGCGGCTTGCAGAAGGCCCGGCAGAAGATCGGGGCGCAGATGGGTCATTTCCGAGGAAATCGGGTTCTGCAGCTTGGTCGCATCCGCGCCGCCGCCGAACAGCGTGGCCGAGGCGGCATCGATGAAGCTATAGGTCACGCATTCATTATAGCCCGCGCCCGCAATGGTGCGACGCGCCATTTTCTCGCGGCGCTGCACCGGCGTGAGGATCGCCCCCGGAACGCCCGCGGTCTCGCGCGCCATCGGCTTGCCTTCCAGCTGCGCGAGCGAAGCGATACGCGCCACTTCCTCGACCAGATCGGCCTCGCCCAGAATATCGGGACGCCAGCTGGGCGGGGTCGCCATATCGCCGTCCAGCGTGAAGCCAAGCGCCTCAAGCGTTGCGCGTTGGGTCGCCTCGGGGATCTCCATGCCCACAAGGCTGATCACGCGGGCGGGGTCGAGCTTATAGGCGCGGTCCACCTGCGGCATGGCACCATCGGACACCACATGAGACGCCTCGCCGCCGCAAAGGTCCAGCACCATCTGCGTCGCCAGCTCCAGCCCGTCCAGCGTGAAGGCCGGATCAACGCCACGTTCAAACCGGTAGCGCGCATCCGAATTGATCTTCAGCGCACGGCCCGTGGCTGCCACGGTGATCGGGTCCCAATAGGCGGATTCAAGGAAGACATCGACGGTGTCAGCCTCGGCACCCGAAGCAGAGCCGCCCATGATACCGGCAAGGCTTTCGACGCCATTGTCATCGACGATCACCATCTGGCCTTCGCGCAGGGTGTAGGTTTTCTCGTCGAGCGCGGCGAAGCTTTCGCCGCCTTTGGCGGGCTCGATACGCAGACCACCGGCCACTTTGGCGGCATCAAACACATGCAGCGGGCGGTTCAGGTCGAAGGTGAAGTAATTGGTGATATCCACCAGCGCCGAGATCGGACGCAGGCCAATCGCCTCAAGACGCTTTTTCAGCCACTCGGGGCTTTCGCCGTTTTTCACACCACGGATCACGCGGCCCGCGAAATAGGGGCAACCCTTGGCCTTCAGGCCCGCGTCGATGGACACAGACACAGGGCTGTCGAAGCTGCCCGCAACCGGCGTGACCGCCAGCGGCTTCAGCTTACCCAGACCCCGCGCCGCCAGATCGCGCGCGATACCACGCACGCCCAAAGCATCGGGGCGGTTCGGGGTGATCGCGATATCGATGACCGGATCAACAGCGGCAGGGTTATTCTCGGCCAGCCAATCGACAAACTTCTGGCCAACCTCGCCCGAGGGCAGTTCGATGATGCCGTTATGCTCATCCGACAGTTCCAGCTCGCGCTCGGAGGCCATCATGCCGAAGCTTTCCACGCCGCGGATCTTGCCGACCGACAGGGTCACATCAAGGCCGGGCACATAATCGCCGGGCTTGGCCAGAACAACGGTGATGCCTTCGCGGGCATTGGGCGCGCCACAGACGATCTGCGTCTCGCCCTCATCGGTGGCCACACGGCAGACGCGCAGACGGTCGGCGTCGGGGTGGCTCTCGGCATGGACCACTTTGGCGATGGTAAAGCTGGCCAGCTTGGAGGCGGGGTCAATGACCTCTTCGACCTCAAGTCCCAGATCGGTCAGCGCATAGAGGATCTCGTCAAGGCTTGCCTCGGTGTCCAGATGCTCTTTCAGCCAGCTCAGCGTGAATTTCATGGGTCAACCCTTCGTCTATTCCCCCTACGGGATGCGGGCCTGTCCTAGCGGATAAGGGACCGGATGGGAAGGTCACTCCTGCCGCTTCGCGACATCCTTTGCATCCCCCATCTGCAAAAGCCGGATTTCCCGCACCAGACGGATCGTCGGCTTGGCTGCAAAGAGGATCGAGCCGATCAGAAACAGCCATGTGCCGGGGATCATCCATGCGTCAAAGAAGAACATGATCGACCCCACCACAAAGCAAACGGCCGCCCCGAAATCGACCAATGTATAGGCGAGTTCATAGGCGGCATAAAGCTTGCGCTTTTCGTCGGAATCACCACGTTGGTCGCGGTGAAACAAGGGTTTTCCTGAAATCCGCATAAGCCTCTTTCAGTGTGCGTGCTCTTCTGCCCCGCTGGTGGCGGCCCGGACGACCGACCGGAAGATCACGCTGACCAGAACGACCACCAGCTCGACAAAAATGAGGCTGAGCATGTCGAAATTCCAGCCGAAAGACCCCATCATGACACCAAAGACCACATGCATCGCGGCCACGACAAACATCACGACATCGTATTTCATGCCCAGATCGTAATTACGCTCGTTCATCGTCTGGCGCGTGTCCGCCCATGCAATAACCAGCGTGATGCAGATCCCCGTGGCAAAGGCCATATAGCTTGCCAGAGGCATAACGCGGTCCACCCCGATGGCCAGCAGGAAGACAAACAGGATTGCACCGCCAAGGCTTGCCACACCAATGCGGGTGATCCCCGCCTCGTAATCCTCGTCCCGCGCGCGCGTCGTCCCCTTGCCCCAGACATATAGCTGACCCACAAGGCTGACCGCGCAGCCCAATACCATCAGAAAAATCAACCCACCCCAGCTCATGAGATCCCTCCGGTTCCTACGATTTATCTCTGCCAGCATTCTTACCCGCCCCGCGCCAAACGGCCACCCACTTGGCGGGAAGTTGATGAGCAAGATCTTAATGTCGCAGCGAAAGATCAGCGGCCCGCCGCCAGATGCCCATTTTTTCAGCACACCATTCCAGCCTTCCTCTGCCGCCAAATGCAAAACGCCGCCCCTCGGGGGCGGCGTCTTTGCGGTCTGCATCTTGGCAGGCAGGCTTAGCGGCTCAGGCCGCCCAGCACGGTCGGCACATCCTGCGGCGCAAAACCGTAATGCTTGAGCCAGCGCAGATCGCTGTCGAAGAAGGCGCGCAGATCGGGGATGCCATATTTGAGCATCGCCAGACGGTCGATCCCGATACCGAAGGCAAAGCCTTGATATTGCGTCGAATCCACACCAGCCGCCTCAAGCACCTTCGGGTGGACCATGCCCGACCCCAAAATCTCCATCCAGCTATTGCCTTCGCCGATCTTGAGTTGCTTGCCCTCCCAAGAGCAACGGATATCCACTTCTGCCGAAGGCTCGGTGAAGGGGAAATGCGAGGCGCGGAAGCGCAGCTCGACATTATCGACCTCGAAGAAGGCCTTGCAGAACTCTTCCAGCACCCATTTCAGGTTCGCCATCGAGATGTCCTTCCCGATCGCAAGCCCCTCGATCTGGTGGAACATCGGCGCGTGGGTCTGGTCCATATCCATGCGATACACACGGCCCGGCGCGATGACACGGATCGGCGCGCCCTGCTCCTGCATCGCGCGGATCTGCACGGGGCTGGTATGGGTGCGCAGCACATGCGGCGGACGGTCATCGCCCTCGGCACGATGCATGAAGAAGGTGTCATGCTCCTGGCGGGCGGGGTGCTCGGGCGCGATATTCAGCGCATCGAAATTATGCCAGTCGTCTTCCACCTGCGGCCCTTCGGCCACCGAGAAGCCCATATCGGCGAAGATCGCGGTCACCTCGTCCATCACCTGAGACACAGGGTGGATGGTGCCCTGACGACGCGGACGCCCCGGAAGGGTCACATCCAGCCATTCATCCTGCAGACGTGCCTCGAGAGCGGCATCGGCCAGCGCCTGTTTCTTCTCGCGCAGGGCGATGTCGATCTCGGTCTTCAGCTCGTTGAGCGCCTTACCGAAGGTCTGCTTTTCTTCCGGGCTCATCTTGCCCAGCTCGCGCATCATCAGGCTGATTTCGCCTTTTTTGCCAAGCCCTGCCAGACGCAGCTCTTCCAGAGCCGCCTCATCCGCGGCATCCGCCACGCCGGAAAGATATTTCGTGCGAAGCTGGTCGAGATCGCTCATCTGACTCTTACCCTCTGTAATGTTGGGGCTGTTGCTAGCCTTGTCAGGGGCGAAATTCAAGCCGCTCTGGTGCAGAACCCCGCCCGAAGGCGCATTCACTCGGCCGAGGCGATGGTCTGGGGAAGCTCGGCATGCGGGCCATAGGTATACATGAGCACACCCGACAGCATCCCGACGGCAAAAAGAGTGTAGGCCGCAAACATCATGCGACGCCCGACCGCTGCCGTATACCAGCCAGACCGGCGCTTCATCACCTGACAGTCAACCATCAGATACATCGGCAGCGTGATCATAAAAGCCACCGCATATTGCACGAGGGGCAGCCAAGCCGCATCCCCCTGCCCGAACTGATTGGCTATGCCATGGCAGAGCACAAGCCCCAGCCAGTGGTTGAGATAGAGCGGAAAGGAAATCCCGCCCAGGAACTTACCCACAGACGACCGCGGGCCGCTTTGCGACAGTGCCAGCACAACCGACACACAGAACAGCGCCTGCAGGGCCGGCGGCACCGTGACATTCATCGGACCGAACAGCGGAACCCCCAGCCCGACAGCCACCAGAAGCGCGACCCGACGCACCCATAGACGCCCCGTAAGGTCATAGTCGCGCTGAAGGATTGCCGCCAGAACGCCCAGAGCAATGATCCCGAAGTAGGGATAGACCGACAAAAGCACCGCCGAGACCACAACCCAAGTCAGCGCCTTACGTCCCCATGGCAGCACAATCATCACCAAGGGCGCCCAAAGGTAGAACTGCTCTTCGACGGACAGGCTCCAGAACTGGTTGCCGGAACCGTCAAGCGGCATCTCGAATTTCGCTACGGGGAAGATGGTGAAGATCTGGTGGGTGAAAGTCAGATCCATCACCAGATACTTCAGCCAGAAGAAACCGGTGCCTTCACGAATAGCGGCGGCCCCGTAAAGCAAAGCGATTGCCGCAGCATAGGGCAGCCAGATCCGCGTCGCGCGGTTGAAGAAGAAACGGGGCAGTTCCGTCACCGAGGTGCGCAGCAGAATCGACCCGATCAGCCAGCCGCTCAGAGCGAAGAATACCCCGACCGAGAGCCCTCCGGAAATTCCCGGCACCCCTGGCATATGCGCGTGGACCATGACCACCAGTGATGCCAGCACGAACCGCAGCCAGTCGAACATCGGGTAAGAGGCCAGCTTCGTCGTTTCCGGATTGCGGGCCGTAAGAAAATTTGTCCGGCCTAGACCACTAGCGAGCATTGTCATTCCTGCGGGGCTGAAATGGAGAAAGTTAATTAAAAATTAATAAAGCACATTTGCCGCATCGCAGCAAGTTGCCGCCGGTCAGAATGCTTAACACATGCAAAAACCCGCACCTTTCGGCGCGGGTTTTCAAAAACTCATCGGTGCGGCAGCGATTAGGCTGCTGCTTTTGCCTGTGCAACGATTGCAGCGAAGGCTTCCGGCTCGTGAACTGCCAGATCGGCGAGAACCTTACGGTCCACTTCGATACCGGCAACGGCGAGCAGGTTGATGAATTTCGAGTAGGTCATTTCGGCGTCGACTGCGCGGACACCTGCGTTGATACGCTGGATCCAGAGCGAGCGGAAATTGCGCTTGCGCGCCTTACGGTCGCGGGTTGCGTACTGGTTTGCCTTGTCGACGGCCTGAGTGGCGGTGCGGAAGTTACGCGAGCGCGAGCTGTAGTAACCTTTTGCGGCCTTCAGGACCTTCTTGTGACGGGCGTGGGTGACCTTACCGGATTTAACGCGTGCCATAGTTCAAGTCTCCCAGTATCAGCGGTTGTACGGCATGTATTTTTTGACGATTTTCTCGTCGGAGTCGCACAGGACCATGGTGCCAGCGGTGTTACGAATGAACTTCGTGGTCCGCTTGATCATGCCGTGGCGCTTACCTGCGTGACCAACTTTGACATGGCCGTTCGCGGTGAACTTGAACCGCTTTTTGGCAGCGGATTTCGTCTTCATCTTGGGCATTTCCGTCTCCTTAACGTAAGAGGGGTTTACGCGCGACTCGGCATGCCTCTTGGGCCGGCCGCGCGGCCGTCTAGAACGCGCCTTCTAGAAAGCTTTGCCCCGTTTTGCAAGCCTTATTCTGGCCTGACAGCCGCCCCATCGGGCCGGTATGGCCAGATCTCGCGATATCAGGGCAGAAACCGTGCCATAACCCGCGCCACGGCCTGCGGAATGTCACTATAGCTATAGCCGGTCGGGCTGAGAGTCACCGCAAGGATGACAAGACAGGCCCCCAGCACGATCGTGACGGCGGCCATGCGGGGCGGGCGCATTTCGGAATAGGCGGAAACACCGGCGGGAATCGCGAAAACGATCAGCAAAAGACCGAAAGTCAGACAATAATCCGCCGTCATACCCTGCCTTTCCGAGCTGTCTCCCAAATGACAACCGCCCCGAACGCGGGTCCGGGGCGGCAGCTTGGCTTGAAACGGTTATTCCGGCTCGGTGCGGAAGATCTGGCGCTCGTCGCAAGGCGCGACGCGCAGGATGTTGGTCGTGCCTTCCACATTGAACGGCACACCGGCCACCACCACGATCTGGTCTTTCTCATCGGCCAGACCGAAATCGCGGGTCGCACGGACCGCATTGACCACAGCCATCTTGAAGCGCCCCACCTCTTCGGATTTGATCGCCTGCACGCCCCAGGTCAGGCAGATCTTGCGCAGGGTCTTGGTGACCGGCGACAGCGCGACAATCGGCACCTGCGGACGTTCACGCGCCACAAGACGCACCGAAGTCCCCGTCTGGGTATAGCAGCTGATCGCGGCGATATCGGTGGTCTCCGCAATCTCGCGGGCCGCGGCCACAATGCCATCCGCCACAGTCTGGCGGCGGGCTGCTGTGAAGGTCCGGCTGGAGTTTATAACCTCGCGGTAGGTCGAATCGCCTTCGACCTGCTCGGCGACATTATTCATCGTTTTAACCGCTTCGATCGGATAGCGGCCTGCGGCCGATTCCGCCGAAAGCATCACCGCATCCGCACCCTCATAGATGGCCGTCGCCACATCCGAGACTTCGGCGCGGGTCGGCATCGGGCTTTCAATCATCGATTCCAGCATCTGGGTTGCGACGATCACCGGCTTGGCCGCCGCACGCGCCTTGCGCACCAGCTTCTTCTGGATCGGCGGGACGTTCTGCACCGGAAGCTCGACGCCAAGGTCACCACGCGCAACCATGATCCCGTCGGACACCTCGAGGATCTCGTCATAGGCCTTCACGGCGGCGGGCTTCTCGATTTTCGACAGCACCAGCGCACGCCCCTGCGCCAGAGCTTTCGCCTCAAGCACGTCATCGGCGCGCTGCACGAAGCTCAGCGCCAGCCAGTCCGCGCCCAGCGAGCAGGCGAATTCCAGATCTTTCTTGTCCTTCTCGGACAGCGCGGGGATCGGCAGAACCACATCCGGCACGTTCACGCCCTTACGGTTCGAGATGGTGCCCCCCACCGTCACGGTGCAATTCGCGAAATCCGCACCGCACTCCTCGACCTTCAGGCGGATCTTGCCGTCATTGACCAGAAGCGTGGTGCCCGCTTCCAGAGCGGCAAAAATTTCGGGATGCGGCAGGCAGACACGATGCTGGTCGCCGTCTTTGTCCTCCAGATCCAGACGGAAGGCATCCCCCTCTTCCAGATCTGCCGCACCGGCAGCGAAGGTTCCGACCCGCAATTTCGGGCCCTGAAGATCTGCCAGAACAGCAATCGGGCGCCCCAAATCTTCTTCGACCTTACGAATGATCTCGTAGCGGGCACGCTGTTCGTCATGCGTGCCGTGGCTCATGTTCAGACGGAACACATCGGCTCCGGCCTCGAACAGACCGCGGATCGTTTCATAGTCGGAAGATGCAGGGCCCAGAGTGGCGACGATCTTTACTTTGCGAAGGCGTCTCATGCGACCTCGTTGGTTAGGAATTACGATTTAGTCGTGGGCCGCCCCAAGGTATTGCGCGATTTTGTCGCAAGTGCAACTGGCACTTCGGGGCAGGCTCGCTTATTCACTGTGATGCAGCACCAAAACTAAGAATGCGTGACAATAGGTGATCTTCCATGACCGAAACCGCTTTTCACATTCAGGGCGCAGAGCGGAGCGCATGCTGGCTGGTCACCTGTGATCACGCGACAAACCATGTGCCGGACTGGATCAACGGCGGTGATCTGGGGCTGCCGCCTGCCGATATGGCGCGCCATATCGCTTATGATCCGGGCGCGTTGGGCGTCTCCGAGGCTTTGGCACGCCTGCTGGACGCCCCGTTGATCAGCACAAATTTCTCGCGGCTGGTGATCGACCCGAACCGTGGCGAGACGGACCCGACGCTGCTGATGAAGCTCTATGACGGCACGATCATTCCCGCCAACCGCCATGCCGATGCCGCCGAGAAACTGCGCCGTCTGGAGCGCCTGCACCGTCCCTATCACAAGGCACTGGAAACCTTGGCCGCACGGCGCGAGAACAGCGTGATCTGCGCCATCCATTCCTTCACGCCCCAGCTACGCGGGCGACCGCCGCGGCCTTGGCAGGTCGGCATCCTGTCGGATCCCCGGGACCGCAGACTGGCCGAACCGCTGATCGAGGCGCTCAGGGCGCGACATATTCCGACCGGAGATAACGAACCCTATAAGGGCCATCTTGCCGGAGATTCCATTGACCGCCACGCGCTGCAAACGGGACGCCTGAACATCCTGATCGAACTGCGTCAGGATCTGATCCAGACCAGAGCCCAGCAAGAGGAATGGGCCGCGACTTTGGCGCCCCTTCTGCAACAGTCTCTGGATTGTTGCCAGAACCAGCGATAATATCGCGGTATTCAAGGTTAACAGTTTCCAACTTCACGCATTATCACGCGCGCGTGTGAATTAAGATTGACTTAACCATCCAATCACATATCCAGCAGATATTCTTATGTTCTGCTGGGGCCGGTCATGGGCGCTTTTTTACTTCTTTCCCTTCTTCCTTTGGCTTTCGCTTTCGGCATCCACGACATGTCCGATCACGATGATGATAGCGACGATCCCTCTGACGAGATGACCGCCGATACCGATACCGATACCGATACCGGCACGCAGACCGACGATGCGGAAGACGACAGCACTGACGACGCAACGCAAAGCGATAGCACCACCGAGCCGGACAGCACCGAGGATAGCGCCTCCGAAGCCACCGACACGACCGAGGAAACCGGAGAGGACGAAACGGCGCAGGACAGCTCGGAAAGCGGCACCGATGACAGCACCTCTGGCGAAAACGACTCGCAAAGTGACACGCAAAGCTCTCCGATACGGCAGGTCGCGGCCTCGGGTCAGGTCACCTATGGTTCAGCCGGACGGGACTGGATCCACGGCACCGAGGGCAGCGACACGATCATCGGTGGGGATGGCGATGATACGATCATGCTCAAGGGCGGCGACGACATGGGCAGCGTCCCCGCCGACCTGAGCGATCTGACGACGCTTTCCTCAATAGATGACCTGATCAGCTCGCTTGAGGATCAGGGCTTCTTTGGCGGGATCGGCGGTGCGGGCGATGACTATATCGATGGCGGCGCGGGCAATGATGCGCTGCTTGGCGGCCCGGGCAATGACACGCTGCGCGGCAATACCGGCGATGATGTGCTGATCGACCATCAGGGCTCGGATTCGCTGCATGGCGGCTATGGCGATGACGGGCTGATCGCGCTGGATACGATCGCGGGCAATTCCGATACCCTCAATGGCGGCGCGGGCAGCGACCTGCTGATCGGCGATGATGGCGATGTCATGTGGGGCGGCGATGGTCAGGATGCCTTCATCGTCAATGCAACCAATGCTGGCTCGCCCTATGGCGATCCGGTGACCATCAAGGATTTCGGCGAGGGCACGACCGAGGATGACCCCGAAGTGCTGGTGCTGAGCACCATGCAGGGGCCGCCCTCGACCTTCACCATCTCGGCCGATGATGCGGGTACCACGGTGCGCATCAACGGAAATAGCGTGGCCTATCTGGAAGGCGTCACCGAGGATATGGAAACGCTGGCGCAACAGATCGTGCTGGTGGATGACCTCACCCAGCAAGCCTATCTGCCCACCGTCCTGAATGCCTGATCGAGAACCGATCCTGCGGATGACAAAAACCCCGACCGCGCGGTCGGGGTTTTCTTTTGCCGTTTCGGGGGCCGCGCTTACAGCGCCGATTTCGCGCTTTCGGCCAGATAGATCTCGCGCAGGCGGGTCGCCACGGGGCCGGGCTTGCCGCTTGCAACCGGTTTGCCATCCACTTCGATGACCGGCGTCACAAAGGCCGAAGCCGAGGTGAAGAAGGCCTCATCGGCGGCCTGCGCCTCTTCGATGGTGAAGGAACGCTCTTCGATCTGCATCTGCGCCTCGGCGGCATATT